>NZIK01000033.1 GCA_002691625.1 Alteromonadaceae bacterium
AAAGACAGTATTTGTGTGTTGGCTATCGACAACGAACAGGATGGTCAGCCCATTGGTGTATTTACCGGCGATACCTTATTTGTCAGTGAAGTTGGCCGCACGGACTTTTACCCTGAGGAAATGGAAAAGATGGCGGGCCAGCTTTATGACAGCCTGCAAACGCTGGCCAACCTGGGTGACGATATTATTGTATACCCCGCTCACGGCGCCGGCTCGGTGTGTGGTTCAGGCATGGCAACGCGTGAGTTTACCACCATAGGGATAGAGAAACGGCAAAACCCGGGCTACCAGTGCACCTCTAAAAAGGCATTTATAGAGCATAAGTTAAAAGAGAACCATTATATTGCTCCCTACTTCAGCAAGATGGAGCAGTCTAATGTTACCGGGGTGGATACGCCTATACCGGCAGTGGCTTGTCAGAAATTGGCGCCGGATGCCCTGCCTGCCTGGCAGAAAAGCGCCGAACGTCCCGGTGTACTCATTGATGTGAGAAGTCATGCCCAGTTTCGCGACTGTCACTATCCCGGTAGTCTTAATCTGCCAGGCGCTTTACTCAGCGCGTATGGCGGCTGGTTTCTTGACTATTCCACCCCGATTGCACTGGTGGCTGATTCCCATCAACAAGCTACCGAAAGCGCCAAACAGTTGTGGCGGATGGGCTACCAACAAATTAGTGGTTACCTGACCTTGGTACCAAAGCCAGATACTGTTGAGGCGTACCAACGTCAGCATGTGAAAGCCATTACCGCAGATAAGGTTGATGAGCGCATTAAAGCGCCACGAGCCAACTGGCAACTGCTGGATGTTCGCAAACAGGAAGAGGTTGAAAATAACGAATTTAAACAGGCCAAGCATATCTACTTAGGCTATCTGCCGGAAATGCACCACCAGCTGGATAAATCCCGCCACTATACACTGGCCTGTGGCAGCGGTAAGCGCGCTACCGTAGCAGCCAGTTATCTATTGGCCCAGGGTTTTGAGAACGTGGATGTTTTCATTGGATCAATGCAGGCCTGGCAGAGCTANCAACAAGGCGCNTAACAGATTTACAGTCTGNATNGCAGAGCNCATCNTNACGGCAAGGANGCCNNANGTGTTAGCCTGANTNGTCNGGNNNNCTTGCTTTATNCGGCAATCACTGCAATATTATTGAGGTAACACGGATTTTNGTTACCTNATTTACAAGATTTATTCACCAGATTTCACGGATTGAAAACATGGCAAATCANCACTTTTCNTCGTTCTGCTCCTGTCAACCTGACCGGGGGTGGCTATGCCTTTAAAAGCACTCAGNTTCGTAGTTGCAATCGCCATTATTCTCTATCAGGTTTATGTTGTCACTTCGCCGAGTGTCAGTTTGCTAAACAGCTCTGACAGCGAAATCGTTGAGGGCAACATTGGCCTGAATAATGGCGAGTTGTCGTTTGGTCAACTCCAGGACGGTGAGGATAAAGCACTTTCTTATTCACTGTTGTCAGGCAGCGGTGAATANACCTATTATTTCAGACTCAGCAACAACACCATACTGACCGGCACATGTGGCGACTTTAAAAACTTTGAAGTCAGCAAACGGGTGATATTTATGGTCAGTAATAAAAAAGTGATTTACGCCAACAGTACCGGCGAACCGCATGTCTGCCGGAGCAATCAGGTATAGTTGCGCCGGCCGTCGGACTAAGAAACCACCAGCGCTGCCATTGATGGCAACCACCTGTTAATCCTCTGCAAAGGAAGCCTTACTTATCAGCGCTTCATTGATCACTTATCAGTTCAAAACCTTCATCAAGCCAGCCGGTCACCCCACCAATCATTTTTTTCACCGGCCGGCCTAAGCGTGCCAGTCTGATAGCCGCTTTCTCGGTAGCATTGCAATGGGGCCCCGCGCAATACACCACAAATACGGTTTCTGCTGGATAGATTGATAATGTGTCTTCGTTTATCTGCCCATGGGGCAAAAATGTCGCCCCCGCAATATAACCTTGCCGGGCCACTTCCACGGCGCGGACATCAAGCAAGACAAAATCGACCAGATCGTTATGCAGCGCATAGTGGACATCCCAACAGTCAGTTTCATATTTCAGTAAACGCTGAAAATGGGCTAAAGCTTCCTCGCTGGCAGCAGGTCTGGGACGAATAACAGTAGATGGCATAATAAAACTCCCTGATTAATTGAGAGTTAATTATCACTGCTGGATCGCCTCGCCAGAACTGTCTAATATAACTAGTATCGATAATATTTAGACAAATTAATAGCTGTCAGCGCGGGCCCCTATGATAAAAGTCACCATTTTGCTTTGTGAAACACTGTCGTTGTTCGAACTCGGTTGCGCCACGGAGCTATTTGCCCTGCCCCGACCGGAGTTTAAAGACTGGTATCAGACCCAGACTGTGACACTGGGCAGGCAAACGCTGGAAGGTTTAGGCCATACAGCCTTTCAGTGCCCTGCAGTTAAGCACCTCCCGGCCACTGATCTGTTGGTGATCCCCAGTTTTCCGGTGAGCATTGAGCGTATCGACCCGCTGTTAGCCAGTGAGGTGCGCCGTCATTATGATCAGGGAGGCCGGATTATCAGTTTTTGCTCCGGATCATTTTTATTAGCCTCACTGGGCCTGCTCAATCAACGCACGGCAATTACCCACTGGCGCTATGCCGAACAATTTAAGCAGCGCTTTCCGCACATCACCTACCGGGATGACAGTTTGTACTGGTACGACGGCCGGGTTGGCTGCTCGGCAGGCAGTGCCGCCGCCATTGACCTGGGGATAGCGGTTATTCGCAATGATTTTGGTTATGAATATGCCAATACCGTGGCAAGACGCCTTGTGTTACCTGCACACCGTGACGGCGGCCAGTCGCAATTTGTGCAGAAACCGCTAGCGCCGGTGAACTCGGCACTGGCAAAGGTACTCGACTGGGCAGTAAAACACAGTGGGTCAGGGCTAACGGTGGAGCAGATGGCAGCTAAGGCAAACATGACCCGACGCACTCTGGATCGCCATTTTATCCGCCAGTTTAATATGACACCTCATCAATGGCTGTGCGAACGCAAGCTTGAGGTAGCCCGGCAACTGCTGGAAACCACTCACCTCACCGTAGAACAAATTGCCGGGAGATCAGGCTTTGATAATGCTGTTACCCTAAGACACAATTTCAATAAACATTTGTCGGTATCACCGTCGAAATACCGCCAGACGTTTCAAAGTAGTCAGCAACTGGTTTAGGCAGTTAGCTTATTCATTGCTGAGACAGCGTTATTATTTGGATGCTTGCTTAAGCGGCCTGGCTTTTTCCCATTTAAAAATGCCAACCCAAAAACCCAGTTCCAGTAACATACCCACAACAACCAACACAAAAATGCCGGTCGCAAAGCCTGCCTGATAACAGACTAAGGCGCCCAACAGCAGTGTTGCCAGTAGTATTACGCGTTTAACAGTAGACATAAAAAAGCCGCTCTTTTTGGTTATACTTCTGAAAGTAAAGCCTTTAAAGACCCTTTACGCAACCAGGATAATGTAACGATGGGTAACAGAGAAACGCCTAATTATAGGAGAAGCCTGTCAAAGGCATAACAAACCGGGGAGCAACATACTGAAAATCAATACAAAGGGTGCTGACAGTGAGGTTACACGACTTGTCAGCAACCAAATTCCCAGGTTTAAAATCAGAATGACAAACCTACCGCATCGAGATCATAGTCAGTATAAGTATTGTACTGACCCTGCAACCATATAATAACACTGTGCTTATCTCCCCTTACCACCATAGGGCGAATATTATGCTGATTATCATCCTTCGATAGACGCTGCCATACAATGGAACCGGTGTCATCCTGCTGATCAACTGTGGCACGAAACACCTGATGCTTTCCTCCTAAGGGGACACCAGAGGAAGGGTCTACATCCGTAGAAATAACCACATGCTGCGGATTTTGCGGATCCAACGTAATCAAACCTGTGTAGCTCGCCTCACGGTCATACAACCGACTGCCTGCGTAGGCAATTTCACGGTCATGCCATTGCGCTCCATCCCACGAAGCCAAACGATAACGTTGGTCATCATTGGCCAGATACAATGAATAGGCAATATGTGGAAACCCCTGCGAGTCAAACGTGATAGCACTGGTCCAGGCACTCTGCTCAGCACTCAAATCCAAAGTGCGGAACGGGCCATTACCGCCCTGAAATACTTTTTCTGCCTCAGAAGGCTTCAAGGGGCCATCATTTTTGAGATTTTTGATGAAAGTACCATCGGCACGATAAAAATTACCGTTGCGAAATTCTGCATAATAAATACTGTTGCCGTAGTCACGAGGATGAGCATCGGTAAAGGAGATACCTATAGTATCTTTACCATCACCAGTGTAACGGGCATAAGGGCGATGTACCCCCTCGACCTCATTTTGAATCAAGTGATAAGATTCTCCCCAGGTTTCGCCATGATCCGCCGATGTCACATAGGTTGGATTCCATTTAATGCCACGGTAGAAGTTGTATAACTTTCCTTCGCCGGCCAGTGGATATAAGTTCATATAAGTTACCGGCTCAGGCTGTTCAATCACCTGTTCTTTTCCCCACTGAAGGTAATCCTCGGGATCTGAGATACGGTAGTAATGCTTATTCTCAGTGCTGTGGCGAGCATAAACCGTTAACAGCGAACCATCAGGGCGAGCGTAAAATACCGGCGAGTTATGGTCATCATGATCAAAATCAGGATGCAGGGTCACCCGTCCCAGTATCTCTGCGTCAGTCAGGTCGTAAACTCCTGCAGCCGCGTCACCCAGGCCATGTCCGGAAACACCGCCCACAATCAGCTTATCGTCGGTAATAATTGCCCGGGGGTCCTGAAACCAACACCAGCCACTATCGTCCATAAACGTTTTAAGTGCGCCCAAATGAAGTGTTTTAGTGACTTCTTCATCTTTGAGCATTTTATAAAGCTCACTGCCCGCGGCCAAAAAGGCACCGGTACCATAAACTTCAGTGTAATCTTTAAACGAATCGCCAGGGGCTGCACCCACGGGCTGAACATAACCTAACATTCCGTCATCATTCACGGCTTTCTGCAACGCTCGCCAGGCTTTCATAATAGTCGGACGATAAGTATCCCGGTCCAGAATGCCCTGGTTAATTCCCCACGCTAAGCCAAAAGTAAAGAATGATGTGCCACTCGTTTCAATCTCCGGATAGCCCTCTGTACCACCCAGCAGTCCCATCGACCAGGTGCCGTCCTCACGTTGGATCGATTGCAAGCGATTGGCCATTTTTTTAAATAAGTCAACGTAAAACTGGCGGCCTTCCCAGTTTTTAGGTAAATCCGGGATCATCAGAGCCAATCCGCCAAACACCCAGCCATTACCACGCGCCCAAAAAATGTCTTCACCGTTTTTCTCGCTTTGTGTGAAGTAGCTGGAATCACGCCAGAATAAATGGTCTTTCTCGCTCCAAAGCAAATCGTAGGTAACACGATATTCCTGATCCATGAATTCAAGATACTTATCATCACCAGTAATTTTGGCCAGTCGGGCCCATACTGGCGGCGCCATAAATAGCGCATCACACCACCCCCAGCGATCGTGTGCGTGGGTATTTTCTGCCAGCCAGTCCAATGTACCGGTTTTAGGATTATCCAGAATCCAGTCAAACTGGTGTTGGGTTGGACGCATCATTTAAGGTCGCTGAAAATCTTCATATAGAGATAAGTAAAATTGTCCAACGGTATGATCGTCAGCATGATAAGGGCGCTGGTGCAATTTCCACTTATTACGCTCTCCTATAGCCATTAACCACTCGGTGTATTTGGAGTTGTCAGCAATTTTACGCCAGCGATCCATCCCTGCATAAAGGGCGCCGTGATGCCATTCAAGGTCGTGGTAACGCTTACGATTAGCCCAGTCAGGGGTACGAGGAATAGCCCGGTATTTTCCCTGCTCTTCATGGTGATTAATTTGCCAGTCAGCCACTTTTTTGGTCAAAGCCTTAACAGAATCTGACGTAAGGGGCTGCTCCGGGAATTTTTCATCAGCAAATCGTTTCGTGTACGATTGCCATTCGTTTAAGCTGGTAATTTCGCCTGCTTTTTGCCAGGCAAAACCCGCATAGTAGGTCAGACGTCCGTCGGCATCGGTAGTGGTAACGACAACGCCGTGTGAGCGGTCTGGCGTTTTAGATTGGAGATGAACATACTGCACCGCATTATCGTAGGGCACGATAACCGATGTACCTAACCCACTGCTATCTATCTGTTCCCATGTTGTAACGATATTCTGGTAATCATTAACTGTGACCTGAGCCTTACCATGGTGAGTCGTCACGCCCACCGCGACTTCGACAATCACGGGCTTACCCTTCGAGGTAAACCGACTTTCGGCCTTATAGAGCTGATCGCCCTTTTGCAGGGTGATCCGTTTGACTTCTTTTAAAGCCGGCTCCTGCCATTCATATTCTAGCTCGAATACTACTTTCTGTGCCGTTTTTTCTATGACTTCAAAGCGCTTGTAAACATTTGGCTGATTGAGTTTATCTGCCGAATCAGCCTGCCACAAAGCAACACCACCACACCCCAAAGAGCTGCCAACATGTTATGGGTCATACCCTTCGCCGGTATCTTCATGGTAGGACTTGCCCTGTGCATGTCTCTGGTACCATTTATCAATGATCGGATAGTCGACTCGTTTTAGCCAGCAATCAGTTCCATTATTTTCAGCCGACGCCTGAAGTGCGGGGCCATATAGCCGGAAAGCAACTTTGTCATTTTCAAAAGCAAAATCATCAAGGCGTTCCGGCACGTGTCTGGCCTGAAAATAAGCCGCATTGTCATGAAGCGGTAGAGAGCATCCGGCGATTAATAAAAATGCGGAACAAAAGAGTGTACGTTTTAATGGGTGCATAAAGCTCCTTCCACCAAAGCTAAAACTTTAAGTCGATGCTTTAAACGCTACGTCCCCCTGATTTATGGTTAGGTAGTTTGTTAAAGCTTTGTAAAGCTAGCACAGCCACAGCATTTTTGTAATATAATACTATCACATTGATTTATATATGAAACACATGACGTATTTCAGATCAAACCGAACACTCAAAAGCAAAACATTGCTGCCAAATAGTTTATGCCCCGACCTGACAGGATCGATTAAAAAAGTAGCAAAAAACTCTTGCATGTTGTTTTATACAGTATTACTGTATATATATACACTGTATATATTAACAGGAAAACAAACATGACTATGGCAACCACAACTTTTGAGACTGAAAGCAACATCCTGCAATTTCCTCAGCGCGTGGCTAAACACGCACCAGCGCATAAAGGCTGGTCATATTTGTTATCAAATTCCGTGGCTTTTCAAAAAGACGTCAACTATGCCATACGCATACAGAAACCAGATCAGGAAAAAGTACCAGCCTGGATCCGCCGCCTGATTACCAGTGGGCAGTGCCGCTCTATTTATGTTGAGGATCTGACTCTGACGCCAGAAGAGCGTGTTTCCATTAAACAATTGTGCGAGCAGTATGCAGTATCTTTAGTGGCGGTATCTGTAAATGACAAGGTGGCCGGTAATATACTGCAAGGCCCTTGGTAAAACTGGCGTCTCGCCTTAAACTACTGGCATTGTCATTTAACAGGATTAGCCGGTGTTGTGTTTTTGTTGTAGTAATAAGCCTTATAGCGAGTGTTGTGAACCTAAGCATTCCGGGGCAACAATAGCGGAATCTGCACAAGCCCTGATGCGTTCTCGCTTTAGTGCATATTGCCTGAGTAACTGGGCCTATATTTTAAAAACCTACGCCAAACAACAACGCGACTCATTAACTGAACAAGCGTTAGAAGAAAATGCTTCAGGCACTAAGTGGCTGGCTTTATCAGTCGTAATTTCCTCGTCCGACGCACAACACATTTCAACTACAACGGATCAGGTAGAATTTAAAGCCTATTACGCCGTTAACCACAAGCCATACCTGATGCATGAAACCAGCGACTTTGTTATGGAAGACAATGAATGGCGCTATACCACAGGCATCATGCACAACGATTCCGGCTTACTCAAAACGGGCCGCAATGACCCCTGCTTTTGTGATAGCGGTAAAAAGTTTAAGCAGTGTTGTTTAAAACGGATGTAGCGGCACCTGCTGCTTCACCAGGCTGCCACTGATCATACGTTCGTATTTCCACTTTTGCCTTTACAGGTCCCCCCAACATATTGTCCTGATATCCCTTTACTGCACCCGATTGTTAACCGCGCTGTATCACTTGGCTTTAGCCGGGAATGTGATTACAGTGGTAAACGTGCCGAAATCAGTATACACCTTGTGTAATACGTCTATTTCAGCCTGGAATCATTGCAATATAACAACAAGGGAGTCACCCCGCTAAAGCGGTAATTCCCAAAGCGAGAGAAGCATTATGAAAATGACCCGTCTTTCTTTGGTTTCACTGGGTCTGGTTGCCGCACTTAGCGGTTGTCAGCCAGCTAACGAACCACCACAGGAAACCACCGAAAAAACGCCAATGTATACTGCCGAAGATGCCGCAACGTTTGTTGATACAGCCCAGCGTGAAATGGAAAAAATGCAGGTGCCGGCAGCCAAAGCCGCCTGGTTATATGCGACCAATATCAACGAAGATACGGCGGCAGTAAACGCCTATATTTCTGAACTCTATTCGAACCGTGCTTCTGAGCTGGCCAAGCAGGCAGCAGAGTTTAATGACGTGGAAGTCGATGCGGATCTGCGCCGTAAACTGAACCTCATGCGCACTTCCCTGACCATGCCACCGCCAGCGAGTGCTATGAAATCTGAGCGCCTGGCGCAAATAAGCGCTGAACTGGATGGCATGTACGGTAAAGGCAAATACTGTCGTTCTGAGGATGACTGTATCGGCCTGGTCGACATGAGTGCAGCAATGGCGACTTCCCGCGATGCCGATCTGCTACTGGAATACTGGCAAGGCTGGCGCGAAGTGTCTGTTCCCATGAAAGACTTGTATGCGGAACAGGTGGTAATCGCTAATGAAGGTGCAGCAGAACTGGGGTTTGCCAACGTCAGTGAGCTATGGCGCAGCAAATATGATATGCCTGCCGATGACTTCCCGGTTGACCTGGACCGCTTGTGGGGTCAGGTGAAGCCCTTGTATGATGCCCTGCACTGCCATGTTCGTGCTGAGCTCGGCGATTACTACGGTGAAGATATCGTGCCTCAGGATAAGCCTATCCCGGCGCATTTGCTGGGCAATATGTGGGCGCAGAGCTGGGGCAATATTTACGATTTGGTGAAACCCGATGAGCCGATGGAAGTGCCTGACGTCACCGGTGCATTGCGCGATCAGGGCTACGATGAAATTAAAATGGTCAAACAGGCCGAGTCTTTCTTTTCCTCGCTGGGCTTTGAACAATTGCCAGAAACGTTCTGGCAACGCTCTCAGTTCAGTAAGCCTGCCGACCGGGATGTGCAATGTCATGCTTCGGCCTGGAATGTTGATGATAAAGACGATTTACGCATTAAAATTTGTATCCAGATTACCGGCGAAGAGTTTAACGTCATTCACCACGAACTGGGCCACAACTATTACCAGCGCGCCTACAACCAGGAGCCACTGCTGTATCGCAGCTCTGCCAATGACGGTTTTCATGAGGCCATTGGCGATACCATTGCGCTGTCAATTACACCTAAATACCTTAAAGAAATTGGTTTGATTGATGAAATTCCCGATCCGTCCAATGACGTTGGTATGCTGTTGCAGACAGCGCTGGATAAAATAGCCTTTATTCCGTTTGGTTTAATGGTTGATCAATGGCGCTGGAAAGTCATGGCCGGTGAAGTGGGTCCGGATGATTACAACGAACTCTGGTGGAATTTACGCGAGAAGTACCAGGGTGTAATGGCTCCGGTAAGTCGTGATGCTAACGCCTTCGATCCTGGCGCTAAATATCATGTACCGGCCAATGTGCCCTATACCCGTTATTTCCTCGCCCACATTCTGCAGTTTCAGTTCCATAAGGCGTTATGTGATGTTGCAGGTGATGAAGGCCCGTTAAACCGCTGCTCGATTTATGGCAGTGAGGAAGCAGGTGAAGCCCTGAACGCCATGTTGGAAATGGGTCAGAGCAAACCGTGGCAGGAAGCACTACAAACGCTAACCGGCACGGATAAAATGGACGCAAGTACCATTGTTAATTACTTCCAGCCATTGAAAACCTGGCTCGACGAGCAAAATAAAGACCGTCAGTGTGGCTGGTAATATAACATCACAAGCCGGTATTAACGCCGGCTTGTGCATTCAGGGCAAACATTGTGGCCTATTCCCTATCCTTACAAACTTACGTCCGACGTCGTAACGGCGTGCCTCTGGGCTCGCCTGACTCACTCAAAAATATGCTCACGCGTTCATTAGGAGCAGGTTCTTTTGATGCTTTCTGGCAATACTGGAACCCTATCTGGGGCTACTATTTGTCCCGCTACGTTATGAAACCGGTAAACAACGTGGCACCGTCATGGCTGGCCATATTGTGCACCTTTCTGGTCAGTGGTTTGTTACATGATATTGCTATCTCGCTGGTTAAATGGGAAATAACCTGGTTATTTACACCTTGGTTCGGCTTTCTCAGCCTGCTGGTCATAGCCGGTAAAGTTTGCCGGATTCGTTATGAAAGCATTGCCTGGCCCGGGCTGGCACTCATTAATAGTTCGCAGGTTGTCGCTGGATTTATACTGACCCGGTATTTACTCGCTGTTTTCCACCTTTAAAAACGGATTATGCTATGCTTGACTCTGGATCTTACTCCAGGGTTTACACTTTGTGCATGAACACTAAACACTACAAAATTGGCCAATTGGCAAAGCTAACCGAACTGACCGTCGACACCGTGCGCTTTTATGAAAACAAAGGGCTGGTGCAGGCATCACAGCGCTCGGATGCCGGTTACCGGTTATTTTCTGCTGACGATTTAGCCCGACTGCAATTTATCAAGCGGGCTAAGGCCGTTGGCTTTACCCTTGATGAAATCAGCGAGTTACTTGAGCTGCGTCTGCACCCTGACGATCATACCTGTGAAGAGGTAAAGCAGGTCACGGCACGCAAAGTCCGGGAACTGGATGAAAAGATTGCTGAGCTGGAGAAAATTCGTATGTCATTACAAACACTGCATACTGCCTGTTGTGGCGGTCCTCAGAGTGCTGAGCACTGCTCTATCCTGCAGGCACTGGATTCCATGGAGGCATCATGAGCGATATCGCCCTGTTAGCACAAAACTTTTTATTACTGTTTATGGAGTCAGCACCGTGGTTATTGCTCGGCCTGCTGGTTGCCGGCCTGATGCATGAACTGGTTCCTATCAGCCTGTTACAAAAACACATGGGCAGCGCCAGTACGGGTGCCGTTGGTAAAGCGGCAGTCATTGGCGCTCCGCTGCCTCTGTGTTCATGTGGGGTTATTCCAGCAGCGGTAGGCTTACGCCGAAGCGGCGCTTCCAAACCCGCCACCGTCTCGTTTCTGGTCTCCACGCCGGAAACCGGGGTAGACTCGGTGTCTGTCTCCTACGCGTTGCTTGGCCCGTTATTCGCCATAGTGCGGCCATTTTGCGCCATTGTCAGCGCTATCTATGCCGGGATGATGGTGAAGTGGTTCGATAAAGAAATATCAGCCACTAGCAATACAGTCCCTGCTACACCGGCCAAAGCACCGCAAAGCGGTTGTAGTAGTAACGCTGAAGTAGAAAAAACAACGTCATCCTGTTGTAGTAGCAAGCCAGCTGAACCGGTCAGCACAACCTCCTGCTGTAGCTCTCAGCAAGCACAGGCAACACCGGCAAGTACCTCTTCTTGTTGCGGTAGCGATAGCAGCTCTGCATTACATGCCAATAAACCAGGTTTTACCGACAAAGTTGCCGCTATCTGGCAATTTTCCAGTGGTAAACTGCTGATTGATATTACCGTCTGGTTGTTGATAGGCCTGGCGCTGGCCGCGGCAATTCAAACCTGGGTACCCACCGACTTTCTGACCAGTTGGGGCGACGGTCTGGTAGCCATGCTGGTTATGGCGGTAATTGGTATTCCTATGTATATCTGTGCCACGGCATCTACGCCTGTTGCAGTGGGCTTTTTAAGTGCCGGGTTATCTCCAGGTGCCGTGCTGGTATTTTTACTGGCTGGCCCGGCCACAAATATTTCAACCATGGGGATGATTGCTAAGGAAATGGGTAAACGCACCCTCGTGCTGTATATCGGTAGTGTGATGAGCGCCAGTATTATGCTGGGATATGGCTTTAACCTGCTGGTAGAGCAGTTTTCACTGCAGTCGTGGATTGCCCTTGGTCAGTCAACCCACGAACACGGAGAGATCTCACCAGTCTACGCACTGTGTGCTGTGCTACTCGGTGGGTTAATGCTTAGAAATGGCTGGCAGGCACTGCAACAGAAAATGACTAAGTCTTCCCAGGCCAGTTGCTGTCATTAACATTCAATAACTGGCAAGCCCCTTGCAACATCCATGGTTTTCTACACAAACAAGGTGAAAACCATGGATATTCTACGCATTTTATTGTCAATTTTACTGCCACCACTGGGCGTATTTTTGCAAGTGGGTATTGGCGCACAGTTCTGGATCAATATTCTATTAACCCTGCTGGGCTATATCCCGGGCATTGTGCACGCGGTTTATATTATTGCTAAGCGCTAGTCGCTTTAAGCCGGTTAAAGTAATCCCGGTTGGTTGGCAACTGCGCCAACAGCTTATCGCCATTATGCAGAAACTCCCGGCGCACCCGTTCGATCAGTGGTTTGCGCAGGCTGGTAATGCCACCCGGCTGCCAGTCACGGGAGCGAAACCCCATGCCATACAACACGTATTGTTTACTGGCTGAGGAGAAAAGCTCCTGGCGAAGATTGGTTTCTAACAAGCCTGGCGGTTGACTTTGCCATAACTGCAACGCTTCCTGCAGGCTGTCCGTCCAGGATGCAGGATCGGCATGTGCCTGCCAGTAGGGGCTGTCGCGGCGTTCACTGAGCACATAATGCAGTTTGATAAAATCAATAATCTCGTCCCAGCGTGCGTCCGTCATGTCATTGTAGCGCTTACGAAGTACTGCCATGGCGGCACGGCTGCGCGGCAATTGTTCGGCTATCCACTCCGCCGACTTTTCAATCAGTACCAGCGCCGTGGCCTCCAGCGGCTCAACAAAACCCGCAGAGACCCCGATGGCAACACAGTTATGTTCCCAGAACCGTGCCCGGTGGCCGGGGTCAAAGCGGATGGTTCGCGGCATAATTGCTTTCTGGCTTAATGACTGATCACTGCTGATATAGGCTCTTAATGCATCTTCGGCCTGGCTTTCGGTGGTTAGCTCACTGGCAAAAACATGGCCAATGCCGCGGCGCGACTGTAACGCGATATCCCACACCCAGCCGTGAGGCCTGGCTGTCGCCACGGTGCACGATGCGATGGGTGTTTGGTCACCGACATGATTCACCTGGGCTGCCACTGCCGTATCATTAAATAAAATGTGCCGTTTAGAGACAAAGGGGACATTGTAATGCTGCCCGATTAAGCGCGCACTAAAACCACTGCAATCAATAAATAAGTCACCTGCTAACGGCTCGCCCTGGGCCAGTTCGATAGCGGCTATTGCGCCATCGGGATGACTCTGGATCCCGGCAACATGGGCGCTTTTATACTGAACGCCGAGTTGCTCAGTGCAATGGCGATGAAGGAGCGCAACAAATTTATCGGCACTTAAATGGTAACCGTAATTAAAATTGTAAGCATATTCGGGTAATTGGGGCATTTTCGGCGCCTGATAGCGCTCACATGCCATGCCCTGAGCACAGACCCAGGACTCAAAGTCGCCCGGGCAGCCTTCATCGTGCCAGGCCTCAACCAGGTTGACCGCGCCAAAACCCGCAGGTGCCGTGAAGGGATGGTAATACTTATCCTCACCGCCCTGCTGCCAGCCAACAAACTTTGAAGCCTGCTTAAAGCTGGCATCACACTCACTGAGAAACTGCTTTTCGGCAATGCCCAGCAAACGCAAAGTATCGCGCATGGTAGGCCAGGTTCCCTCACCTACCCCAAGGTTTTTAACGTCCGGCGATTCCACCAGAATAACTTCAGTGTGACTATTCTCGCCAACCAAAGGGTTCTTGGCCGCGATAATGCCGGCGGTAAGCCAGCCAGCAGTACCACCGCCTACCACTACAACCCGGGTGATGATCTTTTGCATGCCAGGCCCTTACTTAACCTGCTCGCCGGCCGGACAATAGCGGGCGATAAAGTCGGCGTGGGCGGGTAACTGGCCCAATGCATTATCTACCGATTGCTTGAACGCCGACAGTTGCTGCTTTAACCCATCCGTTGGCAGCATGCGACTGGCACCATGGTGCTGCGCAGGCATCAAACCCTGGCCCATCATTACCTGTACCCAGGAGTCCACTCTGAACAGAGCCACATCGTCGGGCCACACGTAGCCGTTTTGCGCAAAGATAGCCATTCGGTGGGCTAAGGGTTCCGGAATATCCATAGTGCGATAATGATCCCAGAAATCACTGTCGGTACGTTTTGTCAGGTTATAGTGCAGAATAATAAAATCGCGGATGGTCTCCATCTCTTTTTGCGTTTCGCGATTATATTGCTCAGCCAGCAGTTCGTGGTCGCTGCTAAACGGAAATAGCTTCATCAGGCGGATTAGCGCGGTGGTAACCAGGTGAATACTGGTAGATTCCAGCGGTTCTAAAAAGCCACTGGCCAAACCAACGGCAATACAGTTCTTATGCCAGGCTTTTTCCCGTCGGCCGGTCTTAAACTTAAGATAACGGGGCTCGGTTAGCATTTCACCGTCAATGTTTTGCTTCAACGTTGCCAGTGCATCATCGTCACTCAGAAAACGACTGCTATAAACAATACCGTTACCCACCCGCGACTGTAATGGAATGCGCCACTGCCAGCCGGCTTTATGGGCCGTGGCGATAGTGTAAGGTTTAGGCGCTTCGGTAGATTGAGTTTGAATGGCAATCGCCCGATCGGCAGCCAGCCAGTGGCTCCAGTCTTCATATCCGACACCAAGGTGTTCGCCAATTAACAGCCCCCGGAAACCGGTGCAATCAATAAACACATCCCCTTCGATCGCAATACCCGTATCCAGTGTCAGACGAGTTAGATTACCATTTTGGGGATCAGTATCTACCGACTGAATTTTACCTTCACAACGGGTAACACCCGCGGCTTCGGATTTCTTTCTAAGGTAAGCAGCATAGGCTGTGGCGTCGAGGTGGTAGGCGAAGTTGAGCGGCCGATTGCCAATTTTAGTGGCAAATTTATTGGCTTTGGCAGCCTTAAGTTCCAGGCAATAGTCTTCGAGACTGTCCTGCTGACCATTAGCCGCGGCTTCCATCCAGAATTCATGAAATTCGGCCATCCATGAACGCTGACCGATTTCGCCGAAAGAGGGAATATAACTGTCACCGTCGTTCGCCCAGTTATCAAACTGAATACCCAGTTTAAAGGTGGCGTTCGTCGCGGCCATAAACTCACCTTCGTTGATGCCCATCAGCTGATGAAAATTACACATGGTAGGTATGGTCGCTTCCCCTACTCCCACGGTGCCAATCTGATCAGACTCAACTAAGATGATATCCAGCACGTTACCTAAACGGGTCACTAAACTAAACGCGGTTAACCATCCGGCAGTGCCGCCGCCGGCTACAACAACACGGGTTTTCTTTTGCGCCATTAAATTAAGCCTATTTATCGATTAAGGTTATTCAGTAGCATTGCGCGTAAACGGCGCGCCGATAATTCGTCCATTTGTGCCAGCGGACCATGACACTCCACCGGCAAATGCTCGATGACTTTTTCGCCGTCACCAAACACATAATAGTCAAACAATGCACGCCAGGCAGCTTTTTCCTCGGCCGGTTTGTCGCGCAGGGTGAGCATGCCATGCATGAGCAGGTCCATGGGATTGCCCAGATAAGGTTTGGCTGTCATCCACCAGAAATTAACCATCACGTTAAAGCGGTCGAATGCCCTGACTTCATGCCACCACATACTGGGATAATACAGTCCGTCACCGGGTTCCAGATCAGCGATCCAGGCATTTTTCAGCGCGGTTTTTAAGCGTGGGAATTTTTCAAAGTCGGGAGCATCAAGATTAGCCGTGGTGACCACCTGCCCGCCGGGCGTCGGTGACAGCGGACCGGGATATAAATTGACTACCTGCTCCGGCGAAAACAGGGTAAAACGCCGTTGTCCCAATACGCAACAGGCGATGTTTTTGGGCTGATCGAAATGCGCCGCCGCTACCGATTCAGTGCCAATCCAGATTTTGGGTACCGGCTGGTTATTGATAAATTCCGGATGCGAAAAATTGAGCGTATTGGCTTTACTTAATTCAGGCAGACCCTGATCGAATCGCAAGGAGTTGATGTACAGGTATTCGTGCTCATCTTCACTAAAGCCCGCTTTGATTTGAGCCAACACGTCAGTCAGGCGCGTTTTTTCACTGGTATAATTAAAGCCGGTACAAGTGTCGTTGTAACCAAAGCGCGACTTGATTTCCGCTGGACCACGGTAGGCCAACAGCGGCTGACCGGTATCATGTTCAGTAAGCTGCGCCATCGCATGCTCAACCGATTGCCTGCCGGCCTGCACCAGCGGCCAGCCAGCCACCAGCCCTTTGAGTATCACCGGTTTATTTAACGCAAAAAGATCGTCAAAAGGAATGTTGTCGGGTGAAATGCCCTCTAACACAAGTACCTGATTGGCCGTCATGGTAATGCGTCCTTAATAAATTACAGTACTGCCGACTTAGCGTTCTTTAGCTCGATAAGACGCTGAAAATTGCCCATTGAAGACAGAATAAAAAATAATGAGCTAAGGATACCGTACTGATTGAGCTTAGCGAGTTGATCCCCCTCAAGGGCGCTGAGCTTTTGCTGATTAATCGTGTAGTAGTTGTTCAGATTAACCTGTTCAACATTACTTAACTTAATCTGAATTGACACTGGCTCCAATAAATCCAGCTCATCAATTAAGGTAAATAAGGTGTGGTTATACTGAGCGCCCGTTTCAATGGTTTGCAGCGCCTTTTTGACATACTGCAGATACTGGGACTCGCCTCCCATAGGCATAAACACGGCTTCCCCTTCATTACTGTTTACCCGCGCATCGTCCATATCGAGGCAGATTTTAGGGTCCGTAGGTTCGCCACTGTCGTTTTTACTGTAGCCTATGCTAAACGGGCCACGAGCCAGTAAAGCCGGCACATAACGGGTTGTCCAGCCGCTCGCGGATAAAAACAGATTTTCATTTTTTTCCAACCCCAGAATAGCATGCAACTGTAACGACTCAGTCTCTTCGCCGCGATAAATGAGGATGGGGAATTCTTTTTGTAACTCAGTGATTTCAGAAGCATAGATCTGACAACGGTTGACGTTATCACTGGTACTGTTGGTGTCACTGACACTGATCTTGATATCAGCGTGATCAACGTTATTTAAAACGGCAATATTAGACATAGGAAAATTCGCTAAATAGCTAAGAAGAAACGATTAGTCTGCATCCTACCCTTAGCTGTGGTGACAGGCAAATGCTGACTTGACTACAACCGGGAAATGCCTGACCGGCACGGGTGCGCCGGTCAGGTTTTTACATCACTTAGAACGTGTAACGCGCGTTCAGAACGTAGCGTCTGTCCAGTTCCTGGATAAAGAAGGTGTTGTTGTAGCTGCGTCCATACTGGCGCTGGCCTTCTTCAGTCAGGTTGATGATATCCATGCTGACGGTCAGGTTTTCGCTGAACTCATAGCTAACGTTTACATCCACTTGCTCGTACTCGTCGATAAACAGCGGGTTACGAACAGAAGATACACCACGGTTAACTTCGCTCAGGAACGAGTCACGCCAGTTGTAAGCAACACGAGCAGACAGGCCGTCCATTTCGTAAATTAATACAATGTTGGCACTGTCAGACAGACCTTCCAGAGCGAACTGGTCTACTGCCGGATCGGCGCCTACGTCGTAACCGATATCACCGTCTACGATGGTGAAGTTAGCCTGATAACCAAAGCCTGACTCACCAAAGAAGTGCTGCCACGCTAACTCGTAACCCGAGATACGAGCACTTTGGTTGTTAACTGGCTGAGTCACCTCAAACAGCATGTTTGGATCGCCCGCTACCGGACCAACACTGTAGTTTGCGAATACTTCATCTGCGAAGGCCTGACCTTCCTGGAAGTCATCTGCCCCGCCCGGGAATGCATCCGGATTAGACAGCAGTGCTGTCATAGTAAAGAAGTTACGTTCGGTGACTTCGATACCACGTGACTCAAGCTCTGCAATCGCATCGCCAGACACTGTGCCAGCCTGACCTGAGGTTGGATCCTGTAAGCCAAACAGGCTCTGTGATACCTGCTGAGTACCTACGAAGTTATCTACGTCTTTACGGTAGTAACCCACAGACACCATGCTCGACTCACCATAGTAGTATTCCAGTGACAGGTCGAAGTTGTTTGACTCCAGCGGATCCAGTGCTGCGTTACCGCGGCTACCAGAGCCCTGACCACCCAGGTAAGTTGGACGGCTAGGCGCGCCAATGCTGGTTGCAGTGTACATCTGGTTGTAAGCAGGACGAGCCAGGGTCATGCTGTAAGAGAAACGGGCTTTCAGATCATCGGTCAGGTTAACTGACAAATCGATGTTCGGCAGCAGCGCCTCATAAGAGTGCTTCTCTGCCAGTGCATCGGTACCACTACCCAGCTGGATACGGAAATCGTTATCTGATAACCAGATAATTTGCTCAGGTACCGATTGCAGAGAGATAGACTCAACGTCTGTCTTCTCGTAACGCAGACCCACTACCAGGTTAGCTTCAAAGCCACCGATTTCGCCGTCCATTGTTGCCATACCGTAAAGTGACATGATGTCTTCTTTAACAGTATTGTTGTCAGACGCTACGGCTGGCAGATCGCCTGGAGTGAAACCATAGGCAGGCGCAACACCTTCTAACAGGTGTACAGCGTTACCAACAAACGACACGCTACCCAGTGGGATAGTGGTCGCGCCAGCTGGAACAGCCATACCATCAGCACCAGCAACACCGCTCATGTCATGATCTTCAAACGCACAGGCAGTACAACCGATTTCCAGCAGACCTTCAGGGATATTACCTACATCAGATACACCCCAGCCACCCAGCTGTGCTTCAGTTTCGTAGCGAACCTGGTTCATTTCAGTGCTCATGTAGCCCACACCGAAATCAAGTTTGATATCTGAACCCTGGTCCCAGGTACCGTCTAAACGGAACTGGGCAACGTCAGACGTCTGGTCAGAAGAAATTGCACGGGTAACCTGAGGACCTACGTCCGGCAGATCGAAAATACCGTTGTCGTTACCTTTCTGTGAATCGTCAACCACGATGCTTGCCTGAGGCATGTGTTGACCGAAGTCAACCGTTTGCCAGCCAGCAGCAGCACCCGCCACGTTGAAACGAATGACGTTTTTACCGTATGGACCAGCACCGCCACTCTTCGCCTCGGCAACAGACGCATCAAAACGCACGTTCAGTGAATCATTCGCCCACCAGTCAACGTTAAAGCCAAATGATGACAACTCATCCTTCGCACCCATTACCAGGTTTTGGAAGAAGAAGTCTTTACCGCCATCGATGTCTTCAGTGAAGCGGATTGGCGTAGCAACAACAGGGTTACCGTCAAATTCCATATCGGTAAACTGACGTGCAAACCAGATACCATCAACTACAGAAGTAGACTGGATCTCGTTGCTCGCGTAAGTTGCATCCGCAGTGATGGTCATTTCATCACTTGGTGCGTACTGAACGGTCAGCATACCGTTGATACGTTCACGGTTGTCTTGGTTAACACCTAAACCCAGGTTAGAAGGCATTGCAACCAGCTGGCCCTGAGTGGGAGCACTGGTAACGTTTGCACCCTGAACCAGACCAAAAGTGCCCGGAGAGTTAACATCCCAGTTATATAACTGGTAGTTTTCAACACTCATGTGGCGGCTACCAGAGTCACGCTCCTGGTAAGAACCAAAATACTGATACACCAAAGTTAGCGTCTTCGTTAACCCAGTTAGCCACACCACTCATTTCTGGTGTTACGCCATCACCACTTTCGTCTTTAACCGCTTTAACACCCACAGACGCACGGTTATCACCCTGTGCAAGTGGCTTTAAAGTATTGATATTGATTGTTGCACCGATACCACCTGAAGGTACCGCTGCGCGACCTGTTTTATAAACTTCAATGCCGCTAACACCTTCAGATGCCAGGTTAGAGAAGTCGAATGAACGAGTTGTACCAGAAGCGCCCTGATCAAGCGGGTTACCGGTAATTGAGGCAACGTTTGCGGCTGGCATCTGACGACCGTTCAGGGTTATCAGGTTGAAATTACCACCAAAACCACGAACAGTTACTTCAGAACCTTCACCGTTTACACGGTTGATTGATACACCCGTGATACGCTGTAGCGATTCAGCCAGGTTAGTATCCGGGAATTTACCCATGTCTTCAGCAGAGATGGCGTCAACAACACCAGTAGACTGACGCTTTACGTTCATTGATTGTGACAGACTGCCACGAACGCCGCGTACTTCGATCTTTTCAACTGTTTCCGCTTGTTGTGCCTGAACGCCTGTGGCGACCATCACATAAAGTGCCCCGGATACAGCAGTTGCTAGCTTGCTTTATAAAACATAATTTGGTTTCCAATGAGATTAACACTTTTTTATTTATATGCGCCGTTGGCCTTAACCAACTGTCATCTGATACCCAACCGATTAACCGATAATTAAGTGCAGGCTGACCTGCTGTTGCCTTGACGCAGTGCTAAATTCAATACAGTTCTCTCAATCCGTATTGAACCGTTACAACGGGAAATCAGGTTAACCGTTTGTAACGCCCCATATGTATAGTTACATTTTCGTAACAATGCAAGCTTTTTGTAAAGCAGCTTAACTAATTGATAAGATTTTAACACTTCAACCCTGTTTGGTGCGATCTTTGCTTCACTTTTAAGCAATAAAAAACTTATGAAACAAACTCATTCTAATCGATTTTATAAACAAACTTTATGAATAATGAGCATTAATCTGCTGTATATTAAACAGGTGTTTTACGGTTAAATGTGGCAACAGAACCTGTTAATGTGAGGCTGAAATTTATTTTTATATTTAATTTCAGCAATTTAACTTTATTTTATATGGTTTAACCATAGCGATTATTTGTGTAATGCTGGATTTTGTGCCTGACTTATTATCAATTAGTGCAAAGCAGCAGCGAAATACCGGAAAAGCCTTTTAAGAATTTAAAAAGCAGGTATATTAACAAAGGCTATGTTCTGCTAAATTGTTGCTATACTGTATATGAATACAGTTATTGAGGGTTGATCATGATCCCAGCACAATTTACAAAGCTTAT
Organism: Alteromonadaceae bacterium; assembly: GCA_002691625.1. GTDB lineage: Bacteria > Pseudomonadota > Gammaproteobacteria > Enterobacterales > Alteromonadaceae > Alteromonas. The sequence continues at coordinate 21,421 of NZIK01000033.1, forward strand.
AGCCGAG
>NZIK01000034.1 GCA_002691625.1 Alteromonadaceae bacterium
ATAAGAGCGCATCTACTACTAATTTTTCAAAAGATGTTGATTACTTCAGGGAGTCCATATAAGAGGACGGGAGTTGCGAAACTCCCTCCTACTCGATCCCGCTAAAGAAATAATGTAGCTGAAAGATACCCCGAACCGGCGCCTTTTTTAGCCGACCAAATACCTATAGACAAGTCACGAAACCCGATCCTCCATGTCCGGAAAATATATTTTCAATTTGGCACTTTTTATTTGTTTATTAGCTGTTTAGCGTCTATAAAACGTTTGCTGTCAGGGCTTGCCCAGGCAGTGTAGAAGGTAAAAATAAACAGATATAAAAGCCGGTATTTTGTTTGCACATAACAGATGGCAGTACCGGCCACAAAAACAATCCGGGAAACCATTATGAAAACAAGTTTGACGAGAATTTCAGTGCAACTTCGTCTGGTGCTGGCAGCTTCTGTAGCAGCCACCAGTGTGGTTGCTGCCCCCGCTCTGGCTCAGGAGGATGCCGACGCCAAATCGGTTGAGAAAATCGCCGTTGTCGGTACCCGTGCAGCACCGCGTTCGATAGGTGACTCTGCCGTACCCATCGATATTATTTCCGAGGAAGAATTTGTTAATCAGGGTTCTACCGACATGGTATCCATGATGCAAACGGTGGTGCCGTCGTTTAACGTTAATGATCAGCCAATCAACGATGCTTCCACCCTGGTGCGTCCGGCTAACCTGCGTGGTATGGCGTCGGATCATACCCTGGTGCTGGTTAACGGTAAGCGTCGTCACCGTTCTGCGGTAATTACCTTTTTAGGCGGCGGCTTATCTGACGGTGCGCAGGGGCCTGATATTTCAACCATCCCCGCGGCTGCCTTAAAGCAGGTTGAAGTATTACGCGACGGTGCAGCAGCTCAGTACGGTTCAGATGCTATTGCCGGTGTGGTTAACTTCGTGCTCAAAGACAGTGCTGAAGGTGGCATATTTGAAGCCCGCTACGGTTCATACTATGAAGGCGATGGTGACATGATGCAGTTAAGCGGTAATATCGGTTTACCTTTGGGTGACGATGGTTTCGCTAACTTCACCGGTGAGTACCGTACCGCTAATCCAACCTCGCGCAGTGTTCAGCGTGACGATGCTGCCGCACTAATTGCTGCTGGCAATACCGCTGTTGCCGATCCAGCCCAAATCTGGGGTAGCCCGGAAATCAAAGATGATCTTAAGTTATTTGCCAATCTCGGAATGGATTTAAGCGATGATTCCCGTTTGTACCTGTTTGGTAACTACGCAGAGCGTGAAGTCGAAGGCGGATTCTATTATCGTAACCCACATACCCGTGGCGGTGTTGCCGATGGCGGCACGGATGAAGACGGCACGCCATTGTTGTTGGTGGGCGATTTGGATGGCGTTGGTACCGGCGTTGAGTGTCCGTTAGTGCGCATTACCGATGGTAATGTGCTGGATGACGCAGATTACGGCCTGATAGCGGATAACTCTACCGCTGTAGGTGCTAACTGTTTTGCCTTTAACGAAATGTTCCCGGGCGGTTTTACACCGCGTTTTGGCGGCACTGTGGAAGACATGTCACTGGTGTTTGGTACGAGCGGCGAACTGGGCAATGAAATTGGTTATGACGTGAGCCTGAACTTCGGTCAGAATTCCGTTGACTTTGCTATCAGCAATACCATCAACCCTTCCCTCGGGCCGGATACACCCACCTCATTCAAACCGGGTATGTACACCCAAACCGAAAAATCACTGGACATCGACTTAACCAAGCCTATTGATATGGGGCTGTCTGAGCCGGTTTATCTGGCCGGTGGTTTCCAGTACCGTCATGAGACTTACGAGAGTGAAGCGGGCGATCCGGCATCTTTTGCTATTGGTCCGTTGGCGTCACAAGGCTTTGGTATTGGCTCAAATGGTTTCCCTGGCTTGTCTACGCGTAGTGCCGGTGAAGCCTCGCGCCACAATATTGCGCTGTATCTGGATGCAGAAGCGTATCTGACTGACGATCTGTTGTTAACGGCGGCCGTTCGTTATGAAGACTTTTCAGACTTTGGTGACACCACCAAGGGGAAAATATCACTGCGCTATCAGGCAACTGATGCCATTGCATTCCGAGGTGCTTTCAGCACGGGTTTTAAAGCGCCAACCATTGGCCAGAGTAACGTGCGTAACGTAACTACCGCATTTGGTACTGATGGTCGCCTTATCGACCGTGCAACCCTGCCACCTACCGATCCGATTTCTGTTCAGAAGGGCGGTACACAGTTAACGCCGGAAGAGTCTGAAAGCATGAGCGTTGGTATGGTCGCTGAGTTTGACAACGGCTTGTTCCTGACAGTGGATTACTACAACATTGAGGTGACCGATCGGATCAGCACCACTTCGGGTATCAGCTTAACGGAAGAAGACATTGAAGCCTTGCTTGCTCAGGGCGTAGAGGATGCCTCGAGCTTCTCTGAAGTCAGTTTCTTTACCAATGATTTTGATACCACCACTGAAGGTGTGGATATCGTCGCTAACTATTCTTTCGACATGTACGGCGGTGAAACCAAGCTTGCGCTGGCTTATAACTGGACATCGACTACCGTCGATGATGCGTCAGATAACATCTCAGCCGAACGGATCCATATGCTGGAAGACAACCTGCCGGCCATTCGTTATAGCCTGACAGCAAATCATACTAATGGTGACTGGCGTATCTTAGGTCGCATGAACTATGCTGGCAGCATTTATGAAGATCACCTGGATTCCGGGCTGCCTATCGATAATGTCAGCGCTGAGTTTACCTTTGATATGGAAGTGGGCTATCACTTTACTGATGACCTGCAACTGGTGGTCGGTGCCAAGAATCTGTTTGATGAGCGTCCTGATCGCAACGTGATGTGGGATAACGAAATTGCCGGTTCTAAATACCCGACAACATCGCCAATCGGTATCAACGGTGGCTTTTATTATGTAAGAGGTATCTATACTTTTTAAGGTAGAATAATGCCACTGGCCGGCCGGGGTAGCCCGGCCGGTTGTTTGTTTAATGTAATAGTAGCCATGTTGCCAGATACCGAACAATGAGCGGACACTCTAAAATTGCCGCAACTTATTTGAAATACCGCCTGCGTCTGATGCGAGCGGTGGCAAATATTGTGGACGATAACGACGTTGAAGATATAGTGCAGGATGCCTTTGTTAAAAGTTATGAAGCTGAATTAAATCAGGAAATTCAGTACGAGCGGACTTACATGTTAAGAACGGTGCGTAATCTCGCCCTTAATCATGTGTCCCGGGCGGCGCATAAGCTGAATGACCAGGTTGAGAATATGGATCTGTTGTCACACAGCAATATGGATGCGTCACTGGAAAAACAGTTTGAAAGTAAACAGCGTTTTATTCATTTTTGCCAGGCAACGGAAAGTTTGCCGGCACAAGTTAAGCGCGTTTTTTTGCTGAAGAAAGTGTACGATATGAGTCAGCGCGATATCGCCGAGCTGCTGCAACTCAGTGAAAGTACAGTGGAAAAACATGTGGCTAAAGGGCTTATGCAATGCGCTCAGTTCCTGGCTCGCCAACAGCAGCCTCAGCGCGCTGACGACAGTCAGTCAAATCTGGGGTAGGTCAATAGTAGTTATGAGTAATGTAAGTCAATTTAACAGTAAAGAAACCATACAGGCTACCGCATGTGACTGGATAGCCGCTATTGATCGTGGGCTCACGGTGCAGGAAACCGAAGTACTGAAAGANTGGNTCGCCAGCAANCCTTCTCATCAGAAAGTACTGGCAGAGATGGCNGCATTGTGGGATGAGATNAGTGTGATGAACACGGTANGGGAACTGGCACCGNTGCAAAANNCCACNANNNCATCACNATCCAGNCGCTGGCTTATCNGTGCTGCGGCTGTGTTTATGCTNANCGGATTAATNAGCTGGCAGTGGCTGAGCAGCCCNGGTGAACCTGCGCNGCAGGTAATGCTAACGGAGCANAGCCAGACACTGGTAGGCGAACANAAAACCGTTACTCTGGCTGANGGTTCAANAGTNTATTTAAACACCGATACCGAAATTCATGTGNCCTTTTACNCCGACTCCCGTCAGGTAGNACTNNTNAAAGGCGAGGCNCATTTTGAGGTTGCNAAAGACCCGGCAAAACCNTTTACGGTATCNGCCGGTAACAATGCNGTAACGGCGGTAGGCACCGCGTTTAATATGCAGTTTACCCGNGNCAAGGCATTTGANCTNACNGTGACTGAAGGNAAAGTCAGGGTNTCCANGCANNNAAATGAGNCGGCNTCAGAGCANCAACCGNAACCGGTGNTCGCTCGGGAAGGCGTAATGGTNTTCGCCGGCGAAAAAGTGCTGGTCAGTGATAAAGTNTCGCCNAGAGAGTCGCTGACGCAATCNGAAATNGCCCAGAGNCTTGCCTGGCAAGNTGGCCAGATTGTNTTTACCGGCGAGCAANTNCCNCAGGCGNTNCAGGAAATCAGCCGCTATACNCAGGTTAAGTTTGTGATTGATGATGANGCNCTTAANNCTACCCGGGTAGCNGGNTANTTCCGGGTAGGGGATATNAAAGGCTTGCTGGCNGCNCTGGAAAATAGTTTTGCTATCAGCTCCTATGAAGGGNCNGATAAGACTATTCATCTGCATACCANATCGGGGNCGTGATAAAAAAGTGCACGNCCTGCCGCTTTGTGTAACTATTAGCGGAATTTTACCTAACTTTAACAAGTAACATTGCGCAAACGTTGTTCTCATTGTTGGCTTTTTACTTTTTTGCTGGTGGCTGCCTGGCCGGTACCACCCGTTTTGGGCGCTATTAAAGAATACTCAACAGCGCCACAGTATGACTTTTCAGTGAGGCCACAAACCGCCGATAAATCCCTTATCGAACTGGCCGGTCAGGCCAGAACGACGTTGTTGTTTCCCTTTGAGCTGGCCCAGCAGGTTGTGTTGCCGGGGATCCAGGGGCAATATACTCTGGAGGAAGCGCTTAACCTTTTATTAGAAAACTCTCCTCTCACCATTCATAGGGATAATAAAGGTTATCTGACCATTGTTCCCAGACAGACTGAGCCTCCAGTTAACGCGCTCCGCGAAGAAAGCTCCAAAATAACCATTGATGAAGGGCCCGTATACGAGCGTATTTCAGTGCTGGGTAACCGGGCATCAGCACGTGGAGCATACGATTCGGCGGTGCCACTGGATATTATTGCTACCGATAATCCTTTTTTTGCCGGCAGTCAGACCATGCTCGATGCGTTAACTCAGGTGCTCCCATCATTTAATGTCAGTGCGCAAACCACCAACGATGCGGCTATGTTGGTGCGACCGGCAAATCTTCGCGGGCTGGCATCTGATCACACGCTAACGCTGGTAAACGGTAAACGCCGCCACCGTTCGGCCGTGATCACATTTTTGGGCGGCGGTTTGTCTGATGGTGCCCAGGGGCCGGACATTTCGGTATTGCCGGTGAGTGCTATAGAACAGGCCGAAGTACTTCGCGATGGTGCAGCGGCCCAATATGGTTCTGATGCCATTGCCGGAGTGATGAACTTTAAACTGAAAAGTACGCCGGGGCAGGGCAGTATTTCATTCACTGGCGGTCAGTATTCAGCCGGTGATGGAGAGCAGGTCAGCGTGCAGGTAAGTCAGGGGCTGGCNATTGGCCANAANGGNGCNCTGCANCTGAGNGCNGAGTATCAACAGCANAANCCTACCGACCGCAGTGTTCAGCGCGAGGATGCCCAGGCANTGCTNGATGCCGGCAATAAAGTTATCGCNATNCCCGCNCAANAGTGGGGCAGTGCNGCCATGGATCGNGATGTTAANCTNGCGGCNAATNTAGNTGTGCCTGTTTCCCGCCAGCATGAAGTATACGCTTTTGCGCTGGGCACCAGTCGGGATATGGAAGGGGAGTTTTATTTCCGCAATCCGCAGCGTCGGCAGGGCGTATTCGTCGCTGGTGCGAGCCAGCCTGGTGAACTGCTAATTGCCGACCTGGACGGCTTAGGTGAAGGCATTGAATGCCCAACCATTCTGTTAACGGGTGATAATGTACTGGCTAGTGCTACATACCAACAAATTGCCGATGAACAAAGTGCGGTGGGGCGTAACTGTTTTGCGTTTAACGAATGGTTTCCAGGCGGGTTTACGCCGCGCTTTGGTGGCCGGGTGAAAGATGGCACATTTTACGCCGGCAGTCGCGGTGAGTTTGGTGATGCCTGGCTGTACGATGTAAGTGTAGGAGCGGGCTATTCCGGTATTCGTTATTACATTAATAACACGGTTAACCCCTCGCTTGGGCCTGATTCGCCCACCACATTTCGGCCCGGAGGGGCTGCGCAAATTGAGCGTAATGCCAGTATCGGGCTCCTCAAAAGTCTGCCTACCGGCTTCTATGAGCCATTTACCCTGGCGTTGGGACTGGAATGGCGTAGCGAGCGTTACCGGCAAATTGCTGGCGAACAGGCTTCCTACGAGGTAGGACGTTTTGCGCAAAATCGCCAGGGGGTGAGCGCCGGGTTTTCGGTGGGCGCTAACGGCTTTCCGGGCTATCGACCAGAAACATCCGGTGAGTGGCAGCGAGAAACACGGGCTGTTTATGTAGATTTAACCATGCCTTTAAGTGATACCTGGTTCACTACGGCGGCGTTCAGAGCGGAAGACTTTTCTGATTTTGGTACTCACGTAGATGGTAAGCTAAGCCTTCGCTGGCAGGCCACTGAAACCCTTGCGTATCGTTCTTCGGTAAGTACCGGGTTTAAGGCACCTACTGTCGGGCAGAGCAATATCATTAATATCAGTACTAAATTTGGTCTTAATGGACTGGAAGATCAGATCACTTTACCACCTACCAACAGTGTGGCGGTAAAGCTGGGAGCCCGCGAATTAACGCCGGAAGAATCGGTTAATTTTAGTGTGGGCCTGATGGCCAGTCTGTCGCCTGCTGCGCAACTTACACTGGATTTCTATCAGATCTATTTAGCGGATCGTATTAGCACAACGTCGGCCATAGAACTGGATGAACAAACCGTCGGGCTATTACTTGAACAGGGGTTTGAAGAGGCTGAAACGTATCGCAGCGCGAAGTTTTTCACCAATGATTTTGATACCCGCACCCGGGGGCTGGACTTGGTGTTTAACTGGCAGTTCGACTGGCAGGGCTGGCAGCATCAGTTATTAGCCACGTTAAACTGGACTGATACCCAGGTGATCCGTGTGACCGCTCAGGATTACGAGCAGCGGGACGGCGCCGTAAATCTCACAACCCAGCGGATCAGAATGCTCGAGGACAACCTGCCAGCTTACCGGGCTAACATCAGCCTGACGCAATCATTCGGTGCGCACCAGTTAGCCTGGCAAGTTCATTATTTTGGTGCCTTTTATGAAGATCATCTCGACGCTTCGGCCGGCTACGATATCGAAGCGCCAGGGCGTTTCACTATGGATGCGCGATGGTCCTATAAACTTGCAGAAGACTGGAAGTTAACGATGGGGATCAATAATGTCTTTAATACCCAGCCTGAATTAAATCCACATCGCTTTGTTGCCGGAGCGAAATACCCGTCGACGAGTCCGGGGGGATTTGATGGGCGTTATGGGTTTATTGCGTTTATAGGGGGTTGGTAAAAATGTGGGACAAAAAAGGACGTTAGCCAACGTCCTTAAATAAACTTTCGTTAATGATTGTCGAGTCGATGACCTGTTGGGCCATTTGTATGCATTTGCCACATTGCGAGCCCAATTGCAGCTGTTCACGCAGATCACGTATATTGCCAACGCCACTGTCGGTTACCGCTTTGCGTATCGCGGTATCTGTTACACCGTAACACATGCAGACATACATAAAACATAAACTCCAATAACAATATGCAAATGATAATAATTGTTATTTGAGGTTATTGCAAATATTTTGTGCAGATTTATGATGGTTCGGTCACATATTGAGGAAATATACAGGCCATCTGGTCTGATGAGTTTAAAAAAGTCTGTAACGTCAATTGTATTTTCATTTATTGCACTCACTATATCAGGCAGCAGCAGATACTGATGTGATATAGATCACAACTACTGCCATTCACATAATGAAAATGGAGAATAGATATGAGCGTACTTGTTGGACGTCCAGCCCCGGATTTTACTGCAGCAGCCGTGTTAGGCAGTGGTGAAATTGTTGACAGCTTTACCCTGAGCGAAGCCATTAAAGGCAAAAAAGCAGTTGTCTTTTTCTATCCACTGGACTTTACCTTTGTATGTCCGTCAGAACTGATTGCTTTTGATAAGCGTTACGAAGAATTCACTAAGCGTGGCGTTGAGGTTATCGGTGTATCAATCGATTCTCAGTTCTCGCACAACGCATGGCGTAACACCCCTGTAAATGAAGGCGGTATCGGGCCGGTTAAATACACGCTGGTTGCTGACACCAAGCACGAAATTTGTCAGGCCTATGACGTTGAGCATCCGGAAGCAGGTGTTGCGTTCCGTGGTTCTTTCCTGATCGACAAAGAAGGTCAGGTACGCCATCAGGTAGTTAACGATCTGCCTTTAGGTCGTAATATCGATGAAATGTTACGTATGGTTGATGCGCTGGATTTCCACGAAGAGCACGGTGAAGTTTGCCCGGCTGGCTGGACTGAAGGTAAAGCGGGTATGGACGCAAGCCCTGCAGGTGTTGCTAAGTATCTGTCTGAGAAGTCAGAAGAACTTTAATCACGATTTAATTAACGAAAAGAGGCACTCCGGTGCCTCTTTTTTTTGCTTTGATTTTTTAGCTCAGACGATCCCTGACTTACGGCTATAGTGCTAATTACTAAACTTAGTTTTCGTCTGGTGCGGGTAATGGCCAGCCGCCCAGACTGGCATAGCGATTAAGGATATAGCAGAACAATTCGGCAGTTCTTTCGGCATCGTAAAGGGCGGAATGGGCTTCGTTCTGATCAAAGCTGATGCCGGCGGCCTGACAGGCCTTTACCAATACGGTTTGCCCTAAAGCAAGCCCGGCGAGTGTGGTGGTGTCAAATGAAACAAATGGGTGGAATGGCGTACGTTTAATATTGCAACGTGCAATCGCCGCATTCACAAAACCCTGATCGAACGTGGCATTATGCGCCACTATTACGCTGCGCTGGCAGTCCGCGGCTTTCTGCAGCTTGCGAACATGTTTGCATAAACCTTTCATCGCTTCATCTTCACTGATTGCGCCACGTAAAGCGCAGTCAGGATCGATGCCATTAAAATCGAGTGCAGCTTGTTCCAGGTTTGCCCCCTCAAACGGTGTAATGTGCGCATGAAAGGTTTCGGCTGGCGCTAACATGCCATTGCTGTCCATGCTCAGAGTCACGGCGGCAATTTCTAATAAGGCATCGGTGGTGGCGTTAAAGCCCGCAGTCTCGACATCAATGATAACCGGAAAGTAGCCTCTGAAGCGTTGTGACAAAGGGGGAATTGTTTGTGACATATCACTCTATATCTGGTGGTTGAATAGTAAACCTGACGGTAATGGCGGATGGACCCAGTGTTCGGATAATCAAACAAAGTTCTCATCAGGGGCGGAATTATGTCAATATTAGCGCTGACTATCTACCCGGTGCTAAACTTTTATTGTTCGTTGACGATAAGATAGAGACGAAGGTTAACAGGTTTATCGATTGCTGAGGCTATACATGTTGAAATCGGTTTCGCTTATTTCATTTTCCATTGGATTTTTGGGGATGGCTGCTACGCCTGTGCAGGCATCGCTGCGTCAGTACCATTCAACGGTAGAAAGCTCACAGTGGCAACTTAGTGAGCAAACCCGGCTAAGCTGCACTCTCAGTCATGCATTACCCGGATACGGTGAAGCCCAGTTTACCAGTGAAGCGTCCAAGCAGCTCAATATGGAGTTTGTGCTGGATATGAATCTGCTGCCTAAGAAATTTGGCACGGCCGCAGTTTATGCGGTGCCCCCGAAGTGGATGCCCGGCGTCAGGGCCCGGCAAATTGCCGATATGACCTTGCGCACCCAGTACGATGGTGACTTGCCCGAAGATACCGCCTGGACCATGCTTAGCGAGCTGGAAAAAGGGTTTTGGCCAACCATTTATTATCAGGACTGGTACAACCCGAATGATAAGGTTGCCGTAGGCCTTAACGCCAGTAACTTTGCGCCGGTGTATCAGGAGTTTGTCAGCTGTGTGGCCAATTTACTGCCATACAGTTTTGACGACATCAGCTACACAGTGCTGAGCTATGAGAAAAACTCTACCGAGTTGTCCAAATATTCCAAACGACGCCTGCAAATGATAGGCGACTATTTGCGTGAGGATAACGAACTGGAACTGGTGCTGCTTGATGGCTATACCGATAGCTACGGCGGCTCCTGGAATAACCAGCAGCTATCGGTAAAACGCGCTAACGAAGTAAAAAATTTCCTTACCGACTTAGGCGTAGGTGAGGATCGCATCGAAATAACCGGGCATGGTGAGAAACGGCATATTGCGCCCAATACCACCAGTCAGTCGCGGGCAACGAACCGCAGGGTAGTGGTCAGGATGGCAAAATCCTGAATCTGTTGAAGCATAAAAAAACCGCGATAACTTTCGCGGCTTTTTTACAGGGTCGTGGTTACTGGCTTTGTAAAAAGCGCTTTACCGGCGGAACCTGGTCGGTAAACAGCCCGTCAAACTGCCATTTTTTTATGATCAGCATCAGTAACTGATCTGCACTTATCCCTGGCGGTAAAGCATCTGTACGATAAGTATAGGGATGAATTAACAGGCCTTGTTGTTTTGCGGTTTCGATCCAGGGGGTTAACTCAGTCGTGGGTTTGCCACCCTCATACCGGGTGACATGACCAAGCCATGGTCCAATACCCTGAACATAACGGGATAACTCTTCGATACCTTCCTGTGTTTTTAATTTATCATAGTTTGTTGGGGTTTCGTTCCAGCTGTTCTCTGCCAACAGCTGTATTAGTTTTACCTCGGCCCCAAGTTCCTCTCTCAGACGTTTAATTTCAGCAAAATCAAAGCACTGAATGTAGATGTTGGCGCTGACATCATCGAGATGATGTTCACGTAATACCTCAAGCACCGCTTTACTGATATCCACGCCCTGTTCCCGATGCCAGGCAGGCGATTTGATTTCAGCGTACAAACCCACGGATCCACCGGTAGTAGCATTAAGAGAAAGGATAGTGCTGATATGTTCCTCAAACGTTGCAACAGTAAACTGACCATTGCCCTGATAACGATTTGAGTAGACCTGCTTACCCTTTGCATCGGTCCGTTCGTGGACGTTCAGTGACCTGAGTTCAGCCAGGGTAAAGTCCAGCGCATAATAACGCCCGTCCTCGCGGTGTCGGTTGGGGAAAACCGTTTCTACATTGGTGACCGTTTCCAGATGAATATCATGTAACATCACCAGGTGGCCATCGCCGGTCATCACCAGATCCTGCTCAATGTAGTCTGGTTGCTGGGCGTAAGCCATGGCCGTGGACGCCAGAGTATGCTCCGGCAGGTAACCTGACGCGCCGCGATGAGCAATAATATCGAACGCCATGGATTGAAATGACACCAGAGCAGTCAGTGACAGGATACGCAGTGTTTTTACAGAGAGGTTTAACACTAAAGGTTACTCAGGTTGGATTAATTCAATGGCATAACCGTCCGGATCGCGAACAAAGGCAATCACGGTTTTACCGCCTTTTACCGGCCCCGGTTTGCGATAAACATCTGCACCTTTTGTTTCCAGCTGTTCGCAAAAGGCGTAGATATCCTCAACTGCGAAGGCAACGTGACCATAGGCATTGCCCAGGTCATACTCGTTATCTCCCCAGTTGTAGGTTAATTCCAGGACTGCTTGCTCCGACTCATCGGCATAACCTACAAATGCCAGGGTATATTCGTATTCGGTATTCTCGCTTTTACGCAGTAACTTCATACCCATGGTATCAACATAAAACGCCAGGGAAGTATCCAGGTTTTTAACCCGTAACATGGTGTGTAACATTCGCATAAAAAGCTCCTTAATCAGGCAATATAATTCAGCTGTTTTTCAACAGTATGACAGTGGCAAAGTTTATTGTGGCACTGTAATTAATCTGCCTGGCAGATTAAAGTAAATTGTGACCAGCGGGCTAAATAGCTGGTTTGAAAGCCTGACTAAGTAAAAAGCGCGCATCGACATTATTTTTAATTATCTGTCACACTTTTGGTGGAAGCGGTTTCTTTAATTAACACGGTTAAATAAGGAAGATACTCTGATGAAGAAATCGCCGAGAAGGTTATGTAACAACACCCGTACCCGAACGCTTGGTGTAATTGTGGCTATTGTGGTGGCGATTTGGTCTGCCAATAGCAATGCTGCAGGCGGCGAATCGTTGCATAGTGGGCCCAATGAACAACAGCATGGAGCAAAAGAATGACTGCACAAAGCGTGATTTCAAGTGACGATGTGATTGCCGCGCAGCGCGGCGATGAATCGGCATTTAACCGGCTGGTGGCGGCCAGCCGTAATACCATAGCCAGCATTGCACTGTCGATAACCCGCGATCTTGATGCCAGCGAGGAAATTACCCAGCAGGTATTTATCAGTTGCTGGCAAAAGCTGCACACGCTCAAAAATGCGGCCAGTTTTTTACCCTGGGTCCGTCAGTCGGCGCGCTACGCGGCCTATAATTACCTGCGCGATAATCGCCTGGCAGACCGTGTGGGTGGTGAGGAGGCGGATGCCTTGTTCGCCGCTTATTGTGATGACGAATTGCCGCCAGAGACCAGCCTGAACCGCGAACAAACCGGATTGATCCTTAAACAAGTGGTCGATGAGCTGCCTGAAGAAAGTCGCGAAATGGTGTTGCTGTATTACCGGGAAGACCAGTCTGCCAGTCAGGTGGCTGAGTTACTCTCAGTGTCACCGGAGCTGGTTCGCCAGCGGCTAAGCCGGGCACGCAAAGCCTTAAAAGCCAGTTTGCTGGACCGCTATGGTCAGCTTATTTTAACCACCGCGCCGACGTTAACTATTACTTCCATATTACTGGCCGGAGCCAGTGTCAGCGCGCCTGCCCAGGCCTCTGGTGGAACCGTGTTAGCGAAATCTGGCGGTGCTGGTGTGATGAAAATACTGCTAAGCGGTGTTTTCTTTGCCTCTTTACTGGGGGCCTTGAGTGTGTTTTGGAGTACCCGGTTACCACTGAAGAATATGACCATCGAGAGTCAGAAAGTGCGCCTTAAACAGTTGCGCAAAATCACCGTCATCTGGGTACTGATAAGCGGCGTGTTACTGGCCGGGGCTTATGAGTTAACCACCGGTTGGGTGATGCCGGTGCTGGCTTATACTCTATTTGCGGGTGGTTTAAGTGTGCAGACCAAGAAAATGCAACGGGTTATAATGTATGACCTGTTCGGCAGTAAACCGCTATCCGCTGAATCAGAGCGTCAGGCCTTTTGGCAGCGTTGCTGGGGCAATATCGGGCTCTATGGCGCGCTGATAGTTGGCTTCACCGGTATGATAGCCGGGCTGATAGGTAGCGGCCGTTTGTAGGCGGCCGCTCGTAACAGGCTCAGAGCCAGAAGAGTGACCCCTTTTGAGTACAAACGAGGTGCCGGAACTAGTCGTCCACCTTGTCCTTAAATTCACACAAGTCTTCAATAATGCATGAGCCACAGCGAGGCTTGCGGGCGATACAGGTGTAGCGTCCGTGCAGGATAAGCCAGTGATGTACGTCGACCTTGAACTCTTTGGGTACCACTTTAAGCAGCTTCTCTTCTACTTTTTCTACCGTTTTGCCCATGGCAAATTTGGTGCGATTCGATACGCGATAAATGTGGGTGTCCACTGCAATGGTCGGCCAGCCAAACGCGGTGTTGAGCACCACATTAGCCGTTTTTCTGCCAACGCCGGGCAAGGCTTCGAGTGCCTCACGACTTTCCGGTACTTCACCACCATGTTGTTCAATCAGGATCTGGCAAAGCTTATGGACGTTTTGTGCTTTTGAATTAAACAGACCAATGGTTTTGATGTAATCTTTTAATCCTTCTACTCCCAGTGCATAAATGGCCTCTGGGGTATTGGCAACCGGGAAAAGTTTGTCAGTTGCTTTATTTACACTGACATCCGTTGCCTGTGCCGATAGCGTTACGGCCACGAGCAACTCAAAAGGGCTGGAGAAATTAAGCTCGGTGGTCGGGTGCGGATTGGCATCACGAAGACGGGTTAAAATTTCCAGTCGTTTGGCTTTATTCATGACTTCTAACTCTCTGCAGTGACCCGGGCACGGACAACGGTTTTGGTTTCACTGGCAGCGGCTTGCTCTGCCATTTTCTTATCGATAATGTTTTTAACAGCAATAAGCAGGCCCATACCTAAAAACGCGCCCGGCGGTAAGATGGCCAGTAAAAAGGGGTGTTCAGTGGTAAAAACAGTGACTTTCCAGCTTTCCGCTCCTGCCCCAAAAAGACGCTCTGCACCGTTTAACAGGGTGCCGTTACCCAGTAGTTCCCGGAGTCCACCGAGGACCACCAGAATAAACGTGAAACCTAAGCCCATCATCAGGCCATCAAATGCCGAAACCGGTAAAGGATTCTTTGATGCAAAGGCTTCGGCGCGGCCGATAATGGCACAGTTAGTTACGATAAGGGGGATAAATATCCCCAATGCCAGGTAAAGCTCATAGGTGAAAGCATTCATCAACAACTGAATAATAGTAACGAAGGCGGCGATGATCATCACAAATACCGGAATGCGTATTGCCGGGGTTACCCAATCGCGAATGATCGACACAGTTGCATTGGAACCGATAAGTACCAGCGCCGTAGCCAGACCCAGGCCCAGACCGTTAATAACGCTTGATGTAACTGCCAGCAGCGGGCAAAGCCCGAGAAGCTGAACCAGTGCAGGGTTGTTTTTCCATAAACCATCAATGGTGAGCTGCTTAAACATATTAATGCTGTCCTCCGGTCTGCGCTGCAGCCTGACAATTACTTGGCGTATTAAACAGCTGGTGTTGGTTAGCCTCAACATAAGCCAATGTGCGCGCTACACTGCCTACTACAGCTCTGGGGGTTATTGTTGCGCCGGTAAACTGGTCAAACTGACCGCCGTCCTTCTTTACCTGCCAGCGCTTGGCCTGGTCTTCATTGTATGATTTACCATTAAATGACAGCATCCAGTCACTGACGCTCATTTCAATTTTATCACCAAGCCCCGGAGTTTCCTGATGTGACAATACTCTCACGCCCAGTACTTCACCGTTGATAGCAACGCCTGCTATCAGATCGATATTACCGCTGTAACCATCGGGAGCTGTAAATTCCATCGCCAGGGCGGCGTCGTCACCGTTTTGGCGTGCGCGGTATACCGATTTGGGCTCATCGCCCAGAGCGCTGGCGTCTATAGTAATACAGTCCAGGTAAAGCTGATTATCATACAGGGCCGGCGGAACAACCTCGTTGAGGGTTGCCAGCTTCTTTTTAGCCCGCTGCTTATCAATACGCTGTTTGGTTCCGTCGAAAGTAATGGCAATCAGGGCAGTAGTCATTAAGGCAAAACCGGTAAGAATAAGGCCGTTTTTGGTAATGCTGTTTAACGGCATCAGGGCTCTCCTTGCGTTTGCTTAACTGGTTGCTGCTGGCCATAAACTTTGGGTTGCGTGTAATAATCGATCAGCGGTACCGCCATATTCATGATCACTACGCTAAACGCGATGGCGTCGGGATAGCCACCAAAAGTCCGGATAATAACCGTCCAGAAGCCGATGGCGGCGCCAAAAATAAGCCGACCGCGGGGCGTGGTGGATGCTGAAACCGGGTCGGTGGCAATGAAGAAAGCGCCAAATAATACAGCCCCGTTAATGCAGTGAAATAGTGCCGAGCCATAAACATCACCATTAATCATAGATAAAAAAGTGGCAGTGACGGCAACGCCAGCGATAAGCGAAGCAGGGATATGCCAACTGATGATCCGCTGCTGAATTAACACCAGACCGCCCAGCATATAGGCCAGCGCCACGGCGCTCCAACCCAGACTGGCAGATGACCATAAGCTGTCGGTAAATTGCCGGTGATTAATGGCCTCAGAATAAGTGTAACCCTGGCTCACCTGGGTTTTGACATAGTCCAGTGGGGTTGCCATAGTGACGCCGTCTATACCGGCTCTGAGTTGGTTAATATCATAACCGCTTTGACTAAACCCGGTAAAAATCACGCTGACAACATCGCCGAAGCTGACGGCATGAGCGGCCAATTCGCCGGGTGGCAACCAACTGCTCATCGCGGCCGGGAAAGAGATCAGCAGCATCACATAGGCTGCCATGGCCGGATTAAACAGGTTGAACCCAAGACCGCCGTATAGTTGTTTGACGACTGCAATTGCAAAAAACGTCCCGATAACGGTCATCCACCATGGTAACAACGGCGGCAAACTAACCGCTAAGAGCAGGGCGGTTACCACGGCACTATAATCTTGTAGCGCCTGACCAATCTGACGTTTTCGTAAGGCCACAATCGCACTTTCTGAAACCAAAGCGGTTACCAGAGCAATAAGCATCTGTATCAGCACGCCCCAGCCAAAAAAGTAAAGCTGGGCTATCACACCGGGCACCATGGCGTAGATGACCAGTCGCATAACCTGATCGGTACGGCGTCGCACATGCTGGTGAGGGGAGCTCGATAGTACTAACTTCATGATTATTCGTTATCCTCTGAGCCGCTTTGCTGGGCTTCTCGCTGCGCTTTTTTAGCTTTGGCGCGGGCAACCGCAGCGGCGATTTTGGCCTTGCGCTGTGCTTCTGGTGAGTCTTCGTCCTGCGCGCGCTCTGCCGGTTCATGTTCGGTTGCCTGAGGTTCGCTCCCGGCTTGCTCAGCCGCTTGCTTTTTAGCTTTTGCCTTGGCGACAGCAGCGGCGATTTTGGCTTTGCGCTGGGCTTCCGGCGAGTCATCTTCCTCCGCGGACTCTGCTGGTGCATGTTCTGGATTCTGCGGCTCGCCCCCGGCTTGCTCCGCCGCCTGCTTCTTAGCCTTTGCTTTGGCCACCGCAGCAGCAATTTTAGCTTTACGCTGAGCTTCCCGGCTATCGCTGTCATCGTCTGTTTCGGCAGTACTTTCTGTTGGCGCACCGGACGCTGCTTGTTTCTTCGCTTTTGCTTTGGCCACCGCTGCGGCTACCTTGGCTTTTCGTGCGTCTTCAGCGCTTTCTGCGGGTGCTGAGTCAGTTGCGTTTGCAGTGCTGTCCTGTTCTGTCTGCTGAGCGGCTTTCTTCGCTTTAGCTCTGGCCACTGCAGCGGCGACTTTTGCCTTGCGTTCGTCCTCAGCACTGTTCGTTGAATCAACTGCTGGTGCTTCGGTTTGTTGGGCTTTTTTAGCCTTTGCCCGGGCAATCGCGGCGGCGACTTTGGCTTTGTTGTCGTCAGGTTGAGTTTCGGCACTTACCGGATTTTCAGTTGTCTGCGCTTGCTCGGCCTTTTTCGCTTTTGCTCTGGCCAGGGCTGCCTCTACTTTGTCTTTCGCTCCGCCGTCTTCTCCAGAGGCCGATTGCGTGGCTTGCTTACGCGCAGCGGCGGCTTTTTTATGCTTGGCTTCACGCTCCTGCTTTTCTTTTTCAAGGCGGGCCTTGCGGGCTTCAAAACGCTGTTTGGATTTTTCTGCTTTGTCTTTATCGTCGCGTTGTATTCTGATTTGTGCTTTCGCCTTACGGTAGTAATGCACCAGCGGAATTTCACTGGGACAAACATAAGCGCAGGCACCGCATTCTATGCAGTCAAACAGGTTGTATTCTTCAGCTTTATCAAGCTCCAGCGCCTTACTGTGCCAGTACATTTGTTGTGGCAGCAGACTTACCGGGCAGGCATCGGCACAGGCACTACAGCGAATACACGCCAGCTCCCGCTGACTGAGGTTTAATTCCTTCTTGGCGGGGATCAGCAGGCAGTTGGTGATTTTTACTACGGGGACCTCAACGGTGGGCAGTGTAAAGCCCATCATCGGGCCGCCCATGATCACCGTGGGCAATTTTTGCTTTTTTAGCTGATACTGAGCCTGGCTGAGCAGGTGCTCTATGGGAGTTCCAATCAGTGCCCACACATTCTGTGGTTTTTGCACAGCCTCACCGGTTACGGTAACCACCCGCTGTATTAATGGCTTACCGTGTAAAATGGCATCGGCGATGGCGTAGCAGGGGCCCACGTTAAACATCATCACACCAATGTCTGCCGGCAGACCGGTTCTGGGCACTTCGCGCCCGGTCAACACCTGAATAAGTTGTTTCTCGCCTCCGGCCGGATATTTTGTGGGGATTTGCACAACGCGAATAGCAGGCGTGTCGTCACACACCTGCTGCATGGTTTTGAAAGCTTCAGGCTTATTATCCTCAATGGCAATGATCACCACCTTCGGCTCAATCAGGTGACTCAGAATGTCGATTCCCTGGCGAATTTGCCAGGCAAACTCACGCATTAAACGGTCGTCGGCAGTGATATACGGCTCGCATTCCACCCCGTTGATGATCAGGAACTCAACTTTTTTGCGCGCGGTGGATTTAATATGGGTGGGAAAGCCCGCGCCGCCCATGCCGGCAATACCGGCCTCGCAAATAGCGCTGATCAGCGATGATTTAGTCTGATGCTGGTAATCAGCGATAGGTTTGAGTGCTGTCCAGGTGTCGTTGCCGTCAGCTTCGATAACCACACAAAGCTCTGGCAGACCACTGGGATGAGCCGTGGTGCGCTCTTCAATTGCGGTGACCAATCCAGATGTCGGCGCATGTACCGGCACTGAAAAAGGATGCGGGCTGCTGGTAAGCGTTTGCCCTTTTAATACTCTATCGCCAACTGACACCAGACAAGCGCCTGCGGTGCCGATGTGCTGTTTTATCGGGATAACCAGCTGTTTGGGGACTGGCAACGTGTTGATTGCCGTTTGATTGGACAGGTGCTTACGCCCGTCCGGGTGTACACCACCGGGGAAGGCCCAGAATTTTTGCTGCTCGATGCGCTCGACTATCTGCTCAAAATCATACGGCATATCAGGAAATCACTTTAACCGGAATGTCGCCACGGGGTGTTTGATTAAAATCCCACTGCCAGGAGGCAGTAGTGGGGTCCACCGTGACCATATCTATACAATCTACCGGGCAGGGCTCCACGCAGAGATCGCAGCCCGTGCAGGCATCGGTTATTACCGTGTGCATTTGTTTTGCTGCGCCAACGATGGCATCTACCGGGCAAGCCTGAATACACTTGGTACAGCCGATACATTCGTCTTCCCGGATGTAGGCTACTTTAGGCGCGGCGTCTTCACCGTGCGCGGCATCCAGCGGTTTGGCTTCTACGCCCATCAGCTCAGCCAACTCCTTAATGGTGGATTCGCCGCCTGGCGGGCACTTGTTGATATCATCACCATTGGCAATGGCCTCTGCATAGGGACGACAGCCAGGGTAACCACACTGACCACACTGGGTCTGCGGAAGAATAGCATCGACCTGATCAACCAGCGGGTCGCCTTCCACTTTAAAGCGAACTGCTGCATAACCAAGGGCCAGCCCGAATGCCAACGCCAGGAGTCCCAGCGCAATTAATGAAGATAATAACATTACAACTTAACCAGTCCGCTAAAGCCCATAAAAGCTAATGACATTAATCCGGCCGTGATCATAGCGATAGAGGCGCCTTTAAATGGCGTAGGCACGTCGGCTGCTGCCAGCCTTTCGCGCATAGCGGCGAACAATATCATGGCCAGTGAAAACCCCACTGCGGCGCCGAAACCATAAACAATACTCTCTACCAGATTATGCTGTTCGGTGAGATTGAGCAGAGCCACCCCAAGTACTGCACAATTGGTGGTAATCAGAGGCAGGAAAATACCCAGCAACCGGTACAGCGTCGGGCTGGTTTTGTGAACGACCATTTCAGTAAACTGGACCACTACAGCAATAACCAGAATAAAGCTTAGTGTGCGCAAGAAACTGATGCCCAAAGGCTGCAGCAGGTAGGTTTCAACCAGGTAGCTGCACACGGATGCCAGGGTTAGCACGAAAGTGGTGGCCATTGACATGCCTATGGCGGTTTCGAGCTTACTGGACACACCCATAAACGGGCAGAGTCCGAGAAACTTCACCAGAACAAAGTTATTTACCAGGACTGTACTGATCAGTAACAGTAGAAATTCGGTCATCAGGTTTTGCTTACACCGTTATTCAGAATTTTGCCATCAGGGCCTGTTTGACTAAGATGCCGGACAGGTCATAAATATTAGCTCCGTATTATCTAATATTTTGCCTGCAATTAACAATGTTGTTCGACTTAGTTTTTGCTAGCTAACCGATTGGCTAACCGATTGATTGACGATGTATTACACCGATTGCGCCTTTGTATGCGGAACAGGCGGGTGAAGATCAGTCACTGGCTGACTGAAGTGATTTATCGCCGGTAAGAAAATTGAACAGAAGTTCAGTGACTGCATTTAATTGTGTTCGCAGTCGTCCGGGGTAAAGTTGATTTAATTTGTCCAGGCGATCAGCCTGGGTATGCCAGATATAACCCCACCGTTGTTCCTGTTCGGGATTACAGGCGGTTTTTTCACTACGGTCGAAGCAATCCCACAGTGATGGATGCAGTGCCTGTGAATAGCCGTCGTAACCATCACGCCCATTAATCGAAAAATTGGTGGCTTCAATATAACCGACAGGAATACCAGCACAGGCAAAAGGCGCATGATCTGACCATTCACCGGTCTCGCCTTCCCGATAACCAGGATAAGCAGGATGTAACCGAAATGGCAGGGAGTTGGCGCTGGCAACGCTCATCAATGCATCGCGCACCGACGCAGACGAATTATAGCTCTCGACTTTATCGCATCGTTTATAAACTTTCTTAGTCGGACTGTGGACATACAGGTAATCACCACCTGCGATAGTATCCAGGTTAATCATTGCAGTGGGGAAGGGAGCGCCGGTTAAGAAACGACGGTCGTTCTGCAGGGCTGTTGTAAAAGCTTGCGAACCAAACAAACCCACTTCTTCGGCACCAAACAGCACCAGAGTTACAGAGTCTTCAAGTTCCATGGTGCTGAGCTGTTGGCCAAGAGCTAACAGCAACGCTACGGCGATACCGTTATCTGTTACGCCCTGAGAACCTTCATCTTCTCCCGTAGAGTCGGCGTGAGCACCGATGACCAGATGCTCCCCTGATTTGCCTGGAAACGTGAGCCAAACATTCGCACTGCGCTTTTTGCTGCCCCGTACAGTAAACGTTACCGGCTGACTATTAACGGGAACTCCTGTGCTTTGGCTCCAGTACCGGTTGGTAAAGTCATGCAGCAACCTGCGTTCATTAGAACTGCCTGCAGGGCGGGCGCCAACGTCACTTACGATTTCCTGCAGAATCTGCCAGCTTTGCGCAGATACCTGGGCCGATGGCGACGGGGTGGATACGGTTTGTGCCAGGCTGAAACTGCTAAACAGCAGTTGAGTAACAACCAGGAGCTGAACAAGAAAAACAATGCGGGTCATAATTCGTTAGCAATCGAAATTGAAAAACACATATAACAAACATAACGCTACTATGCATTGAAATTAAGATTGTTTGGGTAATAGAGGGGATTGCTTAAATAGAGCTGGAGCCAGTAAGTTGGCTCCCCCTCCCCGACTCGAACGGGGGACCTGCGGATTAACAGTCCGTCGCTCTAACCAACTGAGCTAAGGGGGAACACTATATCTTACTACTTACTATTGAAACTTGGCTCCCCCTCCCCGACTCGAACGGGGGACCTGCGGATTAACAGTCCGTCGCTCTAACCAACTGAGCTAAGGGGGACCTGTGTTTCAACGGAGGCGAATATTAATGACGTAAGATTCTTGTGTCAACAAACTTCGTGAAAATTTTCTTTCGTTTGGACAAAAAATGTCATGTAGCGTTGTTTCAGCTCAAAAAACAAACGAAACGCATGTTTTTTCGACTTTACTCAGGCTTACAAGGCTAATTCATTGAATATTATTAGGTTAATGTCAGTTGTGGAAGAAACAGGGATGCTCTGTGTTACTTTAGTAATTTAAATAAATAAATTTATAACTAAAAGCTATTAAAAAACTATTGAATACTGTTTTTATATACAGATTTTCATAAATATGTAACCATTGAGGTATTCTCACAAGGTTAGTCGTTACTTACAAAAAATGCTGTCGATTAACGTCTAAGCCGCGCCAATACTGGCTCTTAATTAGTTATCCACCAAATCTGTGGATAACTATGTTGATAGAATTGTCGGAAGAGAGAGAGCACTGCACGTAAGTCAATTTATTGTCACATAGTTGTCACATTGTGGTGGTTTAAAATTTAATAAAAACAATAATTTATATTAAATCTATTGGGTAATAGACGAATGTATGTCATTTTTTTAATTTTGGGGATAGACATGATTTTTCTTGTGTGTTAAACGCTGAGGTAATGGGTGTGGTAACGCTTTGTTAACAATAAATTCACTTAATACACAATTTTGTACGCTGTTTAAAAGTTATTCGGTTTACAGGATGAAGGACCGGATTTGCTTAGATACACGTTCTAAGCGCCTGATTGCTTATGTATAGGTTGTCACAATAGTATCTGGGTGAAATATGAACAAATAAGTTTCCGTTATTAATCGTGAAATTGATAAAAAGAGCGGAAATGTTGCCGGTTTATGTTCTAGCGTTTTTATTTGATAAATCCCTGTTGTTCACTGACGCGGTCGATTACACTTGGACATTACATCTATTGGCTTTAAAAATCGCCAAATTAATTAACCATTCCGGGCAAGATGCTACGTAGTAATCTTAAACTACCTCGTTGTTTGCCACATGATGCCGGGCAGGCAGTCAGTAACGTCAGTCTATTAAAGTTATAAGTGAGCAGAGTGAAGCAGGATAAATCACGAGATTTAATCAATGGTGATATTGCCGAGTCGTTAAAACGCATGACCGTTCCCATGATCATTGGCATGATCATGATGATGAGCTTTGGCCTTATTGATACTTTTTTTGTAAGCCTGCTGGGTACTGAGCCACTGGCTGCAATCAGTTTTACTTTTCCGGTAACTTTTACACTAATCAGTTTGAACATTGGTCTCGGTATCGGGACCTCAGCCGTGATCGCCCGCCTGGCCGGACAGGGCAAGCAGGATGGCGCCCGGGAGACTGGCTCCGGGGCACTGATGCTGTCTTTCATTATGGTAGGCATTCTTGCTTTGTGCGGTGGCTTCAGTATTGATTTTGTGTTTCAGTTACTGGGCGCTCAGCAACATTTGATGCCGCATATTCATGATTATATGGAAATCTGGTACTTTGCTTCGGTGTTTCTCGCTATGCCGATGGTGGGGAATAGCATACTACGCGCCCGCGGCGACACCAAAACACCGAGCATTATTATGGCCACGGGCGGTGGCATCAATGCGCTGCTGGATCCGCTGTTTATTTTTGGTTTGGGTCCGGTGCCAGCCATGGGCATTGGTGGTGCAGCCCTGGCTACACTTATTTCCTGGATTGTTTGTTCAGTGTGGATTCTGTATTTGCTGGCCAGGCAACGTAATTATATTTTACCCCGTCTGTTAACAGTCAAAGAGTTGGCTGAACGTAGTCGCTCTATCTTGCATATTGCGCTGCCGGCTGCCGGCGCTAATATGCTTACGCCTATTGCCGGTGCCATTCTGACCCGCGTTGTTGCAGGGTATGGCGAAGAAGCCGTCGCTGCCTGGGGGGTAGGGAGTCGGCTGGAGTCATTCACTACCATAGTGGTGCTGGCGCTATCGATGTCATTACCGCCGTTCATTAGTCAAAACATGGGCGCCAATTGCATTGGTCGCGTCAAAGACGCGTATTGGCTGATAGTAAAATTTGTGCTGGCGTGGCAATTGTTTATCAGTGTGGTGTTATGGCTGTGCTCTGGCCTGTTGGCATCGCTGTTTGCCAAAGAGCAACAGGTGGCTGAATTGATCCAGATGTTTCTGGTTATTGTACCTTTAGGGTATGGTTTACAGGGCATCGTTATCCTCACCAATTCCTCGCTAAATGCGATTCATTTGCCTATGTCGGCGCTGGTACTTAGTGTGATTCGGCTGTTCGTCTTTTTTGTGCCGATCACCATAACCATGGGCGTATTTTATGACTTGCAGGGTATCTTTACCGGCGCGGTGATAGCGAACTTATTAATGGCTGTGGTATCGGTGTACTGGTTCCGACGGTCTTTGCGGGTAGTCTCTGTACAAACACACGAATAAAGGTTTTATAACATGGCAGATAAAGGCTTTGAGCTTGTTTCCAAATATCAGCCTGCGGGCGACCAGCCCACAGCGATTGAAGCGCTGGTGGACGGACTGGAAAGCGGTCTTGCTCATCAAACGCTGTTAGGGGTAACCGGTTCAGGTAAAACCTTCACCATGGCCAATATTATTAACCAGGTACAACGCCCCACATTGTTGCTGGCACACAATAAAACCCTGGCTGCGCAGTTGTACGGTGAGATGAAGGAATTCTTCCCGCATAATGCCGTAGAGTATTTCGTGTCTTACTATGACTATTATCAGCCTGAAGCTTATGTGCCGAGCACCGATACCTTTATTGAGAAAGATGCCTCGATAAACGACCACATAGAACAAATGCGATTGTCGGCGACTAAAGCCCTCATGGAACGCCGTGATGTAGTGATTGTGGCCAGTGTCTCGGCCATCTATGGTTTGGGTGATCCGGAATCCTACATGAAAATGCTGCTGCATTTGCGCACTGGCGATACCATTAACCAGCGGGATATTTTAAGACGACTCGCAGAGTTGCAATATAAGCGTAACGATTTGGCTTTTGAGCGGGGGACTTTTAGGGTACGCGGCGATGTGATTGATATCTTTCCGGCGGACTCTGAGAAACAGGCGGTGAGGGTAGAACTGTTTGATGAAGAAATTGATCGCATCAGTCTGTTTGATCCGTTAACCGGCTCCGTTGAAAAAAACGTGGTGCGGGCTACCGTATTTCCTAAAACGCATTATGTGACACCCCGGGAAAAGATTCTCAGCGCGGTGGATCGCATTAAAGAAGAGCTCGCCGATCGCAAAAAGCAGTTGTTGGAAGTCAATAAACTACTGGAAGAACAGCGTATTTCGCAGCGCACTCAGTTCGACATCGAAATGATGCTGGAGCTTGGCTATTGCTCCGGTATCGAGAACTATTCACGCTACCTCTCTGGCCGAGCGCCGGGCGAGCCACCGCCAACATTGCTGGATTACTTTCCGGCCGATGGTTTGATGTTCATTGATGAATCCCACGTTACCGTGTCACAAATCGGTGCAATGTACAAAGGCGATCGCTCGCGCAAGGAAACTCTGGTGGAGTATGGGTTCCGGTTGCCGTCAGCACTGGATAACCGGCCGCTCAAGTTTGATGAGTTCGAACATATCTCACCGCAAACCATTTATGTGTCAGCAACGCCTGGCAACTATGAACTGGAAAAATCTGACGGCGACGTGGTTGAGCAGGTGGTGCGGCCTACCGGCTTGCTGGATCCGGTTATTGAAGTACGCCCGGTGGCCACGCAGGTAGACGACGTATTGTCTGAAATTCAACTGCGGGTAGCGGTGGATGAACGGGTACTGATCACCACGCTGACAAAACGCATGGCCGAGGATTTAAGTGAGTACCTTAACGAGCATGGCGTAAAAGTACGGTATTTACACTCGGATATCGATACGGTAGAGCGAATTGAGATCATCCGCGACCTGCGACTGGGTAAATTTGATGTTCTGGTGGGAATAAACCTGCTGCGGGAAGGGCTCGATATGCCTGAGGTGTCGCTGGTAGCGATTCTTGACGCCGACAAGGAAGGTTTCCTGCGCGCTGAAAAATCCCTCATTCAAACCATGGGCCGGGCAGCGCGTCATGTTAATGGTAAAGCCATTTTGTATGCCGATACCATTACCGGCTCCATGCGCAAGGCGATTGATGAAACTGAGCGTCGCCGCACGAAACAAATAGAGCACAATACGGCCAATAACATAACCCCACAACGGTTGAATAAGCCAATCACTGACATAATGGACCTGGGCGATTCGGTAGCACCGGGTTCCGGTCAGGTTAAGTTGCGCAAAGTGGCGGAGTCTAAGAAGGCTGCTAAAGCGGCTTCGGCCACCGAGCTGATGGCGCAGGTGAGCGAACTGGAAAAGCAAATGTTCGAATGTGCCAAAGAGCTGGAGTTTGAAAAAGCGGCGTCGTTACGGGATGAAATTGAGCAACTAAGAAAGCAGGTAGTTGCCCTCTCTTAACAATTGAAGTGTTGCCGGCACGGCCCGCCAGAGCAGTATTTTCCTGCTTTGGCTATTGAACACGAAAAATATGATTGTAAATATTGTGTACTGTGCCTATTATGGTTTGAGTATTGATAACTATACCTATTTTGGGTGCAATCATGTTAAACCGATTACAAGAATCTGATATCAAACTACTGCGGGTATTCTATGCGGTAGCCAGTTGTAATGGCTTCACGGCAGCTGAGCCGGTATTAAGAATGCAGCGTCCCAATATCAGTGCTGCCATCAAAAAGCTTGAGGAACGGCTGGATCTCGTGCTTTGTCATCGTGGTCGCGGTGGCTTTCAGATGACCAAAGAAGGCGAGGGGGTTTTTCAGGAAACCAAACGTATCTTTAATGCCTTCGATAACTTTGTTTTTAATTTAAAATCACTGCACGACGACTATTCTGGTCACATTACTCTGGTATTGATGGCTGGCCTGCCGCTGTCTATGCATCTTGCAGTAAGCCGGGCTGTAAAAAGCACCATGAAAAAGTTTGATGATATTCATGTGAATATTCAAACCCGTCTCTATAACGAAGTTGAACACGTGGCGCTGTCGGGTGAATGTCATCTGGTGATCTCCACCTACGACATGGTGAAACCGGAATCGGTGACTTTCCACCCCATTGGTACGTCTTGTAAAGGCCGGTTGTACTGTGCGCCTTCTCATCCGTTGGCCAAGTACCGGGATGTGGATGCTTTACCTGAAAACGTCAGAATCGAAGATTACCCGGCCATCGGCATTTCGGGCTTATCATCGGCCAATTACATTGATGGCGATCGTCGCCTGGCTATTCAGACATTCTCTGATTCATTTGATGCCGCGATGTCGGCCATGATGACCGGTGAGTATGTCGCGTTATTGCCAGACTACATGGCCAAAGAGCAGGGTGTCGCGTTAGGACTGGTGTCTATTGCTAACGGTAATCTGTTTGAATTCAGCCATGAGCTGTTTGTGATGAATGGCAAGAATACCCGGTTAAACCCGGTACTGCGCCACTGTATTAAAGAGCTCAGCTACTTTATTACCGAAAGCCAAAAGTAAGATTACGCGGTTAAATAAGCGCCTTAATGAGAAATCATCAGGCGCTTTATTTTTTGCGGATGGTCATTGCACCACTGGCCAGAAAGAATTTCCAGTGTCCTTCTGCACTGCCGTCAGGATTAAAATCCAGTTCAACGCTGCCGGAGTCCGTATCGGTGCGATAGGTACCTGCCAGGCGCATAATGCCTTTATTGATATTGTTTAAGGTCATCACACCATTGCGGAAATCATAATGGATAACAAACTGCTCGTCGTTGGCAAAATAGGCTTTTTCAATCGGGTAGTTGCCAATGTCGCCCAGGCTGAGCTCAAATTCCTGTGGCGATGCCGATAAGCGGCTTAACGCCGTCAACAGCATTGACTCAGGAGCAGGAGGCTGTTTATCAGCCTCACTGGCTTTTGTCATCAGACTTACTTTTCCGGTTAATACAACCAGGTAGCTGCCATCAGGTTGATAACCAATGTCGAGAACATCGTAACCAGGTTCCAGCACTGCTTCAGCCTGGCTTTCAATGTAATCAGATTTGATAAGATAATCTTCCATGGTGGTGAGCGATTTTACGGAAACGCCAGCACGTTCAATGGCTTCACGCTTAGCAAACAGCACCGCTTCTTTGTAATCCTGCCCGGCAGTGGACTTTACGCCGTCATCATATCCCTTAATTTGCACCGCAATGCGTTGGTTAGCGAGGGCGGGTAAAGCCAACCCCAGAGCTAAACCGACAAGGCTTAACAGGACTACTTGCATGGTAAAACTCCTTTAATGGGGTTAGTCAATAAGGTAAACGTTTATTTATTCATAGTCCAACGGGTCTGTTCTGCCATTATCCCGGAACGCTTCAAGACGCTCCTGACAGGCACCACACTGGCCACAGGCTTTTTCCCGGCCGTTATAACAGGTCCAGGATTTGCCGTAATCCAGGCCCATTCTGAGGCCGTCAGTGAGAATAGCCGTTTTACTTACTTTAAGGTAAGGGGTGACTATCTCAACCGCCTCGTAATTGGCGATGGCACACACATCATTCATTTTCTCGACAAATTCAGGACGGCAATCCGGATAGATTGCGTGGTCACCTGAGTGGGCTCCGTAGTAAACCTTCGTGGCCTCTTCACTCACAGCATAACCCACTGCCATAGAAAGCAGGATCATATTGCGGTTAGGCACAACGGTGGTTTTCATGCTGGGCTCTTCGTAATGCCCTTCAGGTACCTCAATATCGCTGGTAAGCGCTGAGCCACCTATCAGGTCGTTGATAGCCGAGATATCGACAATTTTATGGGGGATCGATAATTCGGCACACACCCGCGCAGCATAATCGAGCTCTTTTTTATGGCGCTGGCCATAATTGAAAGACAGTGCCATGGGCGACTTTCCATCTTCCAGCGCTTTATTAAGCACGGTAAACGAGTCCATGCCGCCGGAATAGATAACAATCACTTTTTCAGACATAACAGGTATAATTTAATAAATGATAACGGAATTTTATGCTATCCCTGCTAGAATCCCAACAAGAATCACGACAGGATTAAACAATTGACAGATCAACGACTCAATATCAATGAAATGTTCGAAACCATCCAGGGCGAAGGTGTATATACCGGCGTGCCAGCGGTGTTTGTGCGCCTGCAAGGGTGCCCGGTAGGGTGTCCGTGGTGTGACACTAAACACACCTGGGAACTGAACGAGAACATGATAGACAGCGTTGATGCAGTGATAAATAAAGCCGCTGAGTCAGAGCGCTATTTCGGTATTTCAGAACTGGGTTTACTGGCTCTGTTTGAGCAGCAGCGCTATCAGGCCAAACATGTTGTGCTGACAGGCGGAGAGCCCTGCATGTACGATTTAACAGAGCTCACTGAGTTACTTCATGAGCATGGTTACACCACCCAAATTGAAACCAGTGGCGCGTTTGAAGTGCGCTGTGCCAAAGACACCTGGGTAACGGTTTCGCCAAAAATCAATATGAAAGGGGGCTTCGATATTCTGACCAGCGCTCTTGAACGCGCAAACGAAATCAAACACCCCATCGCCATGCAAAAGCACATTGATGAGCTGGACGCGCTACTGTCGCGCCTGGACGCGGTACCAGACATCATTTGTCTGCAGCCCATCAGCCAGCAGCCCAGAGCCACAGAACTGGCCATTAAAACCTGTATCGAACGTAACTGGCGTTTGTCATTGCAAACGCATAAGTACGTCGGCATCGCTTGAGGCCGGGCCAATGAAAAAGCTCATTTTTACCCTACTGCGCGGCAGGACTTATCACGGTATTGGACTGGTATTTATACTGTTACTGTGGACGCTAAACGTCAGTGCTGCCAACTGGTCTATTCATTACCCGCGCCCCATAAATGAAAGCGACAGTCGTCACGATTATCCGTTAACGCTGCTCAAACTGGCGCTTAGTAAAACCGGAGTGCGTTATACACTTACGCCGTCTGAACGCATTTTGCTGCAGGGCAAGGCCATTCGGCAGTTAAAGGAAAATCGCGAAATCAACATCGTTTGGGTGATGACGGATATACAGCGCGAGAAGGAGCTGCTACCGATTCGTATCCCTATTCATAAAGGGTTGATTGGCTGGCGCGTGTTTTTAATTAACCAGGACTTGTCCGCCAAGTTTCATAACATCCGCGAAGTCCGGAATTTAACCCCTTTAACGGCGTTACAGGGTGCCGAGTGGCCGGATACTAAAATATTGCAGTCTAACGGGTTTAATGTGCTCACTGTGTCTGAGTTTCCCGAGGCATTTAATCGCCTGGAGTTAAAACAGGGCGACTTTTTCCCACGGGCCGTTAGTGAAGTACTGGGAGAATTAAATGCCCTTTCACTGGATGACGATATTGTACTCGAGCCATCTTTGGTTATGCATTATCCGGCGGCAATGTATTTCTTTGTGAATCGTTCCAATCCTACCATGGCGAGGCTGATTGAAACGGGATTACGAAGAGCCCTGGAAGACGGCTCTTTCGATAATATCTTTGTCAGCCATCATCGTGAGGCGTTGCTTAAAGTCAACGTAGCTGAGCGCAAGGTATTTCACCTGGAGAATCCATTACTCCCTAAAGAAACGCCGCTGGATGATAAAGCCTTATGGTTTGATCCGCAGATCCATACGCCCCAAAGCGCCCCTAATAAAGAATAATCAGTAGAAAAAAACAGCACCTAAAGGTGCTGTTTTTTTTAGTAGGTAAGCAAAAGTTATGCTTTGCCGTGTACGCCCTGCATGGAGCGGCCAGACGGGTCAGCATTGTTCTTAAAGCTCTCATCCCATTCAAGGGCTTCAACCGTACTACAGGCAATTGACTTACCGCCAGGTACACAGCGAGCTGCAGTTTCTTGCGGGAAGTAACCTTCAAAGATTGTGCGGTAGTAGTAACCTTCTTTGGTATCCGGGGTATTGATTGGGAAGCGGAACTCCGCAGAAGCCAGCTGTTGATCGCTTACTTCGTTGGCAACAAAATCCTTAATTGAGTCAATCCAGGAGTAACCTACACCGTCACCAAACTGTTCTTTCTGACGCCATAACACTTCTGGCGGCAGCGTTTCACCGTTATCAAAGGCTTCACGCAGAATGTACTTTTCCATTTTGCCGTTACCACACATTTTGTCTTTCGGGTTGAGGCGCATGGCCACGTCCATGAATTCTTTATCCAGGAAGGGGACACGGGCTTCAACACCCCACGCCGAGGTAGCTTTATTAGCACGGGCGCAATCGAACATGTGCAGGCGGTCGAGTTTACGTACCGTCTCTTCATGAAACTCTTTAGCATTCGGTGCCTTGTGGAAGTACAGGTACCCACCGAAGATTTCATCAGAGCCTTCGCCCGACAGTACCATTTTAATACCCATTGCTTTAATCTTACGGGTCATCAGGTACATTGGCGTAGCGGCACGGATAGTGGTGGTGTCGTAGGTTTCCAGGTGATAAATCACATCACGAATGGCATCCAGACCTTCCTGAATAGTAAAGTGGATTTCGTGGTGCACCGTACCAATCATTTCTGCAACTTTCTGGGCAGCCACTAAATCGGGGGCACCTTCAAGGCCTACAGCAAATGAGTGCAAACGCGGCCACCAGGCATCGGATTTGTCTTCATCTTCAACCCGTTTGGCAACGTATTTGGCGGCGACAGCAGAAACCAGTGATGAGTCCAGACCACCAGATAACAGCACGGCGTAAGGTACGTCTGACATCATGTGAGATTTAACCGCTTTTTCGAAGGCTACGCGCAGTTCTTCGATGTTCGACTCGTTGTCTTTAACGGCGTCGTATTCCATCCAGTCGCGCTTATAGTACTTCACCATTTCACCGGTTTTGCTCCACATATAGTGGCCCGGAGGAAATTCACTAATCGTTTTACAAACCGGGGCCAGCGCTTTCATCTCGGAAGCCACGTAGAAATTACCGTGTTCGTCGTAACCGGTATACAGCGGGATAATACCAATATGGTCACGGGCAATCAGATAGGCATCTTCTTTTTCGTCATACAGAATGAACGCAAACATGCCTTGTAAATCATCAATAAACTCAACACCGCGCTGTTGATACAGCGGCAGAATGACCTCGCAGTCAGAGCGGGTTTTAAAGTTGTAAGGAGTGTCCAGCTCTTTAGCGAGCTGCTTGTGGTTGTAGATCTCACCATTTACAGCCAGAGCCTGGTGACCGTTGTCACTGATCAGTGGCTGGGCACCCGTATCAACATCGACGATTGCTAAACGCTCGTGACACAAAATGGTATTGTCATTATTCCAGATACCCGACCAGTCAGGGCCGCGGTGACGCAGCGTTTTGGTTAGTTCCAAAGCTTGGGTTCTGAGTTCAGACACATCGGTTTTGATATCTAAGATACCGAAAATACCACACATAAGAAGCGTTCTCTCTTGTCACATAGTTAAAGGATAATGTTTTCTGTCGGTGCTCGAATTGACGTACAGCGGTGGATTATTTTTTTGCAGGATAAAACCTTTACACTCGCGACTACTGAATGTGCCAGCATGAGCAAAAAATGCAAGTACAATCTGGTCTATTTAAACATTTAGATAAAAAAACCCGCCGAAAGCGGCGGTTTTCTGAAGGGGGCTGATTATTTGCGCTGAAACTCACTGGTTTCACGCCATTGCGGCCAACTGTCTTTGTTGGCGACTAAATAACCAACTTCCATTAATAGCTGGGTATCCTGAGATATCCCGCTCAGATCCCAGTCGTCCCGAAACTTGTCACAGACCTGATGATAACAGCCGGTCACTATCACGCTGGTACGTTTACGATATTTCGCGGTTTCTTCGTCAAAGGGCTCGCTTCCACCTTTGGCATAGAGCGCCGGAACACCCACTTTGGCAAAGCTGAAATGATCGGAACGATAGTAATAGCCCGCCTCAGGACGATCTTCCTGAGTGACAGTACGACCCTGACGAGTCGCTGCAATAGTCAGCTCTTCTTCAAGATCGGATTTACCCATGCCAATTACCGCGATGTCTTTGGTTTTACCCAGCACATTCATGGCATCCATGTTGATATTGGCCACGGTTTTATTAAGCGGGATAATCGGGTTGTCGGCGTAGTACTTCGATCCCAGTAAGCCCTGTTCCTCGGCGGTGACAATTAAAAATGACACAGAGCGTTTTGGCGCGGGAGTGAGTTTACTAAAGGCCTCAGCCATAACCAATGCGGCGGCAGTACCGGTAGCATTATCGTGTGCGCCGTTATAGATCTGATCGCCCTCAAGACTTTCATCCTTGCCCAGATGATCCCAGTGCGACGTGTAAATCACATGCTCATCCGGTTTTTCGCTTCCGGGCAGGGTAGCCAGCACATTGTAACTGGTTGAGGCCTGATAGGTGTTTTGCACAGTTACCGACATGTTCTGCTCGAGTGGCACGGAATAGGGGCCTTGCATGGCTTTAGCTTTTTCTTCCTCGAAATCAAGGCCGGCATCGGCGAAAACACGGGTAGCCGCGTCCAGGGNTAACCATCCTTCAACGGCTACGCGGCTGGCACCTTTATCCGGGCTAACCAGGCCATACTGCGGGCCNCTCCAGCTATTAGCCNCCNCCGNCCAGCCATAAGAAGCCGGAGCTGTTTCATGAACAATAATGGCACCCGCGGCGCCCTGACGGCTGGCTTCTTCGTATTTATAGCTCCAGCGACCGTAATAGGTCATGGTAGTGCCCTGAAATTTACCGCCTTCCGGGTTTTCAAATCCTGGGTCGTTAACCAGAATTACTACGGTTTTACCGGTTACATCCAGGCCTTCGTAGTCATTCCATTCGTATTCCGGAGCATTAATGCCATAACCGACAAAAACAAGCTCTGAATCGGTAAGTGTTACCACATCCTGCTCACGTTTGGAGCCGGCAACCATATCGGTTTTGTAGTCAAAAGTGTGATTGCCAATGGTCATGGTCATGCCCGGATCGGCGGTAATTTCCATCAACTCCACCGCTTGCAGGTAACTGTCGCCGTTGCCCGGTTCAAGGCCAAGTCGTTTAAATTCTGAAACCAGAAAATCGAGGGTTTTCTTTTCCCCTGCTGTCGTTGGCAGACGCCCCTCAAATTCATCAGACGCCAGGGTCTTAAGAGGCGGCGCAATTTTGTCGGCAGTAATGCTGTTATATACCGCATCAAAGTTGTTTTGTTCTGTCGAAGTTGTGGCCGCAGGTTCCTGTGAGCAGGCAGATAACCACGCTACTGAGGAAACAACTAACGGCAACAGGAGGATTTTTTTCATTTATTTTTCTCTGATTGCTTTACATTAGCTTTCCAGTATAGAGAATTCAGTACAAAATTGAACTGCTAAGATATCCTCGTTTTCTCATGTCTTCACACCCCGATTCAGCAAGATCATCCTCTTTGCCACTAGACACTTTATTTTCCACTTTCAGGATGGCAGGCCGCAATCCGCTTAGTGCGCCACAACTTAATGACTATGCCAGACTGATGGACGAAGGCTGGGCAGGTCCGGACTTCATTGATGATGACCAGGCCGATTTAGCAAAGCGCTATTATGAAGTGTTTATCGCTGAGGAAAATCAGGTGCCAACACGCACCAACTGGCATGACACCTTTAATGCGATGATGTGGATAGCATTTCCGCGCAGCAAAAAGCTGATTAATACACTGCACTGTGAGGAAATTGCGCAGTTTGGCATTCACCCCAGAACCCCTAAACGTAATCGCATTACCCATTTTGATGAATGCGGGCTGGTGATTGCCCTGCCACAAGACAAACTCGAAAAAGGTAATCAACTGTTGGAAAGGTTGGCAAACCATCAGTGGCAGGAATGTTTGGTTGATAATCAGCACGAATGGGGCAACACGTTGTTTCCAGTGATTATTGGTCATGCCCTTTACGAAATGTTGCTGGACCCGTTTATTGGCTTAACGGCAAAATGGCTTGCGGTGATTGTGCCTGCAGGGTTTGAGAAAATGGATGAGAAAACCCGCTATAAGATGATAGATGTGGCATTGTCTGAGCGGCTTACTAAACTTGACGGGTTGGCGGCAAAAAACACCTTAAAACCCATTCCATTGCTGGGGATACCAGGCTGGTATTCGGAACAGAGCGAGGCATTTTATGTCGATACAGGATATTTTCGGCCACTGGCGCCTAACGCGCCAGCCACCGTTCAATTGCCGCTTTACCAAACTTAGAAAAGCTTAATCAGCGCCCAGACACCCATGATAATTACAAAGGGAGCCGCTGCGATAATTGCAGACTTTTTGGTGTCGAAACTGGTCCACTGGGTAATACCTACCGTTATCAGATAGACCGACCATAACGTTTCCAGCCGCAATGCCTGAGCGAAACCGAACCAGTCTGATTCCATACTCACATTAAAGACATAGGCTACGGATAAAGGGCTGAGTATAGTGGGTAATATCTGATGGTTATCTTCAATGGAGATTAGTGCAATACCCAGTAAAGTGCTAACCACAACCGGCATGCCTGCCCACCAGGTAAAGCCATACCAGTCGGTGTAACCGTTTAGATTTTCTTCGTCGGACTTCGTTGTCAGGTTCAGATAGAGTGCCAGAATAGCGTTAAACACAATAGGGCCCAGAATTCCGAACATTATCATGGCTACCATGACCTGGGGCTGGGCCATGTTACCGCGGATGTTATCCTGTTCTGCGGGGCTCAATTCGCCATACTGAGTATCTACCAACATATTTTTATACCACTCGAAGTCAACAAAGTTGATATACAGGTAAGCGGGTAACACACTCATCAAAATGACAACGAAAAATGGTATCCAGGACCAGTTGTTTTTTTCGTCGATGGCTTTGAACACGCCGTTAGGTTTAAAAAAGATGTTATTGCATGCCTGGAACGGATTGGTGACTTCCGACATCCCTGACTCCTTATATTTTGTAACATTTCTGCAGATTATTATTTTTAGTCATGCCAGTATACTCATAATTACCATCGGTTTGCGTGAAAAAATGTAACGAAGTTTCACAAGCCAAACGGACCAATAACAATAACTTAGGGAAGGATAATGATAGAAATCTCAAATCTGGCAAAAAAATTCGCCGTTGAGAATCCTAAAAAGCTCAGCGATCAGGAAAAAAAGGATCCTCGTTTAAAAGGGCGGTTTTTCCATTCTGTACAGGACGTGTCCTTTTACTGTGAATCCGGTGAGGTGCTGGGGTTATTAGGCCCGAATGGCGCCGGTAAAACCACCACGTTGCGGATGTTATCCACTGCACTCACTCCCGACAGTGGTGAAATCATTATTAATGGCACCAATGTGGTAACCAAACCTGTTGTTGCTCGCCAGATGATTGGCTTTTTGTCAGGCTCCACCGGGTTATACGGACGTTTGACTGGTCGCGAAAACATAGCCTACTTTGGTCAACTGCATGGTATGACTGAAGAACAGATCGATGCGAAAATCAGCGAACTGGCTGATATTCTGGATATGCACACCTTTTTGGACCGTCGCA
The DNA here is from genome assembly GCA_002691625.1 of Alteromonadaceae bacterium. Lineage (GTDB taxonomy): Bacteria > Pseudomonadota > Gammaproteobacteria > Enterobacterales > Alteromonadaceae > Alteromonas. The sequence goes on from NZIK01000034.1 coordinate 36,247, forward strand.
GTGAGAATTTCTCGACCGGTATGAAACAAAAAACCGCCATTGCCCGTGCGGTGGTGCACGACCCGAAAGTGGTTATTCTGGATGAACCTACAACAGGCCTGGATATTATGGCCGCGCAAACGGTGCTGGACTTTATCCGTCGCCTGAAAGATCAGGGCGTGCCGGTGATTTTTTCCACTCATCACCTGGATGAGGTAGCGGAATTGTGTGATCGGGTAACCGTTATTCATCATGGCAAGACCCATTTTTCTGACTCCTTTGATGCGTTTAAAGCGCAGGCGGAAGGGTCACTTCACAAGTCATTTATGCATGTCATCAATCAGGGAGCGTAGTTATGTGGAAAGTCATGCTGAAAGAAATTAAAGAACTGCTGCGCGACAGAAAAACGTTATTTTTCATGGTGGCATTGCCAATCCTGGTGTTTCCGCTATTGATTGGTGTGGTGATGTTTTTTGCCGGTAAGGCGGTTGATAAAGCCGAAAATAAAGTGCTCGATTATGCCGTAGTGGGGGCTCAGTATGCACCGGCTCTGGTTGAAGACTTAGCTGCATCTGATTTGTTCAATCAGGTTATGATTGATGAAGGTGAGGATATTGCGGCTTTTGTAAAATCGGAACAGGCTGATTTCGTGCTGGTTATTCCGGATAACTTTAGTGAGGACGCGCTGCAAAGTGGCCAGATCGAGCTGAGCCTCTACTTAAATGATGCTGGCCTTAACATGGTTCGCCGCCGACTGGATAAAATCGTTGATGTGTATGCCGAGCGCAGTCAGCAGAAAGCCTTCGCTTTACTCGAGCTTGATGAGTCACAGCAAGTGGCGCTGATTGAGCCAATTGTGATTAAGAAAGTCGATGTGGCTGACAAACGCGAAAACTGGGGTGAAAAGATTGGCGGCATGATCCCGTACTTTATCTTTATGCTCTGTTTACAAGGCGCCATGATCCCGGCAACTGATTTAGGCGCAGGTGAGAAAGAGCGCGGCACACTGGAAACACTGCTTATTTCGCCTATTGAACGCCACAAATTGGTGTTAGGTAAATTTCTTACCATTGCGCTGGCAGGAGCCACTTCGGCGTTAATTACGGTATCGAGTATGGCTGTATGGGGACTGGTAATCAGTCAGGGAATGGCAATTAAAATGGTTAGCGAGGTTATGAGCGCGATTAATGCTATCGACTTTGTGCTGATGTTCTTAATGCTAGTACCTGTGGTGGCAATTTTCTCAGCGGTGCTGTTAAGCCTGTCAATTTATGCCCGCAGCTTTAAAGAAGCGCAAGGCTATATGACGCCTTTAGTGTTTGCCGTTATTGTACCGGTTATGCTGGCAATGCTGCCCGGCGTCGAACTCAAAGGCGGATGGGCCTGGGTACCATTAACGAACGTAGCCCTGGCCATCAAAGAGCTGATTAAAGGCACCATGGATTACTTCCAACTGTTCGCCATCTTCTCTTCCACTGCAGTTATTGCCGGTGCACTGTTGTACTTCTGTGTGTTCTGGTTCAACAAAGAAAAAGTGTTGTTCCGATAGCCACTGTTAAAAAGATGCCTGGGCATCTTTTTACCCCGGAAGCGCCCGAGGGGCGCTATACGGGGTCTCCTTGACAGGCTGGCTCACTTAACCAAGTTTTGACAGTCACTCTCATTAACCAAGTGTTGGATAACCAAGTGTTGGACAGTCACTCTAAACGGATATTGGACAGTCACTCTAAACGGATAAAAGACAGTCATTCCTCTTACTTCTCTATTCTGGTGTACAGTTGGTATTTTTTTTACCTTGTGCAGAATAGGCCTAACATTCTTAAATGTAAGGTTTAACATTGTGCCCAGACCCCGTAAAAGCCTGATTAACTTGTCAGACACTCCGTATTATCATTGTGTTTCTCGCTGTGTTCGCAGAGCCTATTTGTGTGGAGAGGACAGTGTTACCGGTAAAAGCTACGAGCATCGTCGACAGTGGGTAGAGGACCGGCTTCTGTTGTTGGCGGATGTGTTTTGCATAGATGTATGCGCTTATGCTGTTATGAATAATCACACTCATGTGGTATTGCGAATAAACAAAGAAAAAGCCGAAGCCTTATCCACGCAAGAGGTGATTGGCCGTTGGCTAAAGCTGTATAAAGGAATGCTGTTGTGCCAACGTTATATTCAGCCAGATGAATGCACAACAATGAGTGACGCTGAAGTTGAAACGGTAAAGTCCCTGGCGGAGGTATACCGATACAGGTTATATGATATCAGTTGGTTTATGCGCTTGCTTAATGAGTTTATTGCCAGGCGGGCTAATAAAGAAGATGAGTGTACCGGACACTTTTGGGAAGGCCGATTTAAGTCGCAAGCGTTACTCGACGAAGCGTCGCTTGCGGCGTGTATGGCCTATGTTGATTTAAATCCGGTGCGAGCGCGTATCGCTAAAACGCCCGAATCATCCGTTCACACAAGCATTAAAATGAGAATTCAGGCTGCCAGGTCAAGCCGCCAACCTCGCTCCCTGTTACCCTTTGCTGGAAATCCAAGCAACAACATGCCCGATGGAATACCCTTTCATCTTGAAGATTATTTGAAAATCATCGAATTCACAGGCCGCCACTATCACCCTGACAAACCGGGCAAAATCAACGACGCTGAAGCGCCAATTCTCAGCAGAGTGGGTTTAGATAACGCAGACTGGAACGCTATGGTCGCGGGAATTGAGACAGAATTTAAAACAGCAGTGAGCATCGAAAAATTAAGTAAAATCAAAAAGCCAATCAAGCGGACTCTTTCAGCGTAGAAACCAAATGACACTGAAGCAGGCCAATTAGTGGTCATCGTATATTTTCTTGTGGATGTTTTCTTGGAAGTCTATGTGATCGAGGCGAGCCCCTTTGCTTGTTTAATTTTATTTCATCCTGGTATAAATTTGATACCATGTAACCACACCTAAGGTCTAACGCATTCAACTTTAATCATGGTTTAAAGTGACTGTCTGAAATTTGTGTTTTAGTGCAAAAGACCGCCCATAATGCATAAACCAATCTGCCAACAGACTACTTGTCGTAGCTGTCCAAGGCTCGGTCTGTCCTGGGTTCGATTCAAGAGTTGTCGGTGTGCAAAAAAACAATCTAACTTATTACTCCGTTTCGCATTGGGTCCACAATATGAACAGATTAATAACACTACTACTTTGCTGGTAAGTCAATAGTGCCTGTCCATTGGGGAACTGTGACTGTCCAAGAAGGCTGGCGCTTAAGTAACCCGGCTTCACCGAGGATGTCTTCGGGGGAATCACAGCCTCCTAAAAGCTGATCGATAAGTTTGTCTGATATTGGCATTCTGTATTTCCTTTCAACAGGTTAAGAATGCCACTTACACATATATTTTTACACTCTCTTCTCACATTACCTATAAGTCTGATAGGTATTAGCCATATACTTTCACTATTAAATTGCGCCCGCAAACGGGCGCAATAACGTTCTGGATAATTTAGCTAACTTTGTTAAGTGAAGTTTCACTCAGAAATAAACCCAGTTGAGTAATGCAATCACGATGGAAGAGTACACAATTGAAATGGGTAAACCAAAGCGAATAAAGTGACTGAATTTGTAGTTGGCTGCATTAAAGACTAGTAGGTTTGTCTGATACCCATAGGGCGATATAAAGCTTGCGCTGGCAGCAAATGCCACGGCTAACGCAAATGGCAGCAACGGCGCACCAATAATTTCTACCAAACCATAGGCAAATGGAAACATTAATGCGGCCGCAGCGTTATTGGTAACAAACTCGGTGAGTAGCAGGGTGAGCACATACACCACAATGAGTGCCATAAGCCAGTTGGTATCTGCCAGGTAAGGCATCAGTAGCTCGGTGCTTAAATCGATGACACCAGACTGTTCCAGTCCGGTAGCCAGTGATAAGGCCCCGACGATTACCACAATCAGGTTTAATGGTAGGTTACGTTTGATTTCACCGTTTGTGGTTACTTTTGCGCCCAGCAGAACAGCGGCGAAAAACAGTAATCCAATGCCAAGCGGCAAGATATCTGTAGCTGCCAGCAACACAGTCAGTAAGAATCCACCCACCGTTATCCACTCCTGAGGAGTGGAAAGCGGTCGCGCGATGCGCTGCTCAGAAAGAATAAAAAAGTTTTTCGAGATATTGTGCCGACTGTGGAAGTCCGGGCCTGCTGCGAGTAATAAAAAGTCACCTGCCTGCAGTTTAATTTCTCCCAGTTTGCCAGAAAGCTGCTCTCCGTCACGGCGAATAGCCACCACGGCAGCATCAAACAGCGCTCTGAAGCCCAGTGCTTTTATCGTCTGGCCAATAATTTGTGCGCGGTTGGAAACGATAACCTCGGTGAGGTTTTCACGCAAAATGCCGTCTGTCTCAGCAAAGGTTTTAAGCCCTTTGATGTGGCTCAGCGTGTCCAGGTTCTTTACATTGCCAGAGAAAATAAGCTTATCATCCGCCTGGATACTTAAATCAGGACTGACCGGCGTAATGAGCTTACCCTGGCGAACAACCTCCACCAGAAACAGTTCAGGCAGGTTACGCAAATGGTTTTGCTCAACGGTTTTACCCACCAATTCTGAGTCTTCACTTACTTCGGCTTCGACGATGTACTCACGGTAATCCCGTTGTTTGCTGGCAATGTCCGGTAGCAGCGGTGAGAGCATAAACATCAGCAGACCACAGCTTAATCCAGCGACTATGCCAAACAGGGTAAAGTCTAAAAAGCCGAAACCCGGGTGGCCATGTTCTTGTAAGAAACTATCAACGATAAGGTTGGTTGACGTACCAATTAAAGTAACGGTGCCGCCTAATATGGCCGCGTAGGACAACGGGATCAGTAATCGGGAAGCCGGATGATACTGGTTTTGTTTTACCGGGCCGATAAGACTCGCTACGATTGCAGTGTTATTCAACAACGCCGATGAGAAAAAGGTTAGGCCAAACAGGCGCCAGTAGGATTTGGTGAAACTGGCCGTGACCAGTTTTCGACCAAGACGTTTGATAAACGCCGTTTTATCGATGGCGCTGCTAACCAATAGCAGCAAAATAAGCGTGATTAATCCCTTATTGGTGAGGTTATCAAGAATTTGATCAAAGGTGATTTGCTGGGTAGTCAGTAACCCCAGCACCGTTAATGCAAATACAGTAGAAGGGCGCTGATTTGTAAAAATCAGCGCCCCGATGGTACCAAAGAAAAACATTAGTACCAGTAGCTGGTTAAGTTCCATCTTGCGAGAACCTGCTCCTACAGCTTGCTAATATCGAGCGCATTCCAGTGCGGGAAGTGCTTGCGTACCAACTCGTTAAATTCCAGCTCAAAGGCTGAGAATTCCTGGGTTTGATGCTGCTGGTCCTTGGCTATTTCGTCAATGATCATACCGGCACCAACGGTACCGTTGGTCAGGCGATCAATCACGATAAACGCACCGGTTGCACGGTTTTTCTGGTAGTTATCACAAGGCACAGGTTGCGTAAACTTAAGGTCTACCACCGCAATTTCGTTTAAGTTCATGTGAACACCCTGAGTTTTCTCAAGGGTATTTACGTCGATCAGGTGATCAACTTCTGCNACTGAGCCTGGGGTCATCTGGCTGGCAAATTTAAACAAATACTGCTTGTTAGGCATCATTGGCTCATCAGCCATCCATACCAGGTGCGACTTNTACTGAGTGCTTAACAGNGGCAGNTTGTCNGATTTNACAATCATATCNCCACGNGAGATATCAATCTCATCTTCCAGNGTNANNGTNACNGCCAGTGGTGGNTAAGCCACNTCTAANTCNCCGTCNAANGTCACGATGGATTTTACTTTCGACTTCTTGCCNGANGGCAGTGCNGTNATTTCATCACCNGGNTTAACNGANCCNGATACCACGGTACCGGCAAANCCACGGAANTCGAGGTTAGGNCGGTTNACGTATTGNACCGGGAAGCGGAANTCNTCGGTGTTNGCNTCTTTCTGGATTTCGATNTTTTCCAGCATNGTCATNAGCGTNTCACCGNNNTACCAAGGNGTNTGTTCGCTNACNTTTACTACGTTATCACCTTCCAGCGCCGAAATNGGCACAAACTGGATNTCAGTGATNTTNANCTGCTTGGAAAACTCCAGGAAGTCNGCCTGNATATCTTTATAAACCTGNTCAGAATAATCCATCAGGTCCATTTTGTTTACCGCAACGATAACGTGCTTGATACCTAACAAAGAAGCCAGGAATGAGTGACGACGAGTCTGGGTTTTTACGCCGGCACGGGCATCAACCATNAGGATNGCCAGNTCACAGGTAGAGGCNCCNGTTACCATGTTACGGGTGTACTGCTCGTGTCCCGGNGTATCCGCGATAATAAANTTACGCTTGTCGGTAGAGAAGTAGCGATAGGCTACGTCAATGGTAATGCCTTGCTCNCGNTCAGATTGCAGGCCGTCTACCAGCANNGCCAGGTCGACTTTATCGCCNGTNGTACCGACTTTTTTACTGTCCTGAGTAATNGCNGCTAACTGATCTTCAAAAATCATTTTTGAGTCGTGTANCAGGCGACCAATCAGGGTACTTTTACCATCATCTACGCTACCGCAGGTTAAGAANCGGAGCAGATCTTTTTGTTCGTGTTGTTCTAGGTAAGACAGAATGTCTTCTTTTAATAATGCGTTTTCGTTATTCATGCTTATGCACTCACGAGGAAATAAGGGTTCAACACAGACTCTTTCTGGTTATAAGTAAGAGCCTCGGCGTCAGAGTTCAGCGGGTCNGCNGCGTCCAGTACGGTAACGTCGGCTCCGGCAGCTAATGCTACCGCGTGCGCCGCGCCGGTATCCCACTCAGACGTTGGGCCTAAGCGTGGGTAAAGGTGGGCTTCACCTTCAGCAACCAGACATAATTTTAAAGAGCTTCCCATGGCAACCAGTTCGGTTTCGCCTTCAAGCTGCGCCAGTAGATTTTGAATTTCAGGGCTTTGGTGCGAGCGACTGCCCACGACTTTCCAAAGCTCACCCGGTTGATGTGGCTTAGCGCTGATGGGGGTTACGCCTTCAGCGGTTTCTGTCCAGGCACCCTGGCCAACCACACCCACGTAAGACTTACTCAGTGCTGGTGCGTATACCACACCCATAATTGGCTTTCCGCCGTCGATCAGGGCGATATTTACCGTGAATTCACCGTTTTTCTTGATGAATTCTTTAGTGCCATCGAGTGGGTCTACCAACCAGTATTTATCCCAGGTCTTACGCTCGTCCCAGCTGATATCGGCTGATTCTTCAGACAGGATAGGCAGCTCTGACATTGCTTCAAGACCTGCCACAATAGACTTGTGGGCAGCTAAATCAGCTTCGGTTAAGGGGCTGGTGTCTTGTTTTTCGTAGATAGCAAAGTCACGGTCGTAAATGTCCATGATCTTGTCGCCAGCTTCTTTTGCGATGGCCAGCACCTGAAGTGCCAGTGGATCCGTAATCGCCATTATAATAATCCTTTTTCTTCAAGCAGGTTGAACAGTCGCTCTGCGGTTTGTTCCGCTGGCTCATCCTGATACTGCAAATGTACTTCCGGAGACTGGGGAGCTTCATAAGTAGAGTCGATACCGGTGAAATGCTTAATTTCACCACTGCGGGCCTTTTTATAAAGACCTTTCGGATCGCGCTGTTCGCATACTTCCAGTGGGGTATCAACAAATACTTCGATAAATTCGCCGTCGGCTAACAGGTTGCGACAAAAGTCGCGGTCAGCCTGAAACGGTGAAATAAACGCGGTTAATACCACCATGCCAGAATCGACAAATAATTTTGCCACTTCGCTGATACGACGGATATTTTCTACCCGGTCTTTATCACTGAAACCCAGATCGCCGCATAGACCGTGGCGTACGTTGTCGCCATCGAGCAGGTAAGTATGCTTACCTTGTTCGTGCAGTTTCTTCTCCAGCAGGTTAGCCAGGGTTGATTTACCCGAGCCACTTAAACCGGTTAACCACAATACGCGCGGCTTTTGGCCAAGGCTTTCGCCGCGAGTCTCTTTATTGATCTCGTGTTGATGCCAGACGATATTGGTAGCCATTAGAAGTAACCTTCCATTTTCTTTTTCTCCATGGAGCCTGCGCTGTCATGGTCGATAACCCGGCCCTGACGCTCTGACGTTTTGGTCAGCAGCATTTCCTGAATAACTTCAGGCAGGGTCGCAGCAGTCGATTCCACCGCACCTGTCAGTGGGTAACAACCCAGGGTACGGAAGCGGACTGATTTCATTTCTGGTACTTCGCCTTCTTCCAGTGGCATACGGTCATCATCAACCATAATCAGTACGCCATCACGCTTAACAACCGGACGAGGCTTAGCCAGGTAGAGTTGAGGAATATCGATGTTTTCTTTGTAGATGTATTGCCAGATATCCAATTCAGTCCAGTTCGACATAGGGAATACCCGAATGCTCTCGCCACGGTTTACCTGTGAGTTATAGATGTTCCATAACTCCGGGCGCTGGTTCTTTGGATCCCAGCGGTGGTTGCTGTCACGGAATGAATAAACACGTTCTTTAGCGCGGGATTTCTCTTCGTCGCGACGAGCGCCACCGAAAGCCGCGTCGAACTTATATTTGTTCAGGGCTTGTTTTAAGGCGGCTGTTTTCATTACGTCGGTGTGTTTTGCACTACCATGAGTGAATGGGCCCATGCCCATGTCAACGCCTTCCTGATTGATGTGCACCAGCAGGTCAAAGCCGTGCTTTTTGGCTTGCTGGTCACGAAACTCTATCATTTCTTTAAACTTCCACGTGGTATCAACGTGAAGTAACGGGAAAGGAATTTTGCCAGGAGCAAACGCCTTACGCGCCAAATGAAGTAACACCGAAGAGTCCTTGCCTACGGAATAAAGCATCACCGGATTTTCAAATTCTGCGGCGACTTCACGAAAGATATGGATACTCTCGGCTTCGAGTTGTTTCAAGTGGGTGGTTGACGGGATACTATCAGTCATTTATCGAGTCCGAAGTTGTTTAGGTTTATATACGAAATGATTATATGCATAGAACCCTAACATATTTAGAAACAAAAGTGCTATGTTATTTTGCTATTTGAAATTACGTTTTTATTCCACTGTAATTCAGCCGTCATAAAGGTTGGTTTATTAACGTCTAACGGAAAAATCTGAGCGCGAAAAGTAACAGCAGATGAGCCCTTGATTTGTATGGATTAGCGAGGAAAGAGTAGGGTAAGAAAAGGAAGTCATCAGGCTAATAGCCTATAGAGATGTGCAGCAACACAGGGTGTTAATAAACCCCGCATTGCTGCTCCGATGTGTTAATTAAATAACGTTTTGCTGGTGGTGCAGTGCCTCTTCAAATTTTTCAAAAGTCTCTTTAACGCTTTCCCGTGGTTGCGTTAGTTTAGACACCAGCACAATAGCAATACTCGATAAAATAAAGCCCGGCACAATCTCATACATCCAGGCACTTAATGACTGACCACCAATGGTAATTGGCAGGTAAATCCATAACAGCACCGTTACTGCGCCGGTGATCATGCCAGCAAAGGCCGATGCCCGGGTCATATGACGATCAAACAAGCTGAATATTACGAGTGGACCGAATGCCGCACCAAAGCCGGCCCAGGCATTACTGACCAGCGACAAAATAGTGCTGTCGCGGTCATAAGCCAGTGCAATGGCCACTGCCGCTACGACGATGACGGATATCCGCCCGGCAATTACCAGTTCTTTCTCCGAAGCATCCTTACGCAGGAATACCTGATAAAAGTCGCTGGTTAGCGAACTGGAGGTCACCAGCAACTGCGAGGAGATAGTACTCATGATAGCCGCCAGAATGGCAGCCAGTAAAAAGCCACCGATTAACGGATGAAACAGCAGTTGTGACAAATAAATAAAAATGGTTTCCGGGTCGATACTAACGCCATCCTGCTGACTCACATAAGCCACCCCGTACAAGCCGGTGAACAAAGCACCGATGATGGACATAATCATCCAGCTCATGCCAATACGGCGGGCAACCGGTACATCTTTAACCGAACGAATGGCCATAAAGCGCACAATAATATGCGGTTGACCAAAGTAGCCTAAGCCCCAGGCCAGCAGAGAAATAATCCCGATAGTCGACAGCGCTGTGTTGGTAGAGGCGTCGATAAACAGGGCGAACAGGTTGGGGTTGATATCGGTGATAATGGCATTGGCATCAGATAAGCCGCCCAGGTTCATGATTACCACAATAGGCACCAGAATCAGCGACAGGAACATAATGCAACCTTGCACAAAGTCGGTCATGCTCACCGCCATAAAGCCACCAATTAAGGTGTAGGCAACCACCACGCCAGCGGTAACATAAAGGCCTAATTCGTAACTCAGGTTAAAAGATGACTCAAACAGCTTGCCGCCGGCCACCACACCAGAAGAGGTATAAAGGGTAAAAAAGATAACAATCACTACCGAAGCAATCACCCGCAGCATGCGCGAGTTATCGGCAAAGCGGTTTTCAAAGTAATCGGGCAGGGTGATAGCGTTATTGGCAATCTCGGTGTATACCCGCAAGCGCGGCGCTACCAGAATGTAATTGGCAAACGCACCGATGGTCAGGCCTACCGCTATCCACATGGCCGATATTCCCGCTACGTACATGGCACCGGGTAAGCCCATTAACATCCAGCCACTCATATCCGAGGCGCCGGCCGATAGCGCCGTTACGGCAGGGCCAAGTTTACGCCCGCCCAGCATATAGCCTTCTACACTGGTATCGGACTCTTTAAAGCTATACCAGCCTATACCCAGCATAACCAGAAAATACAGTCCCAAAGAAATCATTGTGCCAACTGCCATTAGCGTTCCCTTCTCATTATTGTTTGATTTAAGTGTGCTTTTTACGGGGATGCGTTGCTTAAGCCGGTTTGCCCCTAAAGCATCTCGTGTTGGTCCACTATAACAGGATGACAGCCAATAGGTAAGGCGAGGGCTTGAAAGCCCTTAAGTGAAGCTGAGGAATTTATGCAAGTTAATCGTTTATAACGATAAGCTCTATCAGATATGTAAGTTCAACAAGGTTGTGGTGGCATACTGAGTTGTAATCGATAGCGTCTGGCATAATAAATCAGGGGTGTAGACGTGTTCTGCTGAGCCATTTAAGAGTGAGATAAACGGCGGCTGTAGTCGCGCCCGCACTAAAATTTTTCGCAATTATCACTATCTGTCCCTCGGCACTGATTACTTGCTCCACGGTAATGATCAGAGCGACTCCTGATAGCAAACTTATAAAAACGAACAGTATTTCTTTGCTGAGTCTCATATCAAACTCCTGTATATCCGGGCCGCTACCTGGCCATATATTCATAGTGCACATGCACTTGGTATTCAGTGCACCTTTGTGTCTTAAACCTATTTTGGCCTTAATCGCATTTCAGTTTAACTGAACGTCAAAACAGTTTTGTGATTTACAGGAATGGGTGGACAAGCCGGGCAATTCCTGCCCGGCGTTTTACATTAGGGGGCGTTTAAGCCGAGAATTTTAAATATTGCTTAAGTTCTGTTTTAAATGCCGGGATATTGGCATCTTTATCACCTACAACCAGAATGTTGGTTTTATGTAGGGCATAACTGCTGCCCTGATACACTTCGTCAGCAAAGTCGTTGCTCATAGGCTTATCGTGATCTGGCACCAGGAAAACCGACATACGCCCTTCTGGGGTTTCGATAATCAGGTGCAAACTACGGATCGCATCAAGTATGCAGTAATTCGCCGAAGCGATATGACCAATGGATGTATCAAGCTCGGCACCAAACTGAGCCAGCTTTGCATTAACTAACTGTGGTGTTACTTCTGTATTCGCGTGAGGTTGTTCAGTCTCTGCATAGTACATATGCGCCAACGCGGCCTGATCCAGCTGTACGTGTTGTTGCTGCCAGGCAGTGAGGGCAATACCAAAGGTAAAGGCAACACTGGCTGCAAGGCCAATATACCAGCGGTTGCGGCGTTTTTGCTGATTAAACTCCCGCATCGTTTGCTTGAGGATCAATCGGTTAGCTAAGTCGTCAGGCACGGGCACGCTAGCTGCAGTTTTGAGCTTCTCATCAAGTTGCTTGATGTCCTGCCAAAATGCATCGTTGTCTGGATTTTGCGCAGCAGCTTCGAGTAAATCTTTCTCGTTATCCGCGGGGTTGGTATAGACCCGACGGCGAAATTCTAATTCATCCACTATGAAAACCTCTTTGTTGCGACGATGATGTCAGTGCATCCTTTAATTGCGCTCTCGCTCTGAACAGCCTTGTCATAACGGTATTTTTATTGAGTTCCAGTTGCTGGGCGATTTCATCGCCACTAAAGCCAAAGATGATTTGCAACATCAAAGGCTCGCGATAATCCGGTGCCAGCTTACCGATTGCCCGTCGGACCTGACGAACTTCTGCGTCACTGTCCTGATCCTCATTGCCAGCAACGGACACTTCGTCGAAGTCGACTAAATCGAATTGCTTGCGTTCAAAACGCCGGGCGTTTTCCCGTCTCAGAATGGTTATCAACCAGGATTTTGCGGCCTTTTCGTCCTGTAAACTATCCAATGCCCGCCAGGCGCGCAGGAAAGTCTCCTGCACAATATCTTCGGCAGTACTCTTGTCGTTTGTGAGCCAGTACGCATAGCGATAAATATCACCGTGAAGAGCACGTACCAAAGCTTCGTAGCGGAGCGTTTTTTCTTTCATGATTAACCAGACCTGACATTAAATAAATTAATTTCACAAAAGAATAAAATTTTTCAAAAAAAATAAAGGAGCTAAAACGCTCCTTTATTTATCCATTTATCCATTTATCCAAAGTCAGTTAACCAGCGACCAAATTAGCATTAACTGGCAGGGTAGAGGGGGGATAGTCCCTGCCCGGAAGCGCTTTGCCGGTTTGGCAGGCTCTTCAGCTTATTAAGCAGGGCAGATGGATCCCACTTTCCTGGCTGCGACGCGTAGCCTGCGGCCATCATCGCGTCAACCTCAGGCTTTATCTGTTGCTCTATTTGCCAGCGCTTAGCCGCAGAGAACTGACTAAGCCACTGGGTAAGGGCCGGTTGGATTTTCCGGATATCGCCCTGACGAACAATTTGCTGTAACTGATTGACTGACGCTGTGGGTTGGACCGCTTCTGCTTGCGAAGAGGGAAGGTTGCGCGGGCCTCGTTTTTTAAGCTGAACGTAGGTAAAAAGCCAGCCAATAAGTGTCAGCAGCCACAGCGCTAACATGATGGTGTGCAGATTATCCCATTCGTTTTGTGCGGTCTCAGCTGTTCCTGGCTGAGCTGGTGTTTGTTCTTCTTCTGCCGGTTGTGGCTGTTCTGTTTGCATTGGGGCCGGAGTTAGCGCTGGCGTTGATTGTCCGGCTGCGGCTATCACGTTTACCGTGCGACTGGGCAGCTTTGCGTATTCGGTTTTACCGGTAGACACGTTAAACCAGGGCACTCTCACTTCAGGAATAATATAGCTGCCTGCTTTGGTTGGGATCATGGCAACCGATTCGGTGCGCTGCACAATCAGGCGATTATCCTTTTCTGCCGATGCACTGTTGGCCTGGTCCGGATACAGTTTAAAATCCGGCGGATAGATTTGTTCTATCTCCGGCAGTTGCTCCTCTACCACGCCTACCGCGGTAAGCGTAAGAGTGCGGGTGACCGGCTCACCCACCGTAAAAGTATCGCTTTGCCATTCTTCATCCAGTTGTACAAAATCGCTGGGTAACCAATGATAATTCACTTCAGCGGGGATGGGTTTCACCTCTACCTGCACATCCGGCCCTACCCGGTTGATAGTTTGGGTACGGTTAAAAAAGCCAAAGCGCTGATTGGTGTTAGGGGCAATTACCTCGCCGGAGAACACTGGGCCACGAATGGTAAAGGTACCGGATTGCTGGGGTAATACGGCAAAGTTACGCTCCACTACCTGGTAGCGACGGCCATTCACCAGCTCAGTGTATTGCTTGTCATCACCGAGCTGTTGGATTTGCGCGTTTTCCAGTTCTGGTGCTTGCAGACTGCCGCGCTCAATTTGCGAAGACAGATATAGCTTTACTGTATAACGCAACTGCTGCTGTAAATACACCGAATCATTGTTTACTTCGGTACTCACGTAATAATCCCGTGCAGGGGCATTATCCCCTTGCTGAACCGGAATAACTCTTACCTCCACCGGCGCACTTTTTTGTCCTTCAATGGTAAAGGCAGGGATGGTAAATGTTCCGACCTTACGCGGAAACAAGGTGGTGCTCCAGGTGGTAGTCCGCCGGGTATCGAAGTTGATAATTGAGGTTTGCGAGCTGACAGAAGTGCGTCCCACAACAAAGTCACTGAGCAATACCGAGCTGTCGAAAGCTTCTCTTTCAGCATCGCCTTCGGCGGTTACGGTCAGGGTGATGGCTTCATCGAGCATCACCGGGTTTTTATCCACGGTCGCAGTGACGCTGGTTACTTCAGCGTGGGCTGAAAAGGTCAGTAACAGTAACCATATAAACCAATGGCGTTGTTTAAGCATTACCAATCACTCCGGTTTGAATCTGGTGGGCGGCGATACTGCCGCTTCTGGGCTTCCAGTTGCATTTTGCGTTTAAGTAAGAANGCAGGATCATCAGGNACCCGGCGCAACAAATTGTTCANCCGCTGCTGGGTTTCCTTATCCCGCTCGCTTTGTTCCTGTTGACCTTGTTGGGCCTGAGCGTGTTGTTCCTCTTGCTCACCTTGCTGCTGTTGTTGTTCTTCGGACTGTGCATCCTGGTCGTCCTGTTGCTCGCCTTCCTGTTGCTCCTGCTCAGACTGTTGATCNGCATTTTGNTGATCTTGTTGCGANTTTTGCTGTGAATCCTGCTGATTCTGACCATNTTGCTGNTCAGAGTTTTGNTGATCCTGNCCGGATTCACCCTCCTGNTGGTCAGACTGNTGCTGNTCTTGCTGCGACTGATCCTGTTGATTCTGGTCCTGTTGGTTTTGTTGATTCTGCTGTTGTTGGTCCTGCTGTTCCTTGAGCTTTTCGATCAACGCTTTGTTGTCTTTGGCNTCAGGGAATGTCGGGCGTTTTTCCAGCGCTTTATNNTAAGCGGCTATTGCNGCATCCAATTGACCNGCNCTGGCCANNGCATTGCCCTGATTNTAATANCCGTCGGCAGTGTCAANCTGANCATAGGTCTCGGCAGCNGCNGCATAATCACCTTCACGGTACTGNGCTGCGCCTTTCCAGGCNGGGTCCTCAAAATTACTGCTTGCGGCNTCANANTGNGANGCNTTGTATGCNTCCAAACCTTGNTGATCGGCATTTAAGAANGGNTTCTTCCACCANGGCAGNCCAGGCATNTCNNTTTGTGGNGNNNCTTCNGNTNCNNCNGCNGNCNGNNTTTNTTGTTNCTGAGCGCTGGCTGGCGGCGTGGGTAGNGTCAGNGTNACNGAGACTAACAGNGCAAAGATNAAACCNCGCTTAAANGCAAAGGCGGCAATGGGTAATAACANTAGTANTAANTAAGGGCCGGCCTCGCGCCACTCATCACCCTGGTTGTTATTGTCATTATCCTCGGTTTCGCGATTTTCAAAGCGGCCCGTTGCTGAGAGCTGGCGAATATCGGCATCATTGGCAGTTAACTCGGCAAAGGTGCCACCACCTTGCCGGCTAAGCTGTTGTAGTGCGCCAGCATTCAGTTTGGGNACCACAATCGAGCCATTATTNCGNTTNAGCAANTCGCCGTTGAGCTGCTTNATAGGNGCNCCTTCTNCGGTNCCNACACCCAGAATNTTCACCTTNAACGGGGTTTCAGAAAGAAAGTCGCTTAANTCNTTCATTTGNGAAATTTCCACGCCATCGGTGATCCAGTANAGCATNCCATTCTGAAANCCNGCATTGGTNAGCAGNGTTTCAGCNAGGCGTAACCCCTGTACCGGATCGCTGCCAGCAACCGGCATAATTTCCGGACTCAAACCNGGTAGCAGCGCGTTGAGNGTATTGGCATCCTCGGTAAGCGGGCTGATCACAAAGGCATCACCGGCATAAGCCACCAGGCCCATNTCNCCNTCNTCNATNAGGTTAACCAGATCGATNGCTTTGTATTTAGCGCGNGANAGGCGGTCGGGCGCTATNTCNGTAGCGCGCATGGAAAGCGACATATCCAGCACNAGNACNTGNCCGGTTTTAACCTGATANACCGGNTGCGGGATGCGCTCCCANGTAGGNCCGGCCAGGGCAATAACGCNTAACAGCCAGGTNAGCGCCAGAAACGGCACAAACAGCGAAGTAACAGATTGTTGTTTNCCGGTAATTAAATGCTGGTANAGGTGACTGGCNATCACGCCNTGCCAGCCAGTGGCTTTNGCGCGCCAGCGNTTAACAAACCANACTGCNANNAGCAGGGGAATGAGCGCATAGAACCATTCCGGACGTAAAAAATGAAAATCAGCAGGCANTAACATCATTCGGCTGACATCCTCNTTGCAAAGAGTCGGCGCCAGAGCANACTAANCAGCAGGCCAATNACCGGCAATATGCTTAANATCAGTGCCAGCGCCAGCGGATAATAATACAGNGCNGTGAGTGGACGCATTTTGCGTTCATCACCGGCNATAGGTTGNAGTTGGTCGAGCATGGCGTAAATTTGTTCCAGCTCNGCGGCATCCCGGGCCCGGAAGTACTGACCACCGGTNGCTTTGGCGATATCGGTCAGCATGNTTTCATCCAGTTCCTGTGANGGATTGACCTGNCGNCTGCCNAAAAAGCTGTTCACCGTCATAACATCNGCACCCACACCAATGGTATACACCGTAACACCNGCATCNACNGCCAGNTCTTTGGCCTGTTCCGGCGAGATATTACCNGCGGTATTTTGTCCGTCNGTGAGCAANATCAGTACNCGGTTGGAGTCGGTTTTAAGCTCAAAACGCTTTACCCCTAAACCAATNGCATCGCCGATGGCGGTTTGTTCNCCNACCAGGCCGATAACGGCCTCATCGAGTANGGTGGCAACGGTTTCTCTATCGTAAGTCAGNGGGGCCTGCAAATAAGCGGTATCCGCAAACAGTATAAGGCCAAGGCGATCGCCGACGCGACGCTTAATAAAATCATGCANNACTGATTTGATCATGGTCAGGCGGTTTACCTGNCGCCCATTAACCAGCATGTCTTCAATTTTCATACTGCCGGANAGGTCNACCGCNAGCATCATCTCCCGGCCTTCGCTGGGAATACTCACCGGCTCACCCAGCCATTGAGGACGTGCAGCCGCCAATACCAGGCATACCCAGATAACGGCTGCCAATAAGTGTAGCCACACCGTTGAGCCTTTTGCCGATTGCGTTTCCGGTAAGTTGTTCAGCAGCGTTGGCACACGTAAGGCCACTTCGGCACTCTGGGTTCTGCGGCTGAGTAACCGGATTATCCAAGGTAAGGGTAAAATACAGAGCATCCACCACCAGGCAAACTCAAACATTGTGGCTTACCTCCCCCGTGCTAACAGGCTCTGGCGCTTGTTTTAATCTGGCTTTTTGTAGCCAGAGGCTCACGGCCTCGTGTATTTCAGTTAATTGCTTACTATCGGGCGTAGCAGGCTGATAAGGCCTCTGGCACAGTGCTTCCAGGCCCGACTTTGCTTTGGCCTGATGCTTGTCGGCCAGGCAGTTCAATAGTAAATGGTGCCAGGCGCTGCCATAGGCTGCAGCAGAATACCCAGCATCAAAATAATGCAAGGTGACCCGCTTGAGTAATTGATTGGCTTTAGCCGGGTAGTGGGCATCGACACTCAAATTTTTATGTAACGCGATGGCCTCACGGCGGGCCCGGTTAAATCTGATGTGGCGGACTATTAAATAGATCAGGCCACACAACAACGCCACCACAAGTAGTGCCGCTACCCACCATCCCCAGGCGAGTGGCCACCAGTCTACGCCTTGTGGTGTATGAATATCTTTTAACTGAGCTAACGGGTCCACTGCGACAACCTCCGTAAGCGTTCAAACTGTTCAGTAAGCGGCAGGCCGGCGTCAATAAAACTTAATGAGGTTTTACATTGCTTGAGGTGCGACTCAACCGCCTGCCAGCGAGCCTGCTGACTGGATGAATAATGACGGGCCAATGTGCTATCGCCTAACAGCCAGGTTTGTTGCTGAGCACCGTTGGTGACATTCACCGGCTGTAAGCGATGCGTTACCGGTAGCTCCCGCTCCAGCGGATCGGTAATGGCCAGCGCACTGACTTCACAATGACGGCTGATTTGCATTAAATGTTGTAAAGCACGCTCTTCCAATTGCAGAAAATCACTGATCACATACACCAGGCTACCCGGTTTAGCCAGACGACGCAGGCGGGCCATGGCGCTTTCCATGTTGGTGTCGGACTGAGAAGACTGTTGACTACGAGCATCATTCTGACACCGCATGAGTTCATGGCAAATAGACAGCACAGCACGTTTACGGCTCAGCGGTTTACACTCGGCATGCATGAAATCGGAATAGACCAGCGCGCCCACTTTGTCGCCGCGCTGAGCTGCCGCCCAGCTAATTAACGCCGTTAAATGTGCCGCCTGGACCGACTTTAGTAACAATTGAGTGCCAAACTGCATGGAAGAAGACATGTCGCACAAAATAAACACCGGGCGTTCGCGCTCCTCCCGATAAACCTTGGTATGGGTTTTACCGGTGCGCGCTGTTACCCGCCAGTCAATAGCGCGGATGTCGTCGCCGGGCTGGTAATGCCTGGCTTCGTCGAACTCCATCCCCCGGCCTTTATGCTTGGTCAGGTAACTGCCCGCCAAACGCGCCTGTGGCGTGCGCCGCGGGGTTAAGTCCAGCAGGTTGGCAAACTGTCGGTACTGCAGTAGTTCTTTGACACCCAAGTGAATGCCATCCGACTGCAATCGTGCTAAATAAGATTGCGCAGTCATAATTTAAGGCACGGCCACCAGATTAAGAATTTTGTCTAGCACCTGATTAGTACGTACTCCTTCCGCCTCTGCTTGATAAGACAGAATAATGCGATGGCGCAGTGCATTGTGAAATACCGCCTGAATATCATCCGGNCCNACAAAATCACGNCCNGCCANCCAGGCNTGNGCCCGGGCACAGCGGTCNAGCGCNATGGTGGCACGGGGNCTGGCNCCAAACTCAATCCATTCGGCCAGTTCCGGCGCATAGTTTTCCGGGCGCCGGGTAGCCATGATCAGCTGCACCAGATAAGTCTCAAGAGCAGGGGCCATGTGCAGTGCTAAAGCAGCTTTGCGAGCGGCAAAAATATCTGCCTGGCTAAGACTGGGCGGCACTGCCTTCCGTGCACTCAATTCCTCGTTGCGGGTNAGCTGCAGGATTTGCAGTTCNGTATCNGCATCCGGGTAATCAATTTCCAGGTGCATTAAAAAACGGTCTAACTGGGCTTCCGGCAACGGATAAGTGCCTTCCTGCTCCAACGGGTTTTGGGTAGCCATCACCAAAAACAGCTCTGGCAGCTTGTAGGTTTTGTTTCCCACGGTAATCTGATGTTCTGCCATGGCTTCAAGCAGTGCCGACTGCACTTTGGCTGGCGCCCGGTTAATCTCATCGGCTAACACCAGGTTATGGAACAGTGGCCCTTGCTGGAAAACAAATTCACCGGTCTCCGGGCGGTAGATATCCGTACCTGTGAGGTCGGCAGGCAGTAANTCAGGAGTAAACTGCACGCGGTGAAAATCACCATCAATGCCTTTTGCCAGCGCATTGATAGCGCGGGTTTTTGCCAGCCCCGGAGGCCCCTCTACCAACAGGTGACCATCAGCAAGTAATGCAATTAACATGTTGAGCGTAAGTTGAGACTGACCAATTATCTGTGAGTCGAGGTATGCGTGTAATTGTCTGAACTGCTCAGCTGCCATAGGAGAATCTTACCTTCTTTATGTTATTGAAAATGCAAAATAATGGGTAAAAATTGCGCGATATCNGTTGGACCGGTNCCGGCACTGAACCGATANGACTTTTCAGGGTCTTAAAGGTTCCCGCTAAAATGGGCAGAAAGCCATTTTTTGCTTGTCCAATTGTTGTTATATCAACAATCTGTAATAGGGTCGCTTTATTTTGTTTCAAGAGATGTCCGTCCTCAAGTGAATAAATGTTGCAAAATATTCCGCCGCACATTTGCTATTTGTTTAATAGTTTGTAAAAATCTGCCNACTAACTACAGGTCAGACCACTTGNTGGTCGCAAATACAGGTTGAATTGCATGGCTAAACAACAATCAGTCACAACGCGCAACGGCGACAGGATCGCNATCGTTGCCGGCCTNAGAACGCCGTTCGCAAAAATGGCNACCTATTTTCACGGCGTGCCCGCNGTNGATTTGGGCAAGATGGTGGTAAACGAACTNCTGGTTCGCAATGCGGTGGATCCNAAGCTGGTTGAACAACTGGTGTANGGCCAGGTTGTACAAATGCCNGAAGCGCCCAATATTGCNCGCGAAATNGTGCTGGGCACTGGNATGAACGTNCACACNGATGCCTACAGNGTNTCCCGNGCCTGTGCTACCAGNTTTCAGTCTACNGTNAATATTGCCGAGTCGATGATGGCNGGNAATATTGAAGTNGGNGTNGCNGGTGGTGCCGATTCAACGTCTGTTTCGCCTATCGGGGTATCGAAAAAGCTGGCCAGAGCGCTGGTGGATTTGCAGAAAACNAAAACGCTGGGGCAAAAATGGGCNGTGCTNAAAAANNTGGGCTTAAAAGACCTNNTGCCGGTACCNCCTGCNGTNGCNGAATATTCAACCGGNTTATCNATGGGNCAGACGGCAGAGCAAATGGCTAAAAGCCATGGCATTANNCGTNAGGCTCAGGATGANNTNGCNCACCGTTCNCACNNNCTGGCNGCNNANAGCTGGCAGGCNGGTAANCTGGCCAACGAAGTAATGACTGCCTATGCCGAACCTTATAAAGGNGCNNTNGAGCAAGATAACAANATTCGTTTTGACTCTAAAATCGAAGGGTANGCNAAGCTNCGNCCGGTNTTNGATAAAAANTATGGCTCAGTCACCGCTGCNAATGCCACGCCGNTNACNGANGGTGCNTCTGCCGTANTGATGATGACAGAAAGNAANGCGAAAGCGNTGGGCTANACGCCACTGGGTTACATNNAGAGTTATGCNTTNGCGGCTATCGANGTGTGGGAAGACATGCTGATGGGGCCTTCTTATGCATCGCCGATGGCGCTGGATAAAGCGGGTATGTCGCTGAACGATTTAACCTTAATCGAAATGCACGAAGCCTTTGCTGCGCAAACGCTGGCCAATATAAAGATGTTCGCCAGTGACAAGTTTGCTCAGGAAAAACTGGGTCGCAGTAAAGCTACCGGCGAAATCGATATGGATAAGTTTAATGTCATGGGGAGCTCTATAGCTTACGGTCACCCGTTTGCGGCCACCGGCACCCGAATGATCACTCAAATGCTTAACGAACTGAACCGCCGAGGCGGCGGAACCGGCCTGTTAACTGCCTGCGCGGCAGGTGGACTAGGTGCAGCGATGATTGTGGAGACAGCATAATGACAGAACAAACTCACAGCGCATTTACGCTGACCAGGCAGGATAACGGTATAGCCATATTAACCATGGACGTGCCGGGTGAGTCGATGAACACTCTGAAGGCTGCGTTTGGCGAAGAAATGACCGTCCTGCTGGATGAAATTGAAAATGACAGCAGTATTAAGGGCGTTGTGTTGGTAAGCGGTAAGGATAATTCCTTTGTTGCCGGTGCCGATATCACCATGCTGGATGCCTGTTCAACTGCTGATGAAGCTATGGCACTGGCCAAAGGCGGGCAGGATATTTTTAATCGCATTGAAAATATGCGCCAGACTTTTGTTGCCGCTATTCATGGGCCTGCGCTGGGCGGTGGCCTGGAATTGGCAATGGCGTGCCATTACCGAATTTGTACCGACAGTTCAGCGACTCAGCTGGGCCTGCCGGAAGTGCAGCTCGGCTTGTTACCCGGCAGTGGAGGCACCCAACGTTTACCCAAACTGGCGGGCATTCAGCAAGCGATTAAAATGATGCTGACGGGCGCATCTGTGCGAGCAAAACAAGCCAAAAAATACGGCATAGTGGATGACGTGGTTCCGCGCTCTGTGTTGGTAGATGTAGCGTCTCAATTTGCCGCTAAGTCGAAACCTTCTCGCAAGGCTGAACCTAAAGGGCTGGTCAGTAAATTTCTTGAGGGCACCGCTCCGGGTCGCAATATCGTATTTAAAAAAGCGGGAGAGCAAACCCAGGCCAAAACACGCGGCAATTACCCGGCACCACAACAGATCCTCGATGTGGTGGCCATTGGTATAAACAAAGGCATGCAGGCGGGCCTGGATGCAGAAGCTAAGGCTTTTGGCCAACTGGTGATGACGCCAGAGTCAAAACAGCTGCGGCAAATTTTCTTCGCAACTACAGCGATGAAAAAAGAGTCTGGTGTTGCTGATGTCCCACCAGAGAAAGTGAATAAGGTGGGTGTGCTCGGCGGCGGCTTGATGGGCGGCGGTATTGCCTACGTTACTGCTACGAAAGCAGGTGTACCAGTACGGATTAAAGATATTCAGCCGGCCGGTATTGCCAATGCCATGAAGTACAGCTACGACCTGCTCAATAAAAAGGTTAAGCGTCGCTTTATGCGTAAGTCTGAGATGCAAAAACAGATGGCATTGTTAACCGGTACGCTGGATTACTCAGGCCTGCAGGACGCCGATATTATTGTTGAAGCAGTATTTGAGGATGTTGGCCTTAAACGTAAAATGGTCGCCGATGTAGAGCAGGGCTGTAAAGCCGAAACCATTTTTGCCTCGAACACCTCATCCATTCCTATTGCTGAAATTGCCGCCGAGGCTGAGCGCCCGGAAAATGTTATCGGCCTGCATTACTTTTCGCCGGTAGATAAAATGCCGCTGGCAGAGGTTATTGCTCACGAGAAAACTTCTGACCAGACAATTTCTACCACCGTGGAGTTTGCTAAAAAGCAAGGTAAAACGCCGGTGGTAGTCAAAGATGGGGCTGGGTTTTACGTAAACCGAATTCTTGCCCCTTACATGAACGAAGCGGCAAGTCTGATTCTGGCCGGCGAGCCTATCGATCACATTGATAAAGCGCTGCTTAACTTTGGTTTCCCGGTAGGGCCGGTGAAGTTGTTGGACGAAGTTGGTATCGATGTAGGCACTAAAATTATTCCTATCCTTATGGATGCCTTTGGAGAGCGTTTTTCCGCGCCCTCAGCGTTCGATAAAGTACTGGCAGATGACCGCAAAGGTAAGAAGAATAAAAAAGGCTTTTACGACTATAGCGGTAAAAAGCCAGGTAAAGCGGTAGATGAGAGTATTTACCCACTGCTGGGTGTTTCACCGGCTAAAAGCCGTAGTGAATCAGAGATTTCAGAGCGTTGTGTGCTGATGATGCTTAATGAAGCCGCACGCTGTCTGGATGAAGGGGTTATCCGTAGCGCCAGGGACGGTGATATCGGCGCTATCTTCGGAATTGGTTTTCCACCATTCCTCGGTGGACCTTTCCGCTATATGGACCAGTTAGGTGTAGTAAAAGTGGTGGAGCGGCTAAATCACTATGCTGATAAGGTCGATGCCAAGTTTAAACCAGCGGCCGTGCTGGAAACAATGGCAGCCGAAAATACCACTTTTTATTAACTGAGTGTAATGTAAATGTTAAGAAATCCGGCTTAGGCCGGATTTTTTCATTATAAGTCAAATAAATGATGGTTTTATTACCAGAAAAGGGTAATATGCGCCCGCTGAATTTGTTGAGTGTTTTTCCAGCAAGTCAAAAAATCCTTATAGATTAAAAGGGCGTCAATATGTTGACAGTAATTTTAGTTTGTCTGGCCAGTAGCTGTTACTTTTTTGTCGAAGCGACAAAAGCCGGACTATCGGCAAAGCAGTGGGCGTTAGTAGGGTTATTGATGGGCCCGCTGGTGTGGCCAATGTTTTCCATAAGTCGCCATGTGCGGATGAGAAAGGATTGTGGCTTTAATAACGCCTACTTGCAGGCGTAGCAGGCATAAAAAAAGGAGCTTGAGCTCCTTTTTTAGAATTCTTAAGTAGACTAGATGCGCTGACCGCCAGTTTTAGGCTTGTAAGACTGGGTTTCAGTTGCTACTTCTTTTTTCTGTACAGGAGCTTTCTGAGCGCCATCTTGCTTATCGGCTGCTACAGGTGCGGTTGTAGAAAGTACTAGGGCTACTGCGTATGCTTTCAACATCTTTCTTTCCTCGTTATATTCTTATATACAAAACAAACAAAACTGATTGACAATCCTCATTGTCATTCTTATTAATGCGAACCCTATGCCAACTTTTAATGTCCTTTAAAAACAAAGGTTTGCAGCATCCTTTTGGACGGCGTCAATTTTCCGTTGCCGGTAATTATTGCCGTTCTATGCATTTATCTGCCGCTTATCAGAATACTTAAGGTAAAAGAGTCAAAAAATTGCCTTTATTCGATAAAAAGACGCCAATTAGCACACATTTAAATAAAAGTGCCAAAGTTATTTATATTTGTAACTGGTTAATAACATGCAGGGTTTTATGAAGAAACTGCCTCAGATAGCAGTGTAAGGACAAGTTGTAAGAAATTTAGTAGTAAAGTGAGATGAAACAGTTATGCATTAGCATTAATCCCTGCCAGCTTACACCTGGCTAGCGGGACATAAGAATGGCAGTAAAAAGTGACCGGCGCCTGCGACATAAGTCATTACAGACTTAGTTAGGTTGGAGAAACCTTATTAATGATTTTATGCAGTAAGCTGTTTTCACGGAGTAGCTTCTCAAAGCGTTCTGCATTGAGTGGTTTGCTGTACAGGAAACCCTGCAGCATTTCGCAGTCGTAGCGGCGCAGAATATTCAGTTGCTCTTCATATTCCACCCCTTCGGCAACCACTTTCAGGCCCAGGTTGTGAGCAATATTGATAATTGCAGCCGCCATATGACGATCGACATTACTGTTGGCGATATCATCAATAAAGGCTTTATCGATTTTTAACGTATTGAGTGGGAATTTCTTCAGATAAGCCAGCGAAGAGTAGCCGGTACCAAAGTCATCCAGTGCCAGGTGAATACCGCGATCACGCAGCCGCTGCATCATTCTCAGGCCTTCTTCCGGGTTTTCCATCAGGGTGCCTTCAGTAATCTCACACTCTAAGTGAAGAGGAGACAGGCCTACCTGACGAAGCACGTTTTCTATGCGGTCATCAAGGTCTGGTAATTCAAACTGTTTCGCCGAAATATTTACAGCCACCCGGCCGCTGAATAAGCCTTCACTGACCCAGCGTTTGGTATCTTCGCAGGCTTTACGTAAAACCTGTTCGCCAATCTCGATAATCTGCCCGGTTTGTTCCGCCAGCGGAATAAACTGTCCTGGGCTTACTATGCCTTTATTCGGGTGCTCAAAGCGCACCAGCGCTTCCATACTGACTAGTTTACCGGTGGTGATATCTACTTTCGGCTGATAGTAAACGGTAAACAAATTGTCTTTTATGCCCTGTCGAATTAGGTTTTCGATTTGTAACTGTCTCACGGCGTTCTGATTCATTTCACCGCTGAAGAACTGATAACTGTTACCGCCGTTGTTCTTGGCAAAATACATGGCCGTGTCAGCGTTTTTCAATAACTCCTGAGGTGACGAACCATCTTCAGGGAATAACGCGATACCAATACTGGCACCCAACACGAACTCTTGCTTGTTGATAATAAACGGCCGTGAAAGGGTGTTTAATATACTTTGAGCAAAGTGGGTGATGGTATGTATATCCGAAAAATCTTCCATCAGAATACTGAATTCGTCACCGCCAAGGCGATAGCAGGTAGAGTTGCTATCGGTCATGCGCTGGATACGCTTGGCAATTTGCTTAATTAAAATATCGCCAGTTTGGTGACCGAGCGAGTCGTTAATTTTCTTAAAGTTATCCATATCCAGGCAGAGCAGGGCATGGGGAGTCGCCCGGCGAACCAGGTTGCTGTGACTGGCCTGGAAAAACGAACGGTTAGGCAACTCAGTGAGTGGATCGGAGTTAGCCAGTTTCAATAATTCTTTTTCTGTACTCTTACGGGAGGTGATGTCTGAAAATACGCCTACAAAGTGCGAGATACGCCCGTCGTCGTCATGCACAGCATCAATATTTAGTTCGATTTCGTAGCGCTCACCATTAATCCGGCTGCTTTCAACCTCACCGCTCCAGTTACCTCTGGAGCGCAGCGTTTTCTTAATCTCTTCGGTAAAAGCTTCCGGATACTGATGGAAGTAGAGGTGGGTCGCTAACGCCTGATCCCGGGTTTCACCGGTGTAGGTACAGTAGGCATTATTAACTGATATAAAGCGGAACTTAGTATCGGTGATAAATACGCCTTCAGAAATATTCTCGATAGAGCGCTTAAACAGGTTGAGCTGCTCTTCGGCGTCTTTCAGGTGCTGAATATCCTTCAATGTACCTGTCATCCGGGTGGGCTCATTGTTGTGGTCCCGCTGTACCACTTTGCCGCGATCCAGTATCCATAGCCAGGTATTGGTAAAGGTCTTGGCTCGATACGCAATTTCGTAGAAGTCAGTTTTACCTTCCAGGTGTTCCTTCAGAGCATCCTGAACACGTTTAAGGTCATGGGGATGGATATTTGCATCATAGGCGCTACTGGTACGAATGTCATCCTGAGGAAAGTCCAGAGTGCCCCAGGTGTTTGATCGATAAACCTGACCACGGTAAACATCCCAGTCCCATAATTCATCACCACTGCTCCAAAGCGTGAGCTTTAAGCGTTCTTCCGACTCTGATACTGCGATTCTTTGTCGACGACGAACGTGATATTGACGAACAACATACAGAGTAATAATTGCCGCAAAGAAACCATAAAATATTAAAGCCGCAGGGTGGAGCCAGGGCGGTGGTAAAATGGTCAGGTTCAGTTCTCTGGAAGGGGACCAGGTTTTACCATCTTCTTTAGCCTGCACTTCAAAAACATAATCACCGAAAGAAATATTATTGTAGTGGGCTTGTCTTTCGGTACCTGACGTTGTCCATGATTTATCCCAGCCTCTAAGTCGATATCGATATTTAACCGTTGTCGGAGAAACAGGGTTGAGAACTGCGAAACTGAAACTGAAGCGAGAGTCTGAATAAGATAAAGAGAGAGAACTTTTGAGGTTTAAAGGTTTATCGAGTACCGAGTCAGCTTGGTTAATTGATTGTTCATTACCAAATAGTTTTAATGTCAGTAGTTCCGGTTTTTGTGATGGAATGTCGGTAGATTTATCTAAAGATAAATATTCTGGGTAAAAATGGTGAAAGCCTCGGTCTCCACCAAAAATCAAACCATTACTATTGGTTTTTGCTACAGCACCTTCAGAGTAGTCATTTAATTCAAGCTGTGTACTGGATAAATTCAATACTATCTCGAAATTAGGCAAAAGAATCTGCTTGATTTCATTTGACGCTGTAGCTATCCAAATCGCATCTTTTAATCCAATAGACGAAAGAATATTGGCGTCGAGATTCAAGGTATTTTGGCGAACCACGCTAAAAGTACTTTTATCTACTTGAAATAAGCCTGCTGATTGGGTGGTGAGCCAATAATAATTTCCCCAAGGATACACTGACATAGCCCTCGGGAGCGAGTTCTTTTGCTCGCCTTTCAGCTTTATCGTTTTAGTGACTTGATCCGTTGACGGGTCATAAATTTTTATTTCTCCCTCACCAGCTAACCATAACTGGCCGTCTAAATCGGTGTAAATAGGGGAAGAAATGGCGTTCTTCAATGAATTCGAGTGAAGCTTTAGAGCATAGGACAAAGGTTTTCCATTAGGGGCTACCTTTTCTGCTTCTATGGATATGAGGCCATCCTGTTCAGTCCAAGCCCAAATATTATTGCCGTCATAATGAAAATTGTCGATAAGTTCGTTCTTGAGAAAGACACCTTTTTCAATGAGTTCATTATTATTTAACTCATATAGCTCTATTCCCTTGGATGTGGCAACCCATATTTGATCAAATTGATCAACGATAAGATCCCACAACTGATTACTTCTATCTTTAAGGTAGTAATTTTGTTCTTCTTCTTGAAAATTAATTCTACTTAGCCCTGCGCTTTGAGTTGCTAACCAAAAGCTTCCTTTACTGTCTTCTTCCAGAGACCAAATTCTTTGAGAGCCTATATTTTCTTCTTCTCTTAGATGCGAATATAGTCGTAGGGGATTAAAGCCCGCCGAATAACGATAGAGGCCTTCTAAAGTGCCGAGCCAAACGGATGATAAAGAGTCTTTGTAAATACGTAATATGAATTGATTATCCAGATATGTAATGTTTTTCATATCCGCATCGATGACTTTTATTTTATCTTTAACTTCATTATAGATAACCAGGCCATCTTCAGTACCTATCCATACTATTCCTTTAGAGATCTTGGAAATAGAGCGAATAATACTGTTTTTAAGGTTGGGGTAGTTTGACTTATTAATCCTTTTAACAACACTTCCATCGTTACTTATAACTTCTATTCCAGAGCTAGTTGCTATCCAGTAATTGCCATTAATAGTTTGAATATCAAAAACAGTATCTGCTTGTAGATTGATTTGCCAAGGGTTGACCGATTTCAAGGAAAAAAGTTGACGACGTTTCTTGTCATAGATGTAAGCTCCAGATGAAATAGTTGCTATCCAAATCCGGTTTGCTTCATTTCTGATTTTTTCGATGTCATCCGGAAAGTCTACCCGTCCATCCAGGAGAGCGAATTCACCGGTTTCTTGGCTTATCGTATAGAGATTTGAAACATCGGCAATCAGAATGTTTCCAGAACTGTCTTCATCAATCGACCAGATAACATTGTTTCTTAATACTGAGTTGTCGATATTATAGATTTTGAAATTATCAGTGTCGGGTTGATACTTTGCTAATCCTTTGTACGTACCTACCCATAACTCGTTATTTGAAGATACAAACATGGTTCTGACTGAACCTTCTGGTATTGAATATTGGTCAGTCGAGGAATGTTCATATTGGCGAAAGCGATAGCCGTCATAACGAAATAAACCTTCAGTAGCGCCTACCCAAATAAAGCCATTCGGGCCTTCAACGATGGATGTTATGATGTCCTCGTTGATTCCATCCTCTATTTTGTATTCTGTGAAACTAATATCACTGAGAGTTGTGAAGCGAGTGTCACTAAAATCCGCGGCAGCAAAAACTGCACGGGTAAATAGGAATAGCACTGAAATTATCAGTACAAAAGTCGTTCTTTGGGTTGAGCGCACCATACACCTTTGGCATTGAATGCCTTATCTTTTTTACTTCTTATCGTGTCTAGCTTCCCTACTATCCGCTACCCAATATGCCCAATAAACAGCGTCTCTACAAGGTTTTTTTTGATTGCCATCACTGCCTGTGTATTTCTTGGGCAACCCGTGGTGACAGTAGGAGGAAAGAGGGGATTAAATGCTCAAAGGTAAAATTCAACTTTAGATTTAAAATCCGCGATATTCGGAATAAAGACGTCATTTGCGACGTTCATGGTTTTAAATTTACCCGGGGCAAACAATACCAGTTGTCCGAAAGTCTGGTTGAGATTCATGTCGGTGGCGTAGTGTTCGATATCGCTGAATCGCATCGACTCGATAGCCTGTGCAAGGCGTTGGTTGTTATTAAGTTGCGGGTCTTTGGCGCCCAGGCTTTGCCAGATATTTTGAGAACGCATGGATTGATTAATATCAACATCCTGCAACTGCTTTAACAGGTTGCGCCGAATGTGTGGCCAGTAACCTTCATAAAAGGCTTTTTCACTGGTTTGCTGCTGCAAAAACGTGGAGATGTGGTCGAGCAAAACCTGCGGGGCATTGTTGGGGCTTTGAATGTAAAAAGCGATGCCCGGATGCTGATTATGCGGAACATAACCGGTACCCACAATATAGCCTAGTTGCTTCTCTGTACGCAGGGTAGTGAAGAAGGAGCCCGCCAACATTTGTTCCAGTACCATGCACATGGCGACATCCTGGATGTCATTGCTGGGCGCCTGTAGATACAAAACAACCGCGGCGTCATCGTGCTCACAGGCTACTTCATGATATAAGGTTTTACCCACCGGTAACTTGGCAACCGGGCGTGGCAGCGGCGGCGCTTTGGCAGAGACGGTTTGTGTCAGTACGCTGTCAACAATGCGCTGGGCAGCGCTGGACGACCAGTTACCGTGAATCAGCCCGTCTACATGGTAGTAATCAAAGGCTCTGTCTCGTAGTCGCTGAATATCATCAAACTGACAATGCTGCACGGCATCCAGCATTTCTACCGGCGCGTGTGTGTTCTTTTGAATTAATACACTCAGGCGCGAGAATAAGCGGTTAATCGGCTTATTTAGCAGTGTGTTATGTAAGCTCTGACACTGCATTAACTGCACTTGTTTAAAGGTCTGTGGATCTGGTGTGAATCCCTTGATGGCATCTATCAGATGATTCAGTAATTGTCCCTGCTGGGCACTGAACCCTCTGGTGTGAATACTAAACCCACCCTGGTGGCCATATATCCGGTAATGCAGTCCGGCAATTTCCGCCCGATAAAAACGGCCTTGCAGAAAATCATTGAGAGCTGCCAGCCATAGCCGCTTAGCTGCTACCTGATGAATATTTTGCGCCAGAGACGGGATGTCAAAAGACACGAATATATCGCCTTTGGGAACATTGAATATGTGATCCTGACAAAACCAGAAATCAAACCCTTTATTACTCACTATCTGTTGCGGCAGTGCAAACGGCGCTTCGTTTTTACAAAGGCTGTAGCTGTCGCCGATAAAAGGGTTGGGGGGCGACATAAAAATGGCCTGCACCGGGCTGGGAGTCTGCCACGCTGCCCGTTGCTGTGCTGTATAAGGCTCAATCGCATAGGCTGCATCGTAATAAGCACACCTTTTAGTGGTATGCACGCCCTGAGCGATGACTTTCACCCGCATATTCGCTGGCGTAAAATAAGCCAGCGCATCACACAAGCTTTGCTGAGTTAAGGTTTCAGAAACACAGGCTTTGGCGATCTCATCCCAACTAAAATACTGGTGTAGTTCAGCCAGTTCACTGATTGCCTGCAGAGGCTTATGGGAATCATCGTATTGCCGGGCCAATTGATTCAGCTTGGCTTTTTCCTGCAGGCGCCATTCTTCCGTNGCGGCTTGNTTAAGTTGCTCAATAACGTAAAACACCGCATTGATGATGTCGTTTTGCTGTTTAAGCCCGCTCTCGGTAAGTTGCAGATTAATATTAAAATCTTTGAAATTCTGNCCTTCGATACCAGAGCCNGCAATCAGATTGCTGGCCCAGCCTTTGGCTTTGAGATAGGCAAACAAGCTGCCTGAGGCCTCATCGCCCAGTACATGGCTGATAAAATCCAGCGGCTTGCTACTGATATCCAGNTGCAAGGCTGGCAAAGCAAAGGTNATGATCAGGCGCTTTGCGGCCTGCAACGGCTCAATATTTATTTGCGTGCCTAATTGTTCGGCCGTGTAAAGGGGCGGTAATTCAAGTTCAGCAGCGGANCCAGCGGCGAGCAGNCCAAAGGANCCTTCCAACCAGGGCGTTAACTGACTAACGCTAAAAGGCGAATATACACACAAAGTAAGGTTTTTCGCGCAATAGTACTGCTCATGAAAATTGCTGAGCATTTCTTTTAGCGTAGATACCGGNAACTGGTTAAATATGAGTTCATTGCCAACNGAAAACTTNGCGAAAGGGATGCGNCGGGTTNGCCGTTTCNTTATGGATTTGATAGAGCCGTCGTAAGTCGTCCTTGCGNTTGTACTGATACTCCGCATCGATGGACTGAATTTCAGCCGCTATGCGCTCTTGCTTAAAGTGCGGTGCTCCCAGCATTGCAGCTAAAGCGGGCAGTAAGCGTGGCAACGCCTGGGCATGAGCCTGAAAATGGTAATTGGCAAATTCGGTACCGGTCCATGCATTGATAGACCCGCCAGCCTGTTCAATCAGGTCGTTAATGCCATTCGGCTCGGGGATGAGGTCGTTGCCCATAAACAACATGTGTTCCAGCAGATGCGCCAGCCCCGGACAATCAGTGGG
Organism: Alteromonadaceae bacterium; assembly: GCA_002691625.1. Lineage (GTDB taxonomy): Bacteria > Pseudomonadota > Gammaproteobacteria > Enterobacterales > Alteromonadaceae > Alteromonas. The sequence continues at coordinate 68,247 of NZIK01000034.1, forward strand.
GTCAAAGAAGTGGCCAGCCTTACCGCTAACCGACACGCAGCAGGTGTCTACTTCAGGTTTATGAATAACGAGTACCCGGAGTCCATTTTCGAGAACAAGTGATTCAGTACTGTTTAAGTCCTGGGAAATATTCAATGTATTTGTCTTCGCTTATTCGCTTATTATTATACTTCCGGCCCGGCTCACGGACTGAGTCATCCCACCTTAGTCTAAGTCAATGCGATAGTACTAGGCGAGGGGCGCGACCTTTGTTATCGTACACTTGTCATTTCTCATCATATTAGCAATGTTATGTCAGGTCAAAGCAGCAAAGACGACATTTTAATTTTTATCATGCGCCATGGTGAGGCCGAGGGACTCCTTACCGATGACAAGAGCCGGCGGCTTACTGCCGTGGGNAACGCGGAAGTTGGGGCCTCCAGCCATTGGCTGGCAGAGAGCTATTGCCNCGACAANCAGATCGCNACCGCACTGGTCAGTCCATANACCCGNACCCGNCANTCTTATCAACAGGTTGCCAGNACGTTGCATGCCAGTCAGTTTGAAATCTGCGCCGACATCACGCCTGATGGTAATGTAAAACTGGTTCACGATTACGTCGACGTACTGGCCCGGCAGAGCATCAAGAACAATGCCGGTCAGCCGCTATTGCTGGTGAGTCATATGCCATTTGTATCGTTTTTTCTCGACGAAATCTGCGATGNGCCNAAGATGTCNTTGTTNGCCACNGGCTCAGTGGCGGTGGTGCGCTATTCATTAAGCCGCAGTAAAGGCGTGTTACTCAAGCACTATCAGGGGCTGTAACTGGCATACCAGTATGAGCTGGCGTTATCTGCAATCTTTCCTGCTTTNAATTTCTGTTTATTNTGATNCATTTTCTGCTTTAGAAATCCGGCCGCTTTCCGATATAGAACCTGTAGTGANTCTATTANTTGAGAGAGTATGTCNGGCCAGTCGATCCCTGAACAGTTGCGTAAATCGCTTCAGCGTCATGTTGAGGAAGCAGACCTGCANGAAGANGAAGAGCTGACGCAACTGATGGGCAAANTAAGTGATTTGTCGGCCAAGGTGGCAGCGGCCAAAGCNAAGGCTCTGGCCAAGCGGAANATTACTCGTTAGGGGTAGGCGCGCTTTCCCGGAAATACTCAGGCATCACCCGCACGGTTTTAATCATATTTTCGTTAATATCAATAATNTCAATTGGATATCCTGCTAANCGCAGGCTGACATTGTTCTCNGGNATTTCTTCCAGGTATTCCAGAATCAAACCGTTAAGGGTTTTAGGACCTTCGGTAGGAAAACTCCAGTCCATCTCTTTATTNAATTCACGAATGTTGGCACTGCCATCNACCAATACGCTGCCGTCTTGTTGAATGGAGACTTCCTTACTGTGGTCGGGCAGGTTAGTGGTGGTGAAGTCACCAATAATTTCTTCCAGAATATCTTCCAGTGTTACCAGGCCCTGAATATCACCGTATTCATCAACGACCAGGGCAATCCGCTCTTTCTCAGCCTGAAACTGATACATCAGGGTATGCAGGGGAATAGACTCGGGCGCAAAATAGATTTCCCTTACTGCGCGTAGCAGTGAGGCCTTGGTAAATTGATCTTTAGATAACAAGCGCAGGGCGTCGCGCACGTGCACAAAGCCAACCGCATCATCAATACTATCGCGGTATAACAACACGCGGGTATGTTGCGCCGTAGTGAGTTGCTTCTGAATGATTTTCCAGTCGTCATTAATATCAATGGCAACAATATCACTGCGCGGCACCATAATGTCTTCTGCAGTAACATTTTCTAAATCCAGAATGCTAACCAGCATGTCCTGGTGCTTTTTAGGGATCATGGTACCGGCCTCATACACCACGGTTCGCAGCTCTTCCCGGCTGAGGGAGTCGCCCGCACCGTCATGTGGCCTGATACGCATTATCGCCAGAATGCCGTTGGTAATGCCGTTAATAAAGGCAACGAAAGGGTAAAGGACTTTCAGTAACGGCGACAGGATCAGCGAGCTGGGAAAAGCAATTTTTTCCGGGTACAGCGCCGCCAGTGTTTTAGGCGTCACTTCAGCAAAAATAAGCAGGATGATGGTCAGGCCAATGGTGGTAGCAAACACCGCCCAGTATTCGCCAAACCAGCGGGTACAAATAATGGTCGCTATGGCTGAGGCGGCAATGTTAACCAGGTTATTACCGATAAGGATCAAACCGATCAAACGGTCTGGGCGGTCGAGGAGTTTCTGGACCCGGTTAGCCCCGCGGTGCCCTTCGCCCTGAAGGTGCTTTAAGCGGTAGCGGTTGATAGACATCATTCCAGTTTCCGAACTGGAAAAATAGGCTGAAAGTGCAATCAAAATGCCCAGTGCAATCAGCAGTGCACTGGTAGATATGTCGTCCAACTAAGGAATCCCTTGTACTAATTAGAACCACCAATGTAGACAGTCAGCTACGTGGTTTCAAGTGTTTATTCGGTGAATGCGACTATAAGAGTACTTCGCTGACAAACCGGCTGCCAAAATACGCCAGAGAGAGCAGAACTACACCAACTACAGTTAATGATATGACTTGTTTTCCGCGCCAGCCCCAGAGTTTCTGGCCAACCAGCAGCACAATAAAAACAATCAGACCGGCAATGGATAATACCGTTTTATGGATATAACCGCGACTAAACATGTTGTCGAGGAAGATAAAGCCACTTAACTGAGCAATAACCAGCAAGATGGTGCCCAGTAAAATCAGCTTGAAAAGTATCGACTCAACCAGCATAAGCGGCGGCAGCGAAGAGTGTAATAAGCCAGCGCCTTTATGTTTAAGCTGGTGGGTTATATAAGACATCTGCAGCGCATATAAAAAGCCAATCACCAGCGCCCCGTAGGCAAACAGTGATAACGTAATATGAATCACCAGTCCCGGACGCATGTCGATATGCATAATATGGCTGACCGGTACAAACATGGATGCCAGCACCGTAAACGCGGAAAAGCTGAATACCACGGGTAATAAGATGGTATTGGGTAACAGGCTGCTGCTAACCAGCATTGATAACGTTATCAGCCAGGCAACCAGTGAGAGTACGTTGGTAATACTCATATTCTGTCCGGCCTGAGCGGCCAGAATCGCATCGCCCAGATAAAATGAGTGAAATACCACTGCCAGTGCCGCAATACTCAGCGACAGCATGCGGTTAGGCCCCTGATTATGAAAAAATCGCCCCGTCACCGAAACCGCTGAAAACAAATAGGCAGCAACTGCCAACAGCGCAAACAAGGTAGCCATTCGTTGTAGATAACCCGTTGATGATAAATAAGTCCGTATAGATACGTCAGAATAACAAAGAATTCAACCAGATGTCTGCCTGATTGCGATAAATCGTTAATCCCCCCTACGTAAACAGCGTAAATTTCGGTATACTTCAGCGATTACTTTTTGTTTCAGGTTATTGATTTATGTTTGAGAATCTCTCCGAACGCCTCGGCCAGACACTTCGCAATGTAAGCGGGCGCGGCCGTCTGACCGAAGACAACATCAAAGATACGCTGCGAGAAGTGCGTATGGCACTGCTTGAGGCAGACGTAGCCTTACCGGTTGTTAAGGAATTTGTTAGTCAAGTGAAAGCCCGTGCCGTGGGTACCGAGGTCACCAAAAGCCTTAAGCCGGGTCAGGTTTTCATTAAAATAGTTCAGTCCGAACTGGAATCGGTGATGGGGGAGGCGAACGAAAAGCTGAACCTGGCAACACAGCCGCCGGCAGTAGTACTGATGGCCGGTTTGCAAGGGGCGGGTAAAACCACCTCAGTAGGCAAACTGGCAAAGTATCTCACCGAACGTGAGAAGAAAAAGGTCATGGTGGTCAGTGCCGACGTTTACCGTCCGGCAGCTATCAAGCAGTTGGAGACCCTGGCCGAAGAAGTAGGCGTAACATTTTTCCCGTCCACTATTTTGCAAAAGCCTATCGATATTGTTAACGACGCTATCGATGATGCGCGTAAGCAATTCTTTGATGTGCTGTTAGTCGATACCGCCGGTCGTTTGCATGTCGATAACGACATGATGGACGAAATTAAAGGCCTGCATGCAGCGGTTAAGCCGGTAGAAACTCTGTTTGTGGTAGATGCCATGACCGGTCAGGATGCAGCGAATACCGCCAAAGCTTTTAACGAAGCCTTGCCACTTACCGGGGTTATTCTTACCAAAGCCGATGGTGACGCCCGTGGCGGTGCGGCTCTCTCGGTACGAAAAATTACTGGTAAGCCCATTAAATTCCTTGGTATGGGTGAAAAACTCGATGCCCTGGAGCCGTTCCACCCGGAACGAATCGCTTCTCGTATTCTGGGCATGGGTGATGTGCTTAGCCTTATTGAAGAGGTGGAGCGCAAAGTCGACAAAGATAAGGCCCAAAAACTTGCCAGGAAAGTGCAAAAAGGTAAGGGATTTGATCTGCAGGACTTTAAAGAGCAGCTCGAGCAAATGCGCAACATGGGCGGCATGATGGGCATGCTCGATAAAATGCCGGGCATGGGCAATATGACCGCCAAGATCAAGGATCAGGCTAACGACAAGCAATTTCTGCAAATGGAAGCCATCATCAATTCCATGACGCCGGCTGAGCGTGAAAAGCCTGAAGTCATTAAAGGATCACGTAAACGGCGAATTGCAGCCGGTTCCGGCACCCAGATTCAGGACGTAAACCGGTTGCTTAAGCAGTTTACGCAAATGCAAAAAATGATGAAGAAAATGTCTGGCGGCGGTATGAAGAAAATGATGCGCCAGATGAAGGGTATGATGCCACCAGGTGGCGGTGGTCCGGGTGGTATGGGCGGGATGTTCCCGCCACGGTAACGAATCTAACGCCGGACAGTCTGACTATTCTGTTCGGCGTTTTAGTTTCGTTACGCCATCGCAGTAAAGTTGGTACCTGTGTCTGCGAAAAGCCTATTGCAGCCCCCATAGTTACTTAACCCGTCTAGTGAAATCAGGTTTCTTGTTGTTAAATGGAAAGAACAAATCCTTTTGTTTTGATAACCGTTGTCATGTTTATTATGTTCCTTACGGAGGGTCTGTTATCTGACCCGGGTAAGGCGGTTGCTGCAGAGAACATGGCAAAACCTCAGGTGGATATTCGGTGGATAAAAAACCCGTCACCGCCTTTTCATATTCTGGATGGGCATCATGCCGGCTACGGTATTTGTGATGTGCTGGTGGATAAAATAAATGCCAGGCTGTCACCGCTTGATACCACTATTGACGTGTACCCGCAGTCAAGAATAAACCGGTTAATCGAAGGTACGGAAAATCTGTGTTTTCCTTGCATGATTAAGCGTCAGGATACCGACCGTTTTGTCTATAGTAAAAAGACTACCGTCTACCCACCACTGGGTATTATTCTGCGCAAAGAGCTATTGACAGAATTATATCCAACTCCTCCGGAAACACTGTCACTAAGAGATTTGCTCAACAACGATTCGCTAATATTCGGCTTTGCCGGTGCGCGACGTTTTCCTGAAGAGTTGCAAAGTGCCATTGACGCTCACAAAGATGACGATAATGTCCTCGCGCTCCCCGGCGTGTTGGGCCCGCTGCGACTGCTGCAGCAAATTGACTTTGAACGGATCCATTACACGCTCGATTATCCCGGCGTCCTGCGCTATTTCGCAATCAAAGAAAATAACCAGTCGCTAACCTATATGCTCACCACGGAATACGGTGAACAGCCCGTTTATGGTGCTATCGGTTGTACCAACAATGCCTGGGGCAAACGCGCGATAAGAGCCATCGACTCGGTGCTGGATGAGGTCATAGCGGATCCGGAGTACCGGGAAAACCAGACGTTGTGGTTAAATACGCTGCCCGATAACCCGTAGAGTCACAAAGCTTGGTTAAATAATGCGCGATCGTGGCGATTTTTCTGCATGAGCCCAAAACTGGCCCCTTCAAACCTGTGCAACAGCACAATTTCATAATAGACTGACGCGTTAATTTCGCCGTGCCGTAAAGCCAGCCATCAGCCGCGCTGGCAATCGCTCTTCAGTTAATAAACCAAACAATCACGGTGAAGAATATTCTAATAAAGAAACAGGAATCCTATGGCCGGTCTTAAACGAATTATACTTATCGACACTCATTTACCGGGCGTCGTTGAACTTAAGCTTGACGGGCACACTAACATTTGCGGAACCAATGCCTCGGGTAAAACCACACTACAACGTTTGATCCCGGTTTTTTACGGCGAATATCCGAGTCGGGTAGTGCCGGCAACCCGTGATAGTTTCGAACGCTGGTATCTGCCGCGTCAGTCATCTTTTATCATCTATGAATATACTCGCGCCGACGGCGAACTGTGCCAGGCGGTGTTAAGCTCAAACGGCACCGGTGTTAATTACCGCTTCATCGCCAAAGCATTCGATTTGGATGACTACCTGTATCAGCAAAAAAGCGGTAAGCATGCGTCGCTGTCCTCCACCGAAATCGCCCGCGCCATGAAGCGCAATAACATTGTAGTATCGAGCCTGTTAACCACCAAAGACTTCCGTGCGGTATTGCAAAACGATCAGGGTGTCCTGAATCAAAGCAGCAGTGCCCGTGAATTACTCGGATACGCCAAGGTTTTCAGCTTAAGTCAGTCCAGTGAACACCTGCGCCATATCGAAAAACTGGCCAAAGCGGTGCATTCAAAAGAAGGCAAAATGGAAACCATTAAGGCCATGATTGCCGCCATTCTGGAAGAAGACGGCGTGCAGCCGCCTACCTCCAGTTTGTCGCGCAACCGGGTAGACGACTGGATCCGCGAATGCCACCTAATCCGCGCCTTCGACAAGGTACGCCCCGAGTTTACCCGCCTGGAGCAGGCCAATATGGCCCTGCAGGAAGCCGAAAGTGGCCTGGCAGAGATCAGTCAGGCGTTTGAACTGGATAAGACCAAACTTACTGCGCGCAGCGAAGAGGCCCGTCAGCAACTTGATGACGTATTGCATCAGAAAAAACTCAGCGACAGCACCTGGAACGAACGCCGCGACGAACTTAACCAGCAGGTCTCCGCCTCGCGGGCCGATGTGGAAAAGTACACCGCAGAACTTGATGCCGTGGAGCGCGAGTTCGATAACTGGCAGGATCAGAATATCGAACAGCTGAAAGAAGACGTAGCCAAACTGCCCCAGTGGCAGCGTGATTTAGAGCTGGTCTCAAGCCGCTACACACTGCTTACTGAACAGCACCAGGATATTGAATCGGCCTATAACCGCCGGGTGGCTGAAATTGGCGAAACCTTAAGTGCCCAGGTAGAAGAACTGTCGGCAACCCGCCAGGAAGCTGCAGAAAAACGCAGCGAGCAGCAACAGCAGGAGCGGGAAGCGTTACAGGATATTAAAGCCGACTACGAAGCACAAATTCACACGCTGAGCGACAGCTACCACGCCAAGCTTAACGAGCTGAAAGTCAGTGAAGCAGAGGCCAAAGTGGCGCTGGCTAATGCCGGTTATAACGAATTTGAGCAGTCTCAGCTTGAACTGCTCGATGCTGCCATTAAAGAGGCAAGCATCAGCGAAGACAGCGTACGCAGCGAATACCGGCAGACACAAAGCAGCTATCAGAAGGCGGTTCAACAGCGCGATGCTGCCAACCAGGCGCTGGAAAAAGCCCGGACTGCGCACCGCAAAGCCGAACAACAAGTAGAAGACGTTAACGCACTGCTGTATCCCGGTGAAGGCTCACTGCTGGAATATTTGCGCGCCAATGTGGATGATTGGGAAGGCTCTATCGGCCGCCTGATCCGCCCGGAATTACTCGACCGCAAGGATCTGACCCCCAAGCCAGCCGATAGTGCAGTCGGCTTTTATGGTGTAACACTGGCGCTGGAGCATCTGGACGCGCCGGCTTACGCGCAAACCGAACAGGATCTAAAAAAGGCGCTGGGTGAAGCCGAGGCGGCGCTCTCTGATGCGCTGGATAAACAAAACGAATGCGAAGCCGAGCTGGGTAAGTGTAATGAAGCGGTGCGGGTAGCTGAGCTGGCAATGACCCGCCAGGACAACGCAGTACGCAGCGCAGAAGCGGCCCGTAAACGTGCCACACAAGATAAAGAGTCGGTACTTAGCGAATATCAGCATTCGCTTAAAGAGCGTAAGCAGCGTGCGAAATCCCAGCTGGAAACAAACCAGCAAGCGCAAAAGAAACTGCAAAGCCAGTTTGAAATGGATCGTGATGATATTAAGGATCAGCAGCGCGAAGCGGTTACCGAACACAGCTTCCACTGGCAGCAACTGATTGCCGATAGCGACGCCCGTCTGGCGCAACTGGATGGAGAAATTAAGCAAGCTAAAGCGTCGGCGGCTCAAGACCGGGAAGAAATGGCCAAATGGCTGGAAAACGAGCTTAACCAGCGCGGTCTGGATGTAGATGAAATTGGCCAGCTTAAAAAGCAAGTGAAGAGTCTGAAAGACGCCATATATAAAACCGAGACGCAGCGCCACAAAGTAGCCGACTACGACCGCTGGTATCAAACGGTATTTACCGGCCAGAAGGTCACCTGGCAGCAGGGCTTAACCAAAGCCCGCAAAACTTTAGGNGANGCNGANCGCGAGCTCAACGANNTGCAGGTGCANTANCGGGAAACCCGTGANANNTTNAAAANNAAACANTCNGAGCTGGAAAAACTNCTNAGCGTGGCTACNGAACAGCTTGGTCAGGTAGNTACACTGGCGAANAATCTGGCCAAACAAACGCTGCCCAAAGTNGATACNGTGGCNGAATGGCAACATGACGAGCTNAGTATCACCCAGCGGTTATCCCGTGCTCAGGCGTTACTTAAAGAGCGCGAAGAACTACTCAGTGATATTCGCAATTACGTTGAACGTTTCGACCAGTTGATTGCTGCTCAGGCCGGTACTGGTCTGTCAGATACCTGGGAGCGCGCGCGGGAAGAATGCGCAGTGATCAACGCTCACGGCGTGAAAGGCATTGACCATCGCCGTATGGTCGGGCACTTATCCCAGTTACTAAACGTGATTGTGCCACAGAAGATTCAAGGGCTGCGCGAACAGGGCCGGATCTTTGGTGCAGACCTGAGTCAGTACTACTTTGTACTGGCAGACATCGATAAACGAATTGTTAGTCAGAGCCGCCGCATCAGTAAAGAAGTCGATGGCGAGTTATTCCTCGATGGCGTATCGGATTCTGCGGTGAAAATTCGTTCCCGTATCAGTGAGCTGGAATTCTGGCCTGAGCTGGAGCACTTCCGTACCCTTTACGACAGCTGGATGGCAGAGGGCGCCCACGAACTGCCGGACGATGAATACGGCCAGAGTATGCGCCGCGTGCTGGATATCCTNGGCCGNGCNGCNCTNTCTGGTGGNATCAGNAAACTGCTGGATATCGAACTGCACCTGCGNGANGGCAACAGTGANTTGGTGATCCGCACCGACAGACAGNTNAATGAATCNTCGAGNCATGGTATGGCTTACCTGATTTTATGTAAGTTCCTGCTGGCCTTTACCCGCTTACTGCGTGGTGAAGCGGATGCGGTNATNCACTGGCCNATCGATGAGCTNGGTACNTTGCACCANAGNAANGTGAAAAAGATTTTCGATGCNTGTCAGGCNAANAACATNAGTGTGGTNGGNGCNTTCCCGAATCCGGANTCTGATGTATTAAANCTGTTTGAGAACCGTTATCTCATCGACAAAGTGTCTAAGCAATTACAGGTGGTTCAGCCGAAGAGNTCTAACCTGTCATCATTGATTCAGGCCCGTAAAGCCAAGCAGGAGGTGTCAGCATGATGACCGAACAGGGCAAAGTATTAAGCGCATTACTCAATGGCCAGTTTATTTGTCAGGTGAGTGANGAAGACAGCTGGCGCTTTTTAAAAAGCCGNGATAATGCCAGNAAGCTTGANCCGCATTTAAACCTGCTNAANCGCACCCTNGCNACCACNGGTGAAGGCGANGTGTTTTTTGCCGGNTANCTCACTCTGGGCGANGAAGANCGTAANGTNTTANTGCAGCAGTTTCAGGAAACCACATNNAGTCTGGTGCCANTGGTGGAGTGGTTGTTACTGGTACAACAGGCCAGTGANTCGGATATGCCGCTCACCATGGGCAANGCTATCCGCTTAAATGAGCTGCAAACCGTTATCGAGGATACCCCGGCNTACAGNGANCAACTGGAAAAAATNTCCCGCTACCGCTTGTTTGGCTCNACCAGTGTNAATCTGGACGGCCAGCTTAANCANGTGTTTAAAAAGCTCACGGANTTAGGGTACTTAATGAANCCCAATCCGGAAAANCAGATTTATCTGGCTACCGGCAAAGTAGAGCACNTATTCGAAGTGATCCGCTTTATTGANGAGACCGAGTCGCTGTCGTTNTCNGAGCAGGCNGAAGCGGCTATTCAGCAGGGCAGTCTGCTATGAGTCAGGTGCTTATTCAGGCAGGNAGCCGGTTTTTAAATGCACTGGGTCGCCACAGCGATCTCATTATGCACGCCTACGTNAANGGCTCGGTNGATGANTCAAACTTTAGCCGCAAGGTCCTCGAGCANCTNATTCANNTGGGNATTTTATGGCGNCCGGATCCACAAAGNGCACTNCGNCTTAAAAGNGCNGTCAGNAANTTGTTGGANAGCGGTCTGCAGGATGANCGNAACCGCAACATNAACGCCAATATCGGNACCGCGCTGGCGAGTCTGAAAACCATTGCCGAGCACTANAAAGANTCNNTGCACTANAACCGGTTTAACGAAGCTCACGCTTANATGACCGACCTGACTGAGCACGTGTATCAGCTCACCGAATCGCTGGCTAACAGCGTGCGGGTGATGTTTAGCCGCATTAATAACGAGTTTGGTTACGTATCCTCAGTGGAAGCCAAAATCCGCGAGAATGAGCTGGCCCAAGGGCAGGTATCGGAGCTATTGAATCAACTGGAATGCTTCCGTTTTGATGAGCTCAGTGAAATCGCTGGCAGTAATCGTGAATTGCGCCATTTGCTGGTGGTTGCCCTACAGCAAAGCTTCTCTAAAGCAACCCAGGAGCTGTCGGTTGCACAAGCACGACTGCTCGATTTACTTGGGCGTTTTCGTGAGTTCCAGGGCCGTACACGGCTGCTTAAAGGCTTTTTACTGCACATGGAGCATCACCCTGACTTTGCGCCCGGTAATTACCCGAATCTTACTCAGGTTCCGGTATTGTTTAATCAGTCGGCGGCCATGCTTAAACCGGCCAGCATCGATGTTAATCAGGTTGCTCACGAACAGGAATTACAGCAGATTGTTGCCTCGTTGAGCTCGGTGTATCGCCGTAAACCCACTGTGAGCGAACCGGAAAAAGCATCGACTATAGATGTCAGTGAACAGCAGTCAGTAGATTTAGAGAGCGATCCGCTACAGGAAGAGGTGGATGCCTATTTCTGTGAAGTGATTGATAACGGTCAGTCCTTATCGGCGCTGGATTATTTCAGCCAGCGCGAGCTTGAGTTCGATCCGGAAGTGTGGATTTATCAGGTGATTGGTGGTTATCAGGCACTGGATGATGAAGACAAGCAGTTCTTCGCTATCGATCCGGTAGGGCGCGTCGATGAAAAATATACCGGTAACTTTGTGATCCATGATGTCACTTTGGGACTAAGATAACTGTACGCCAATCAGCGTAATGCAAAAACGGCTCGCTGTCGGGAAGACAGGAGCCGGTTTTTATTGCCTATTAAACCCCGTTTTTAGATGAAATTGGTCTTGGCAAATCACAATTTAAACTTATAATTAACATGCGTGTAACATGATAGGGTACTATCTGTTAAAGAAGTTACCAGCCGGATGCTGGTTGTAGTGAACAGGAGCTGTTATGCATTTGTCAGAAGAACAAAAATTTAATCAGGCATTGATAAAACTGGCGGTATTGTTTTATCAGGTCGACAGAAAAATTCTGCTCAGCGAGCAGGACTACCTTGAAGAGCTGGTTGAATCCCTTGAATGGGACAGTCCCATCTGCCGCGAAGCGTACGTTACCGAAGTTATCTACCAAACCCGAACGGCCCTGGACACCGGCGATGCCGCGGATATATTACGCAGTTTGCAGTCTGACTTGGCGTTTAATGCCAGCCAGGCGCTGGAAGTCGCGATGGCAATGTCGGGGGTAGACGGCGAGCGCAGCGAAGAAGAAACCGAACTACTGAGCTTATTAACCCACAAAGTATTGGCCCGGGAACTAACTGCCAGTCGTGTAGAGTTACCAGCTGCCTCCTGAAGCATTTATTGAAATACAGCCGGAACGAAGGTAGGGTCTGGGATATTTAACGCAATCAAACTATCCCTGCCTGATGAAACTATTTCGGCTGTTTTGCCTGGTGATATTGGTGATAACTGGCTCAGCCATGCTGTTGAGCAGTTGTCAGCAAACACGTGATCTACGATTTTCTCCGTCGGACACCCTCGTGCCGACCACAATTACTCCCTTTTCGGATTACCAGCTAGCCGTTGCCTACTGGCTTAACGAACACCGTCAACTCACCGGCTCAGATAAGCCGCGGGAGATCAAGATCAACACTCCTTTCGAATGTGGTGTCGGCAATAAAAAAGGCGTGTTGTTTATCCACGGTCTGGGGGACTCGCCGTACTTTTTTCAGGATGTTGCCCAACGCCTGTGTGACCAGGATGTATGGGTGAGAACGATACTTCTACCCGGCCATGGCTCCAAACCCGGCGATATGCTGAACGCCAGCTATGAATTATGGCAACAAGCCACGAATTTCCATGTCGAGCAGTTCTCACTACAGGTTGATGAGTTATACCTGGCCGGATTTTCCACTGGCACTAATCTGGCCGTTGTGGCCGCAGGTCAGCGTGATGATATTGCCGGGTTATTGCTGTTTTCGCCAGCATTTGAATCCCGGTTCGCGGTCACCTGGCTGGCGCCGTATTTAACCGGCGTGTTCAGCTGGCCTAATGTTGAACGTGAAGATAACCCGACACGGTATAATTCCATGGCCATGCAGGGGTTTGCCGCCTACCAGAAAAGCGTTGATGCGGTTCAGGCGTCATTACATCGGCAACCGGTTTCTGTACCTGCGTTGCTGGTGGTGCCAGAGGGCGATAGCGTGGTTGATGTGAATACGGTAGCTAAGCTTTACACGGCGTATTTTCGTCACCCTGCGAGTGAGCTGTTATGGTTGGGGGAAGATGAGGAAGCGCCTGCTGACAGTCAGGTGCTTAGCATGCAAATACCGGCGCAGCGGATTTATGGGAAAGTTTCAAATAGTTTAGCGATTGTCACGAACTATTCGGCCCTTAAGAAAAGCTTTGGTGCAGATAAAAACTTCAAGTTGCATGCTGGTGTTGTCAATTATATTGATTATGAAAATGAAGGTTTTAAACTTCCTATAACCTCAGCACGATTTGGACGTGTATTGACCAAAGAAAGAGCTTACGGTGATGAAAGAGAGTTACGTATTTTCTTTGAAGACCATGGAATGGTTAATGATTTAATTGATACAACAGTTGCGTTTGATTATTTTCCTTCTGAAGAACTAATCAAGGACTAGAAACAGGGAGTTAAACCTGAAGTAGATTTGAATATCTTAATCGAGAGAATAATAATTAATCCAGATGCTGACCAGGGCAAGATCACGAACATTTATTGACCAACTGAGTTAACAAGAGATATTACAACTGGACGAAATTTAGTGACTGTGATCTTATACTCTCTTTTGC
>NZIK01000035.1 GCA_002691625.1 Alteromonadaceae bacterium
ATGGAGACGGCAGAAACGGCTGAGCCGGTTATTCAAATAAGCGCTGCAGAGATAGATAATACGCTGCACATTCGGATTAGGGATAATGGGCCGGGCATGACAGCCGACATCCAGCAGAAAATATTTGAACCCTTCTTTACCACCAAACCCATCGGCGAGGGAACCGGGCTGGGTTTATCGGTGGTTTATAACATCATGCAGCGACTGGAGGGTTCTATTCAATGCGCCAGCGAGCCGGGCGTATTCACCGAATTTACCTTGCAATTGCCTTTGCAGCAGGACGGTGAGTCAGAGGAGTAATCGTTGCTACGGTTAACGCTTTGTTATTAGTGCTGGTTAGGACGTAAGCCCAAGGCCCGGTAAATTCTGATTTTACTTGAGTGCCAGTGATTTTTCGGCAGCGCAGGGGCCTGCGCAATCAGTGCGTCGTAGTCGATGTCCTTATCAAGTAGCGGTTTCACATGAGCGCAGTACACCCTGGACGGATTGAGGTGACTTACGCGCCAGAGTGAACGTTTATACTGATTGGGGTGACATACCGGGTAGGGCGATGTCAGTTGCTTTTTCACCGACACAATTAAATCAGCCACATAGAGTTGCCCGGTTGGCAGGTGGAGTAAGGATAGGTCGTGGTCGGTATGACCAGGGGTGTATAGCACCTGCCAGTCTGCAAATAATGGCAACCGCTGCTCGTCGCTGAGTCGGATATCCGGCTCAAAGGACGGCTTATACCAGATGTGCCGCTTGGGTTTACCTAACTTACCCGCTACCCACCAGGTCAGCGCCACATCAATGGCATGAGCGGCTCTGCCGGCGATGCCACGATACCAGCCCGGCGCTTTGGGGTGACATGCGAGTAACGCCCCACTTCGTTGTTGTAATAACCGCGCGCCACCGGCGTGATCAGGGTGCATGTGGGTAACTACAATGAGTTTTAGCGCAGTCAGTGGCAAGCCAATTTCATCACGAATATAGTGACAAACGGTTTCCACATCGGCGCGGCTGCAGCCATCGAGCAACATTAGCCCCGCCTGGTCTTCTACCAGATAAATATTTTCGATATAGCCGGCAATGGCACGAAGTTGCATAAACACCTGCTGTTTTAATCAGTCGGGTGATGTTAGCAGAGAGTTTCTGGTCCAACCACTATTTGGCGTTATGTACCGGGTTAGCATAGTTGGCTATCAGATAGCTGTGGGCCTGTTCGGGTAGCTCCGCGAGCTTGGCGGCAAAGCGATCGCGACAGGCCTGCGAGAGCTCGTCGCAGCTTTGGTTGGCGGCCAGATAGTTAATCGGATATAGCTGGTAGTTGTGGTGGATTTGCTGGTCGATATGTTTAGCCAGTGCTTCCGGTGTTTCGAAATCCTCGGTGACCACATCACCAAAGTTTACGCTCACCCGGCACTTATTGCCGATGATGCCCTGGATAATACTGTCGATATCTTCAAATTCTGTTTTGTTGTAACTACCGAGGTGCTCGCGCTGATAGAGCTCGTTGGCTTTAGCAATATCACAGGGATCGTTTTCGTAGGAAATGGCAACCGGCACGATATTTAATGTTTTCATGTACTCACCGAAGGCGAGTTTCTGTTGCTTGCCAGCCATGTAAAACATTTTCAGGATCGCCGGGTCGGTCAGGTCCATGCCGTCTTTGGCGCGCCCTTCGCGCTGAGCTATCCATATCGACTGCTGGTGGTTTAATGAGTCTTTAATAAAATTCGACAGCTGGGTGAGTGCTTTAAGTAACTCCCGCGGGCCCTTGGCTGAGCGTTTTACCACGAACCCTTTGTTGAGCTTCATTAACTCGGTGGCACTGGGCTTTTTGAGCAGGTTATCACCAAATGCGATCAGCGCAGTTTCGTGGCCGGCCCGGTGCAGGGCAAAATTAACCAGTGCTGGATCCATCGCGATATCGCGGTGATTAGAAATAAAAATATAAGCCTGGTTGGGGTCGAGTTTATCCAACCCTTTTACGGTGATGCCCTGACTGGTGCGCTGTAGCAGCGATTGCATAAACACACCCACTTCGTTTTGAATGTGGGCAACGGTTTTAAGCTTTCGCCACTTTAGTCGCATCAACACTTTTACCAGCGGGCTCAGCAACGACGACAGCCANCGCGGGCTGTGTTCAAANCGGTGNTTAACTATAGCGTTGATAAANTCCTGATCGTTAATCAGTCGCTCAATGGACGCGGGNACCTCTGCGTCGTTNAANGGGCGAATGTCGTGATACGGATCGGCGTTATCGGTCATAATGCTGCTATGGTTATTGTTGCTGAGAAAAAGCGCACATTGTACGCACATTCAGCGAATTGGGTAGTGTTGATACAATTATTCCCGGTCAAAATGACCATTTCATTAAGAGAAAACTAACTTACCTNCAGGNCTTGAAGTGGCGGANTGCATTCCCTATACTCGGACGCAATCTGATTGCNAAAGCNAACTAGGCTGCAATTAACGATACTTGTCGGAGTGCTTCGCTATTCCTTACGGAATGCAAGCTGAGACCGCGAAAGCGGGATCCGTTGAACCTGATCAGGCTAATACCTGCGAAGGGAACAAGGCAATATTACCTACAGTACAATACAGCACCGAAAGGTTTTGTTTTGGTTGTGGTAATCGTCTTTTTAAACACTCCTGACAAGCATTTTTCTCACTTCCAAAAGGAATAAATGCTATGTCAACACGACGTCAACAGCGCGAACAAGCACAACATTTTATTGAGCAATTAAGCGGCGAGAGCTTTACCGGTTCAAGGCGGGTTTATCTGCATGGCTCAGACCAGACTGTTCGCGTTCCTATGCGCAGTATTGCGCAGTCAGACAGCCTGCTCGGTGGCGATGCTGCCAATCCGGTTTATCAAGCTAATGAGCCGGTACTGGTTTACGATACCTCAGGCCCCTATGGCGATCCGGATATCAACATCAATGTGCACAATGGCTTGCAAGGAGTCAGGGAGCAATGGATTGAGCAGCGCGGCGATTGCGAGGCAGTGGCAGTGTCAGCATCACAGTTTACCCGCGAAAGCCAGCTTGATGAGCATGCCCGCGCATTACGGATGCAGGTGGAACGCCCGATAAAAACCGCTAAATCCGGTCAATGTGTTACCCAGCTTCACTATGCCCGGCAGGGGATCATAACGCCGGAAATGGAGTTCATTGCCATTCGGGAGAATATGGGCCGGGCACAGGTTCGTGATGAAGCGCTGTTNCAACAGCANAAAGGGGAAAACTTCGGCACCGCATTACCGGAGCAGATTACGCCGGAGTTTGTTCGGGCTGAAGTGGCCGCCGGGCGAGCCATTATTCCGGCAAATATTAATCACCCGGAGTCTGAACCAATGATTATTGGTCGCAATTTTCTGGTTAAGGTAAATGCCAATATTGGTAATTCGGCGGTCACCTCTTCCATTGAAGAAGAGGTCGAAAAACTGGTGTGGGCAACCCGCTGGGGCGCAGATACCATCATGGACTTATCAACCGGTCGCAATATTCACGAAACCCGNGAGTGGTTGCTTCGCAACAGCCCGGTCCCCCTCGGTACCGTGCCCATTTATCAGGCGCTAGAAAAAGTGAACGGTGTCGCGCAGGACCTCACCTGGCCACTGTTTCGTGACACNNTNATTGAACAAGCGGAACAAGGNGTGGATTACTTTACGATACACGCCGGTGTGNTGNTGCGNTANGTNCCAATGACGGCNAACCGGGTCACGGGCATTGTNTCCCGTGGCGGCTCCATTATGGCTAAGTGGTGCCTGAGTCATCACGCTGAAAGCTTTTTGTACGAGAACTTCAGAGAAATCTGCCAGATTTGTGCGGCTTATGATGTGTCGCTGAGTTTGGGAGATGGTTTGCGTCCNGGTTCGGTAGCCGATGCCAACGATGAGGCGCAGTTTGCCGAGTTGCATACCCTCGGTGAGCTCACCAAAATTGCCTGGGAATATGACGTACAGGTGATGATTGAGGGGCCCGGACATGTGCCCATGCACTTAATTAAAGCCAATATGGAAGAGCAGTTAGACCATTGTCATGGCGCGCCTTTTTATACCCTGGGCCCGCTTACCACTGATATTGCGCCAGGTTATGACCACTTTACGTCGGGGATTGGTGCCGCCATGATTGGTTGGTTTGGCTGTGCAATGCTCTGCTACGTCACGCCCAAAGAGCACCTGGGCCTGCCGAATAAAGAAGATGTTAAACAGGGGCTTATCACGTATAAGATTGCCGCCCACGCGGCCGATTTGGCGAANGGGCACCCGGCAGCGCAAATTCGGGACAACGCCATGTCCAAAGCCCGCTTTGAATTTCGCTGGGAAGACCAGTTTAATCTGNCACTAGACCCGGGGACCGCGCGGGCNTACCACGATGAAACCCTTCCCCAGGCTGCTGGNAAAGTGGCTCATTTTTGTTCCATGTGTGGCCCCAAATTTTGCTCGATGAAGATTTCCCATGAAGTCCGTGAAGCGGCTGCTAAGGAGTCTAGGGGAGAGGCGATCGCGGTGAATGTCACGCCTCACCAAACTACCGCCGAGCAGTTGGATGGTATGCGCGCCAAATCAGCCGAATTCAACCGGCGCGGCGCTGAGCTCTATCATCCGGCCGTCAGCACCGGGGATAGCGATCATGACAGCCACTGAACAGCGTCCAGTAGTCTGGTGTATCGGCGGGTCTGACAGTGGCGGTGGCGCGGGGATTCAGGCCGATACGCTCACACTTCACGATTTAGGTTGCCATGCCTGCACGGTTGTCACCGCAATAACGGCGCAGAACTCCGTGGCGGTTGAGCAGGTGGCGGCAGTTGCTTGCGGGTTACTAAGCAGTCAGGGGCAGGCATTACTACAGGATATGGTGCCACAGGCCATCAAAATCGGCTTGTTGTGTAACGACGAACAGGTGGGTGTAGTCATCGGGCTTATTAACCAGGTGCGCGAGCGCAATGAGCAGGTTTGGGTGATTTGGGACCCGGTACAAGTGGCGACTACCGGCGCCCAAATGGCCAGCGTTTCTGCCCGGGGCTGTCGCGCTCTGTTAGCCTGCGTTGACCTGTGTACACCGAATAGTGACGAAGAGCAGTATTTGCTTGCCTGCGTCGGTGGCGAGTTGGATGCAGAGCACTTGTTGAAAACGAGGCTGCTCTGCACCGGGGGGCATAGCTCAGCAGAACAGGCGGAAGACCGGCTGTACACTACACCGATGCATTGGTGTTATAGCAGTATTTGGCAGCCGGCGACTCATCAGCATGGTAGTGGCTGCACGTTTGCCAGTGCTATCGCAGCCGCCTTGGCGCTGGATTACCCATTACACGATGCCGTTTGTGTTGCTAAAGCCTATGTCAATATGGGGCTGGCAAAGGGGTATGCGGCTGGCGCTGGTGCCGGGCCGTTAGCCCGCTGTGGTTGGCCCACTGATGAGCGTTACTTTCCCACGGTACTCCAGCTGCCCGCGGATGCTGATATTACTGCACCGCCTGAAGGGTTTGCGCCGCTGACCTGTCGTCAGCTCGGCTTATACCCGGTGGTAGATAGTCTTGAGTGGTTAGCTTTGTTACTTCCCCTGGGGCTTAACATTATCCAGTTACGTATCAAGCAACCCGGGGCTGACCTTGCTGAGCAGATCCGCCAGGCAGTCAATATGGCAGCATCTTACCAAACGCGATTGTTTATCAATGACCATTGGCAGCTAGCCATTGAGTGCGGCGCTTATGGTGTTCATCTGGGACAGGAAGATTTGCAAGCCGCGGATTTAGGCGCGATATACAGGGCCGGGCTGCGGCTGGGCATTTCTACTCATGGCTATGCCGAATTATGCCGGGCCAGACAGTTCAGNCCNTCCTATATNGCCCTCGGCCACATTTTTGCTACCCAAACTAAAAAGATGCCTTCCAAACCCCAGGGATTAGCCCGGCTGCGGCGATATCAAACACTCGCTGGTGATANCCCCACGGTGGCCATTGGTGGNATCAGTCAGGCCAGGTTTGCCGATGTGGTNGANACCGGNGTNANTGGTGTGGCGGTGGTTAGCGCCATTACCCGCGCNGCCGAGCCGNTGGCTGCGGTNAACAGNCTAAAGGAGACGTATGACCGTGTTAAGCAGAGATGATTACGNCAGATACAGNCGGCANTTGCTGGTGGCGGAGATGGATGAGGTAAAGCAACAGGCTTTANGNCNCGCNGANGTGGTGATTGTTGGGCTTGGNGGCCTNGGCTGTGCTGTGGCGCCGTATCTGGCCGGCGCTGGGGTTGGCAGGCTAANACTGGTCGACNGTGATGAGGTNGAGCTGAGNAANCTGCCNCGACAGCCNCTTTACNGNGANCNGGATATCGGTGAGNCCAAGGCNAGNGTGGCNAGNCNGCGCTTGCGTGACATAAACCGGACGCTGAGTGTGCAATGCCATGCCACAAGACTGGTTAAAAGTAATGCNGAAAGTNTGTTNCGAGGGGCGTCGGTAGTGCTCGACTGTACTGACAATATGGNTTCGCGGCAGTTAATTAATCAGGTTTGTTATCAACTTGGCATACCGCTTATATCCNGCGCTGCCAGTGGCATGCAGGGGCAAGTACTGCTATTACATCCGCACCAGGCTCATGGGTGCTACCGGTGCTTATATTCGCCTGCGCAAAGTGAGCCTAATACGTGCCTTGCCCAGGGGATCCTGGGGCCTGTTGTGGGCATCATTGGCATCATGCAGGCGCTGCAGACCCTGCTGTTTATTACTGCTATGGCCCCATTGAGCTGGGGTGAATTACGGCTTTTCGATGGCCTTAGTGGTCAGTGGCAAGCCCTTAAATTACCGCCTCTTGAGGGGTGCCCGGTATGTGGAGAGAACAATGCAGATTACAGTTAATGACAAGGTAACGGAAGTGGTTGAAGGCTTGAGCCTGAAGCAGCTTATTGAAGACCTTTCCGTGGACGAAAACGGGCTAGCCCTGGCGGTGAATCAGCAGGTGATAAACCGCACATTNTGGCCNCAGCATGCCTTGCATGCTGATGANCAAGTAACACTTTTCACNGTTGTTGCCGGGGGGTAGCNAATGCTTAAGATTGCNGATANAACCTTTTCATCCAGNTTGTTCACCGGCACCGGCAAGTTTGCCAGCGCNNCTATTATGCAGCNGGCCATTGCGGCCAGTGGCAGTGANCTGACCACGCTGGCGTTAAAGCGGATGGACCTCTCGCACCGCTCAGATCAATTACTGGCCCCCTTACAGCAGCTAGGCGTGCAGTTACTGCCAAATACCGCNGGGGCTCGCACAGCAACGGAGGCCGTTTACGCGGCTGAACTGGCGCGCGAGGCGCTTCAAACCCACTGGGTGAAGCTGGAAATACACCCGGATCAGCGCTATTTACTGCCAGATCCTNTGGAAACACTTAANGCNGCAGAGCTATTGGTTAATNAGGGGTTTGTNGTGTTGCCTTATTGCCCGGCCGATCCNGTGTTGTGTAAACGACTGGAGGAGGTTGGCTGTGCGGCAGTGATGCCNNTGGGCGCGCCGATTGGTTCTAATCAGGGGCTGCAAACCCGCGAGTTCCTGCAAATAATTGTTGAGCAGGCCAGNGTGCCGGTGGTGGTGGATGCGGGCATAGGTGCACCAAGTCANGCGGCCGCNGCNATGGAAATGGGNGTGGATGCAGTNCTGGTTAATACTGCAATGGCTGCAGCGCATGATCCCATNGCTATGGCNGNAGCGTTCAATCATGCAGTCAGAGCCGGACGACAGGCNTNTGAAGCCGGCCTGGCTGGNGGACANAAAATGGCTGTNGCCACCAGTCCNCTGGAAGCGTTTCTGGAGGATTTATGAGTTTTGCAGACACACTGGCGGCCACCGACTGGGATGATATNCGGCTGCGCATTTATGCCACTACCGCTAAAGAGGTGGAAGCCGCNNTTAATGCGCCACACNTAACCTTGCANCATCTNCCGGCGTTGTTGTCGCCNGCCGCCGAATCTTANCTGCCGGTATTNGCCAGTCGCGCCAGGCAACTTACCCGTTGCCGGTTTGGTCATACCATGCAGTTTTTTGTGCCTTTGTACTTATCAAATCTCTGTGCCAATGAGTGTACCTATTGCGGTTTCTCGGCGAGTAATGCGATTCGCCGCAAAACNCTGTCTGAAGAAGAGGTAACNGCAGAAGTCGCGGCNATTAAAGCTATGGGCTTTGACAGNATATTACTGGTGACCGGGGAGCACGAGCGNAANGTCGGTATGGACTATTTTNGCAGGGTGTTGCCGCTGATCAAACCGCATTTCAGTTATGTGGCGATGGAAGTGCAGCCGCTGNCNNAGAGTGACTACCAGACGCTGAAAACCCTGGGCGTTGATGCNGTGATGGTGTATCAGGAGACTTATCAACGACGCCGCTATGCCGAATATCACACGCGNGGNAAAAAACAGGATTTTGACTGGCGGCTGCNAACGCCGGANCGCNTGGCCNGGGCCGGTATGGATAAAATCGGTNTGGGTGNATTAATCGGGTTAAACGACTGGCGTGTGGACAGCTANTTTACNGCNNTGCATCTNGANTNTNTGCAATCCCGTTACTGGCGCAGCCGTTANAGCTTGTCGGTACCGCGNCTGNGGCCTTACACGGGNGANAAAGTGAGTACGCTGGATATGACTAATCGCCAGTTATTGCAGCTTATTTGCGTACACCGGNTGNTGAATACAGATGTCGAGATNAGTTTATCAACCCGCGAGTCNGCNGCNCTNAGAGACAAGCTNNTGCCCTTTGGTATCACNAGTCTGAGCGCNGCATCCAGCACGCAACCNGGNGGCTATTCAGCCACAGATGAAGCACTTGAGCAGTTCAGNACCGATGATAAACGTTCACCTGAAGCGGTCGCAGACGCCGTTGCACAGCTAGGCATGACACCGGTATGGAAGGACTGGAGCCAGGCCTTTTCTGGCTGAAAGTGTCTAGGCTAATTCGTTGTACTGGAAGGTTTCTGGTAGGTACTTGGTTAAATTTGTATTACTATTTTAGGGTGTGATTTTTCTAGTAACATGATGGCGGTTTTATCTTTGCGTTAGAGCAGTCAGACGAACAGTGCAAAGAGTAATGGAAAAAATTACTGCAGTATTTAAACATTCGTTATTGGTATTAACCTGGCTGGTGCTATGGCGTCTGTCGGTTTTTACTGAGTATGCTCCCCATGCCAGTATCTGGTTTCCGCCCGCTGGTTTTACGTTTACCTGTTTTCTGTTGCTCAGATGGCAGGCACTGCCTGCCATGTTTATTGCCTCTGTGTTGTCTACTGGTTGGGAAAGCCTGGTATTTAATGATCAGCGCTCGTTGGAACAGCTGCTGATTGCCGGCAGTCATTTTGCCTTGCTGCATTGCCTGGTTTACGGCGTGAGTGCCAACTTGCTGCGCGGCTCGATTGACCGGATAAGCCATCATAATTTATACGCGCCGGTGATGCGGTTTTTACTGACGGTGGCTACTGCCAGCCTGGTTATGGCAACCGCCGGCGTACTGTTATTGTTTGGCGGGCCACAACTGGAGTCGTTTTTAGCCACCAGTCTGGCCTGGTGGATTGGCGATATGTCCGGGATCCTGGTGCTGGTACCAGTTTTTATCGGTATTGTGAATCGTATCTATCCGCGCCGGGGATTGCTGTCTGCGCTCAACTTCCAGCCTAAAACCGAGAGTCGCTTTAGTTCTTTTGCCGGCAAGCTGGTACTTAGCTGGGTGCTGATGGTAGGGGTAGTCGTACTGGCAGACTATTACCAGTCGTCGGAAATTGCCTGTCTGATTTTCTTTCTGACCCTGCCACAAATGTGGATCGTTTTTACCGAGTCGCCCATTCGGATGGCTGTCAGTCTGGCTATACTCAGCTTCCTGCTGGCGCTGCTGGTAAGTATTTTAGGGGTTTCTGAACAGGCCTATATTTATCAGGTGGCTATCAATGTGATTGCCTGCAGTGCTTACTTTGCCATGTCTGTACCCGCGTTGGTGGCAGATAACCGCGAATTACATATTGAAGCCAAAACCGACTTCCTTACCAAAGCGGTTATGCGCCAGCATTTTATTGCGCTGACTGAACAACACCTTAAACAGGCTAAACGCTATGGTCACCAAACCTCGCTGTTGTTGTTCGACGTGGATAAATTTAAACAAATCAACGACCGATTTGGCCATCTGGCTGGTGACGAAGTGCTTCGCGAGCTGGCCATCCTGGTACGCAGTAAAATTCGCAGCAGTGACATCTTCGGTCGCTTCGGCGGTGACGAATTTATGCTGCTGCTACCACAAACCTCCATAGAAAATGCGTTCTCAGTGGCTGAAGCGATTCGTCAGGGAATTGCAGAGCTTACTTTTTCAGAGCCCGAACTGACTGTGTCCTGTAGTTTTGGAGTTGCCAGGGTAGATGAATGTGAAGGCTTTCAGAAGGCGTTTGATGAAGCCGACAGACAACTGCTAAAAGCTAAGCGCGAAGGGCGAAATCAGACAGCTCTGCGTTTCGCAGAGAACTAAAAAGCCCGGCTAGCATGACGCTAACCGGGCTTATACCATATATGGTATTATTACAGTTCTATACCTGCCAGGTGGAAGAAAAAGGCATATTCCTTCGCCCGTTGCTCATAACGCTTGAAGCGACCTGAGGCACCGCCGTGACCGGCTTCCATATCGGTAATGAATAGCAGCAGATTGTCATCGGTTTTGTAATCCCGCAGTTTAGCTACCCACTTCATCGGTTCGAAGTACTGAACCTGTGAATCATGCAAGCCAGTGGTGACAAACAGGTGCGGGTAATCCTGCTTTTTCACCTGATCGTAAGGTGAATAGGAAAGCATATACTCATATTCTTCTTTATTGGCCGGGTTACCCCACTCGGTGTATTCGCCGGTAGTCAGTGGAATACTGGCATCACTCATGGTGGTTACCACATCCACAAAGGGCACATGGGCGGCGATTGCGGTGTACAGTTCGGGAGCCATATTGGCCACAGCGCCCATTAATAAGCCACCGGCACTACCGCCTTCTGCAAATACGCGACTCGGGTCGGCATAACCTTGTTCAATCAGCCCTTTAGTAACGTCAATAAAGTCGGTAAAGGTGTTCATTTTGTTGCCCATCTTACCGTCTTCATACCACTGGGTACCCAGCATCTGGCTACCGCGGATATGGGCAATGGCAACGACAAAGCCCCGGTCCAGCATCGATAACCACGATGAAACGAAGGTAGGGTCCATGGTTGAACCATATGAGCCATAACCGTACTGGAACAGCGGGTTAGTACCGTCTTTTTTGAAGGTCGATTTTCGATAAACCAGTGAAACCGGTACTTTCTTACCATCGCGAGCAGTAGTCATCAGGCGTTCTGACTGGTAGTCAGCTGCGTTAAAGTCATCGCCAACCTTGTTTTGCTTTTTCAGTTCGCTTTGCAGCGTTTCTAAATTAATATCGAAGGTACTGGGCGGCGTGGTCAACGACGCGTAATAAATTCTGACAGTATTGGTGTCACTCTGGGTATTGCCGGTAAAACCTGCGGTATAAATCGGATCTTCGGTGGGGATGGTGCGCAGTGAACCGTCTTTCAGCGACATGGCTTCAAGGCGCAGATAGCCATTTTCCTTGGCTTTATATACCAGGTAGTCCTGCAAAACTTCGAGGCTGCTGATGTATATGTCAGGATTATGAGCTACCACTTCCTGCCAGGCGCTGCGGTCCTGGGTGCTTTCGGCTGCGACTTTCATAATGCGGTAATTATCAGCCTGCCAGTTGGTTAACACATAATAGTCGTCGCCATGTTTTTCGACGGAATACTCATGGTCCGGCTCGATGGGATAAAATGGCGTTGGGGTGGCCTCTGCATTGTTGGCATCGATCAGCGTTACACCAGACATGTCGGTATTGCTATGGTTAATGAAGATAACTTCACCGTCTTTACTTTTCCCTAATGAAGTATAGAAAGTGGTGTCGGTTTCTTCGTAAACCAATTCGTCATCGGCCTGATCAGTTCCCAGGGTGTGGCGGAAGACCTGCGAGCCCAGTAAGGTTTGCTTATCACGCTTGATGTAATACAGCGTTTGGTTATCGTTAGCCCAGTAAACCTGGCCCGTGGTGTCGGTCAGGGTATCGGCATATAACTCACCGGTAGCAATGTTTTTCACGTATACCGTGTATAAGCGGCGACTGACTGTATCCACAGAGTAGGCCAGTAACTCATTATTCGGGCTGGCTTCAAAGGAGCCAATACTGAAATAGCTCTCGCCTTCGGCCATTTTATTGCCGTTGAGTAATACGGTTTCTTCACCGTCCGGTTGCTGTTTGCGAACATAAATCGGGTATTCGCCGTCGCCCACATAATGCGTCTGGTACCAGTAGCCATTCTTTTTATAAGGTACAGAAGAGTCATCTTTTGGGATGCGGGCGATCATTTCCTCATAGAGGGTGTCGGTTTGTTTTTCGAGCGGCGCAAGTACGGCATCAGCGTAGCTGTTTTCTTTTTCCAGGTGCGAAAGCACCTCTGCATCAGTGCGGGAATCGTCGCGCATCCAGTAATAATCATCTACCCGGGTATCACCGTGAGCAGTTAATTCATAGGATTCTTTTTTCGCCACCGGTGGGGCAATGGATGTCGATAAATTCATAGGTGTTGCGGGTTCTATTTGTTTTTCTGGCGTTTTGTCGTCGCTACACGCTGTAAGCAGCACGGTAGCAACAGACAGAGAAAGAAGCATTTTATTCATAGTTTTAGGTGATTACTGTCGTTGTTGTTATCTAAGAAAGATTAAGTTACCAGTGAATGTGAGTTATAAACAGGTTTTATAAGACGAAATAGCGGTTTATTTGGTTGCAAAGTATTTCAGGCATAGTGAAAATCAAAGCCAGGATAGATAGCGACTTTATGGTTTGTGATGGAAACACTGTTAACTGCCGGCATCCTCGACCTGTATACGGCGCTGGGACTCATTTTACTGGCTGGATTTACTTCATTTGTTACCGGCACCATGGGATTGGGCGGCGGCATGTTGTTGCTGGTGGTGATGGCATCCGTAATGCCCATTGCTGCGTTAATTCCTGTGCATGGCCTGGTGCAGTTGGGCTCTAATGCCAGTCGCGCGGTGATGACTTTTAAATATCTCGACCGGGCGATGTTTAAGTACTTTGCGTTAGGTACGATCCTGGGGGCGATAGCCGCCTCCTTCGTGGTAGTGCAACTGCCACTGGCGATTATCCAACTGGCCATCGCCGTCTTTTTACTGCTAATGGTGTGGGGGCTTAAACCCAGTCCGCGGGAGATGTCGCGCCCGGGCCGCATCATCGCCGGTGCGCTAACCACCTTTCTAAGCATGTTTGTAGGTGCCAGTGGCCCTATGGTAGCTTCGGTAGTATACCGTAACGGCTATAACAAAATGACCCATACCTCCACATTTGCTAACTGCATGACCTTTCAGCACAGTTTAAAAGCGGTGGTGTTTACCATGGTGGGGTTTTCGTTCTGGCAATGGTTGCCTCTGGTCGTGGCGATGATTGTCAGCGGTGCGATTGGCACCTGGCTAGGCCTGAAACTGCTAAATCGCATTCCGGCCGACAAGTTTAAACTGGCTTTTAAAATCATATTATCGGTGCTGGCGGTGCGCTTGTTGTATCAGGGGTTTATGAGCCTTTAAGTTTAATGTTGTAGCGCTGTAGCTTTCTGTATAGTGTGCGAGTACTTACATCAAGCTTATTGGCAAGCTCGTCGGGGCTGCCATCAAAGTGCTTACAGATTTTTTCCAGATACACTTGTTCGGCTTGTTCGAGCGGCATAATGTCTTCTGCTATGGCCTGTGTTTCAGTCGGGCCGACACCCAAGATCTGCGGCGGTAGGTCGCTTATCAGTATATCGTCATCGTTAGACATCAACGCGGCCTGCTCTACAATACTCTTGAGCTCGCGGATATTGCCCGGAAAGCTGTATTGCGACAGGGTTTGTAATGCCCGTTCGCTAAAGTGTTTATGACGATGTTCGCTACCAGCCAGAAAGTGCTTACACAACAGCGGAATATCTGATTTTCGTTCGCGTAATGCAGGCAGGTAAATCGGAAAGCCGGCTATACGAAAATACAAATCCTGACGAAACTCGCCTTTTTCGACCATGGCCAGCAGGTTTTTGTGGCTGGCACACACGAGGCGGAAGTCAGCCTTTTTCTGTTTTAAACCGCCAACCGGTCGGTAGCACTGGGTTTCCAGTAAGCGCAACAGTTTTACCTGCATATTGAGCGGCACGTCACCAATCTCGTCGAAGAACACGGTGCCGCCGTTGGCCACTTCTATCAGGCCCTTCTTACTGTTAGTTGCGCCGGTAAACGCGCCTTTTTCATAGCCAAACAGCTCAGACTCAAACAGGCTCTCGTTTAATCCGGTACATTCAATCACCACAAAGGGTTTGTCTTTACGACGGCTCGATTGGTGAACGGCCTGGGCAACCAGTTCTTTACCTGCACCGGTTTCGCCTTGCAGTAATACGGCAATTTCCGACTGCGCGGCGCGGTTGATGCGGTTAAGCATTTGTTTAAAGTTGTCGGAGCCGCCAATCATTTTGTTCTTCTGCGAGTCGGCGGCTGCATAGCTAATGCGATCGAGTATTTCCAGGTAGCCAATGGTCATGCCATCTTCATCACGCACCGGTTTCATCAGGATATCGCAGTAGGTTTTGCCTTCATTGGTGTTGTGAATGTGCACCACACTGCTGGGCCGGTTGGTTTTCTGACACTGCGCTAAAGGACACTCCTCACCATGCTTGTCGCAGGGAGCGTCGTTGCGATGGGATATCGCATAACAGGTGCTGTTACCAATGATAACTTCTGTATCGTAGGTTTCACGGTAAGCATCGTTAACCGCCTGAATAACGTAATCGTTGGTAATGAATATCGCTGGTTTATCAATGGCATTAATCATTGACTGAATGAGCGATGCGTTCATAACACCCTTCTCCTGAGACAAATATGACAGCTGAAAGCTGAGCTTGTTTGTCAAATTTGACACAGCTCAATGTGCTGTACAAGCCGTTTAATCAATAAATATATTAAAAATCTAATATAAAACATCATCCTACTACGTTTACACCACAATGGCACGAATATTGGTAAACAACTTGTTAATAGAGCGACTCGTTAACAGAAAGACTTGTTCAACGGATTTGTTAGCGACCAGTGTGGCAGGACTAGCAGAGCCAATAACGATAAAAGAGAATGATTATGGCAAAAATAGTGGTGTTAGGTGCAGGAACCGGTGGTATGCCAGCGGCGTATGAAGTAAAAGAAGCGCTGGGCGCGGGTCATGAAGTAATGGTGGTTAACGAACGGGAAGAGTTCAGGTTTGTACCTTCCAACCCCTGGGTTGCAGTGGGGTGGCGAGAAGCCGGTGCGGTGACTATGCCTATCGAAAAGTATCTGGCCAAAAAGAAAATTGCGTTTAAATGCGCCCGGGTCGACAAGATTGATGCCGAGGCCAATCAACTGGTCACCGGCGAGGGTGAGATCATTGATTATGACTATCTGATTATTGCTACCGGTCCGCGTTTAGCCTTTGACCAAATCGAAGGGGCGGGCCCCGGTGGATTCACTCAGTCCGTTTGTACATTGGATCATGCTGAGCATTGCTATGCCGATTTTGAGAAGCTGGTGGCGAACCCTGGTCCGGTAGTGGTGGGTTCGTTTCAGGGGGCCAGTTGCTTTGGCCCGGCCTACGAATATGCCTTTATTCTGGATAAAGCGCTGCGCGACGCCAAGATTCGTCACAAAGTGCCCATGACGTTTGTGACCAGTGAACCTTATATCGGTCATTTGGGGCTGGGCGGCGTAGGCGACTCAAAATCAATGCTCGAATCAGAACTGCGCAATCGCAACATCAAATGGATCTGTAACGCGCGGGTGGATAAGGTTGAAGAGGGCATGATGCACGTATCGGAGCTCAATCGAAAAGGCGAGGTGGAATTTACCTATGAGGAGCCTTTTAACCATTCCATGCTGATCCCCCCTTTTGGTGGAGTGCCGGCGGTGGCCAACGTGGAAGGGTTGTGTAATCCCAAGGGGTTTGTCATCACCGATGAATTCCAGCGTTCTTCTAAGTATCCTAATATCTTTTCGGGGGGGGTGTGCGTTGCCATCCCGCCGGTGGAAGCGACACCGGTACCCACCGGCACGCCCAAAACCGGCTATATGATTGAAACCATGATGACGGCCATTGCGCACAATATGAAATCCATCATTGTGGACGATAAACCGCCTTCAACAAAAGGCACCTGGCATGCAATTTGTTTGGCTGATATGGGCGACACCGGTGCGGCGTTTGTGGCCATGCCGCAAATTCCGCCGCGAAACGTTACCTGGTTTAAAAAGGGTAAATGGGTGCATCTGGCGAAGATTGCCTTTGAAAAATATTTCATGCGTAAGATGAAAACCGGTACCAGCGAACCTGTATATGAGAAATACGTGTTGAAGGCACTGGGCATCGAAAGACTGGAGCAGGATGACAAATGATCAGACTCACTAAGAAAACAGTGTTGATGGGGTGCTTATTGCTCCCTCTGTCCGCTCAGGCCGGGCAGTTGAGCGAGGCAGAGTTTAAGGCACAGGCCAGGCAGAAGGCCATGCAACTGGGCAAAACGCTTAAACAAAACCTGCAGCAGGCGGTAAAAGCCGGCGGGTTGCCTAATGGTGTGCAGGTGTGTAAGGACATCGCGCCGGCCATAGCGGCAGAACTCAGTACCGATGGCTGGCAGGTAGGGCGCACCGCGTTGAAAGTACGCAATCCGCAAAACCGCGCAGACAGCTGGGAGAAATCATCGCTGATGGCCATGGTTAAAGGGCTCGAAGAGGGGTTGGAGCCCGGCGCCCTGGCGACAGTTCACGTTGATGAAGCTGCCGGTACATACCGTTTTATGGCGCCTATTATAACCGGCGGCTTATGTCTCAACTGCCATGGCGCATCGCTGGCGGAACCTGTGAAGGAAGCCATTAAACAGCAATACCCTGATGATGAGGCAACCGGTTTTGCCGCGGGAGATTTACGCGGTGCTTTTACGGTGACTTATCAGGACGGAGAATAACATGGCAAAGGGCTCTACTACCGCACTGCTGGTGACTCTATGCCTGATATGGCCGGCAACAAGTGCGCTGGCCGTTGATGAGCGTATGGCGGTAACGCTTAACGAGGAGCAAAAAACGTTTGTGCTCGGCCATATGCGCGACATGCTTGAAGCGCTCACCGATACCCAGCAGTTACTGCTGGAAGGCAAACGAGAGGAGTTGCGCCAGCGTATCGCGAACCTTCAATCCCGCGAGCAGGCGACTCGCCCCAAAGGCTTGGGTCAGCAAATACCACCGGCATTTCGTGCTATGGCGCAAAGTATGCGGCCACACTGGCAGGCAATCCAAAACCCGGATCTAAGCGAGGAAGAAGTCCGTCAGCATGCAGTGGATTTAATGCGCGTGTGTAATGCCTGTCATCGCACTTTCTCTATTCAGTAAAGGCCTGTTCGGCACTTCTAATTCTGAGCGGGCAGAATGCCCGCTGCCCTGACCCGGCACTCTCTAATATACTCAGACGACTCCCTTTTACAGTTAGTTGATGGCGATCAAAATGTAACCGCCGGTATTGCTGTATCTTCAAGCGACTTTTCTGATAACGACGCTTGTCAGTTCTGACAAACCACTGACAAATATGTCAGCCAGGCGCCACGCTGCTTAGCAGATTTCCACCTGTCTAACTAATATAATTTTATTAATTTAATAATATCAATTGGTTGGGTGTTTTGTTCCGGTTGGCGCAAGTTATGCAGAGTGCAATTTATAAAGCGTAAAAAGTGCCTTGGCCTGTTGGCCTGTCAGGTAGCAATTATTTCAGACCTGCAGTATGGGTAATGCTGACCACGCTACAGGTAACACCCGGTTTAGTATTTAGAAACATCAAAGGAGAGTCCCATGAGCGATACGTTGATAGAACTATCGCGGTTACAATTTGCTTTAACAGCAATGTTCCACTTTATCTTTGTTCCGCTGACTCTTGGTCTGACGTTCCTGTTGGCCATTATGGAGTCGGTCTATGTGATGACGGGTAAAGAAATCTACAAACAAATGACCCAGTTTTGGGGCAAGTTGTTTGGGATTAACTTTGCTATTGGCGTTGCAACCGGATTAACGATGGAGTTCCAGTTTGGTATGAACTGGTCTTACTATTCTCACTACGTGGGCGACATTTTTGGCGCTCCGTTGGCCATTGAAGGGTTAATGGCGTTCTTTTTAGAATCGACCTTCGTGGGGCTGTTTTTTTTCGGCTGGGACAAATTGTCTAAAGTGAAGCACTTAATGGCAACCTGGCTGGTGGCCATTGGCTCGAACTTCTCAGCGCTATGGATTTTGATTGCCAACGGCTGGATGCAGTACCCGGTGGGGGCAAGTTTCAATACCGAGTCAATGCGGATGGAAATGACCAGTTTCAGCGAAGTGATTTTTAACCCGGTAGCCCAGGTTAAATTTGTCCACACTGTCTCTGCAGGCTATGTCACCGGTGCCATCTTTGTACTGGCGATTTCCAGTTACTATCTGCTCAAGCATAAACATATTGCCTTTGCCCGTCGCTCCTTTGCGATTGCAGCCAGCTTCGGCTTAGCGGCTACCCTGTCGGTAATTGTTTTAGGTGACGAAAGCGGTTACGAGCTCGGCGATGTGCAAAAAGTCAAACTGGCGGCTGTGGAAGCTGAGTACGAAACTCATCCGGCACCGGCTGCTTTTACCTTGTTCGGCATTCCTAATGATGAAGAAGAAAAAATGGACTTCGCTATTCAGATCCCGTGGGCCATGGGGATTATTGCTACCCGTTCACTGGATGAAGAAGTGATGGGGATCAAGGATCTCAAAGAGATTCACCGGGTGCGCATTTTGTCTGGCGTACAGGCACAGAAGCAGTTGGAGAAAGTGAAAGACGGCACAGCAACGCCAGCAGAACTCGAGATGTTTGAGCGCAACAAAGACGACTTAGGCTATGCGTTGTTGCTGGAACCTTTCACTGACAACATCACTCAGCCTACACCAGAAGCGCTGGAAAAAGCGGTGGATTACAGTATCCCACCGGTAGCACCACTGTTTTACTCTTTCCGCCTGATGGTTGTTGCGGGCTTTTTGATGCTGGCGCTGTTTATCGCGGCATTCTATTACAGTACTAAGCACCGCATCACCCAGCCCCGCTGGTTGCTGAAAGCGGCGGTCTGGTCGCTGCCATTACCGTGGATTGCCTGTGAAGCCGGTTGGTTTGTGGCCGAGTATGGCCGTCAGCCCTGGTCTATCGCCGAAGTGTTACCAGTACACACCGCGGTGTCTAACCTGTCTGTTTCAGACGTAGTGACTACGCTGGTGGCTTATACCCTGTTCTACGCAACCATGTTTGTGATTGGCTTCTATCTGATGAAGAAATACGCCAAGAAAGGGCCGGTTCCACCGGAAGATAATAACAAACTGGATGATGCTATTGGCCTGGGTACTCAAGGAGCAAACGCATGATTGATTATGAAGTACTACGAGTAATTTGGTGGGTGCTGGTTGGCGTACTGCTGATTGGCTTTGCCATCACCGATGGATTTGATTTAGGGGTTGGCGCACTGCTCACCCTGATTGGTAAAACCGACGATGAGCGCCGGGTAATGATCAACACGGTGGGTCCGCACTGGGACGGTAACCAGGTATGGTTTATCACCGCCGGGGGCGCTATTTTTGCGGCCTGGCCGATGATTTATGCCACCGCCTTCTCGGGCTTTTATCTGGCACTGGCGCTGGTGTTGATTGCCTTATGGATGCGGCCGCTGGGCTTTGATTTTCGCAGTAAATTAGAAGATAAGCGCTGGCGTACCAGTTGGGACTGGGCGCTATTCACTTCCGGTTTCGTGCCTGCGTTAATCTTTGGCGTGGCCTTTGGTAACCTGTTGTTGGGCGTACCGTTTGAGCTGGATGGCAATTTAAAAGCCACCTATACCGGTTCGTTCTTTGGTCTGCTTACGCCATTTGCACTGGTTGCGGGATTGGTTTCAGTTGCGATGATCCTCAATCATGGCGCTACCTGGCTGCAAATGAAGACCGATAGCTTTATTGAAGTGCGGGCACGGGCGGTCTCGGTTGTTCTGTCACTGGTAACGGTGGTGCTGTTTATTCTGGCCGGTCTTTGGGTTGCCTTTGGTCTGGATGGTTTTGTCGTAACCTCTGCCGTGGATACACTGGCCACCTCCAATCCACTTAAGAAAGACGTGGTGGTTGAAGCCGGTGCGTGGATGGCTAACTACAGCAAATATCCCTGGATGGTGGTGGCGCCGCTGTTAGGTATTGGTGCTGGCCTAGCGTGTGCCTTCTTTTCAAAAGCAGGTCGCGGTGGCTGGGCGTTTGTGAGCAGTGCGCTGATGATAACAGGTATTATTCTGACTGCGGGATTCTCGATGTTCCCATTCCTGATGCCAAGCACCACTATGCCGATGGCAAGTTTAACCATCTGGGATGCAACATCCAGTGAAATGACCCTGAGAATCATGTTTGTTGTAGCCTGTATCTTTGTGCCCATTATTCTGGGTTACACAGCATATAGTTTTTATGTAATGCGCGGTCGCATTAAAAACAGCGACTTAGACTCATCTCACGCGATTTATTAAGGAGAACAGAACATGTGGTATTTTACCTGGATATTAGGTGTGTTACTGGCTTGTTCATTTGGCATTATCAACGCCATGTGGTTAGAATCGACTGAGAACTTGGATCGCCCCGAAGACCCAGAAGATCAGTAGTGAAAGACAGTCAGTCCCTTCCACGGTGGTTTAACGCCACCGTCACTAAGCAGGGTGTTGCATCGCGCAGCACCTTGTTTTTATTAGTGGTCATAAAAACCACCCGGCTGTTGTGTTTAATTGCCGGCTACTGGTTGTTTGCCGCAATGATGCACGACTGGGTAGTGTTGGCTCAGCAGCCGGATATGAGTGACTGGCTGGGGCTGGCGGCTGCGTTATTACTGGCCTGGCTACTGCAGGGCGATGCGTATCGTCGCACCTTACAGGCAAAATCCGATTTGCTTCGGGGCCTTGAAAAGCGCTTTGCCGAGCGTTTGGTGGCCGAGCAAACATCGTTAGTCAGCACCCATTCGGCCTACTTCTGGCAATCGGTATGGACCAGACACATCAGCGCGCTGGTTCACTGGCGCTATGACTATCAGGTGCAACAACACGTTGCGGTGCTTACGCCGTTTTTCGCGCTGCTGTTTATCCTGGTGGTTAACCCGGTGGTCGGTGGCAGCCTGCTAATCACGTTACCGCTTATTCCGCTGTTTATGATTTTGGTGGGTAAGGGCGCCGCGGCACTTCAGCGCAAACACTTTGTCGCCCTCACCCGCCTGGGCAGCCTGTTTGTTGATCGCCTCACCGCGTTAGGCCTACTGGCCACTTTTCGCACCCACCAGATAGAACAAAAGCTATTAAAACAAGCAAGTGACGACCTGAATGAACGCACCATGAAGGTAGTTGGCGTGGCGTTTTTATCCAATACCGTGTTGGATTTCTTTTCGACCATTGCCGTTGCCTTAATTGCGGTGTTCATTGGCTTTAGTTTATTGGGCGAGTTTTCGTTAGGCCCTGAGCTTACGCTGCATTCTGGCTTATGGTTGTTACTGACAGCGCCATTGCTGTTTTCTGAACTCAAAGCGCTGGGACAGTTTTATCACCAGAAGGCCGAAGCTGAAGCCGCGCGTGACGCTGCCGGTGACTGGCTTGCGCCGCTGAATACCGGACAATTAGACGAACCGGCTAACGAACTGACCGAGCCGCAGCAGTTTAGCTTGCAACTGGCGGATAACCTGCTTACCAGTCAGCTATTAACACTGCGGCCTGGTGACTGGGTGGCAGTTACCGGGCCGTCCGGTAGTGGTAAAACCCTGTTACTGGAAGCCCTCGCCGGCCAACGTATGGGGAACTACCGCTTGCCTTGTCGGGTAGCCATGCTCACTCAGCATCCGGTTTTGTTACCCGCCACGCTGCGGGAAAATCTCAATTATCAACGCACTTTTACCACTGCCAGGCTGGAACAAGCGCTCAGTGAAGTCGAGCTTAGAGCATGGCTGGACTCGTTGCCGGCAGGGCTCGATACGCCCCTGGCTGAAGTGCCCGCGATCTCTGGTGGACAGGCTCAGCGCCTGGCACTGGCTCGCTTATTACTGTCTGACGCGTCGGTGTGGCTGCTCGATGAACCTACCGCGCATCTACCAGAAGCCCAGCATCATAGCCTAAGCCAGCTTATCCATACGCTGGGACAGGGGCGAACTATATTATGGGTTTCCCATAAGACGCTGCCGGATGACTGGTTTAATCGAACCTGGCAGGTAGAAAACCGCAGGGTGCAGCAAACGCACGGGGAGGCAGTATCGTGAAAGCCTTTTTTACCGTGTTACTGGCAGTACTGCATGGCGGTGCCGGGCTGGCGATTTTAATTGTTTCTTCGTGGTTTATTGCCGCCTGCGCCGTAGCACCGGTGAATTTTAACTATATGCTGCCAGCGGTCGTTATCAGAGCCCTGGCGCTATTACGTATTGGTAGTGGTTATGCCCATATGTGGGTTGGTCACAAGCATTTACTGCAGCTCACCTCGTTACTACGGGTGCAATTATTCGAACGGCTCTTCGCCGCACAGATCCGCCAGCGCAGCGAAGAAGTCGAGGCGCTGGCCAGTCATACCGAGGCCATTGCTGCAGTATGGGTCGGCTGGGTATCTCAGCAGGCTTCTGCGGTACTGATGCTGGTGGTGAGCGCAGTAACGCTACTGGTACTGGATATCCCCTTTGCCGGCTGGACATTTGCGCTTGGCGTTATCTGGCTGATGATCATGGCGATACTGTGTGTGCAAGGGCTTACTTTAGCTAAGGTGCAGGTATTACAGGAGCACGAATTCAGGGAGCAATCCGATGTGGTGCTCAGAAGTGTGGCCATCTGGCATTTAAAAACGGTAAAAGAGCAGTTAGCGCAGTTACCCTCCGCACAAACGCTGTGGCAGACTGAGACCAGTCAGCAGCGGCTTACGTTGCAGAGTTCGTGGGTGTTTCAGGGTCTTGCCTGGGCGCTGATGCTGGTGATTTTTTATCTGGCTATTCATACTCAGCTTGAGGGAGAGGGTGGCAACCCGCTGTTGCTGGTGGTGCCCATGCTGTTGCTCAGCGCCGGTGACTGGCTGGGCCGTTCCTTTAATGGTCAGCCTGCGCTGAACCGGTATGTGCAGGGCAAACAGGCACTTAAAACACTACCGGTTGAGCCTCTGCAACTGACGGACGCCGTATCACTGTCTGACACGTTAAAACTGACAGACTTTGGCTCTGTGAACCTACCCGAACAAAAAGTGACGGCGAAATTTGATGCCTGTGGTCTTTACCTGGTTGGCGGGCCAAGTGGTGCAGGCAAGTCCCAGTTACTGCAGGCCATCAGTGGGTTGGTCGACAGCCACGGACAGCGTCTTTGCGATGGTCATGCGCCAAGTGACGGCCTGATTGAAGGCTGGTTATATCTGGATCAGCAACCGTTAGTCCTGGCTGCCACACTCAGGCATAACCTGACTCTGGGGCGGGACTTTTCGGCAACGCAGCTTAATGACGTACTGGCCAAAGTCGGCCTTGCCCAGCTTAACGACCTGGGAGAGTGGCTCGGCCCTGGTGGCCGCGTATTATCTGGTGGCGAACGTAAGCGCCTGGGTATTGCGCGAGCAATGCTTATCCACTCACCGGTG
The DNA here is from genome assembly GCA_002691625.1 of Alteromonadaceae bacterium. GTDB lineage: Bacteria > Pseudomonadota > Gammaproteobacteria > Enterobacterales > Alteromonadaceae > Alteromonas. The sequence goes on from NZIK01000035.1 coordinate 23,725, forward strand.
TGGCTGCTGGATGAACCCTTTGAAGGGCTCGACGGCCAAGCGGTCAGTCAACTGGTGGCCTTGTTACAACAGGAAGCCGGTACGCGCCTGATTATCATTGCCAGCCACGTGTATCCGGCTGAGCTACAATGCAAAGACACGCTAATACTAAGTCCTCCTGGCTAACCTTATCAGGCAACGCGGATAGGGATCACATCGTCGGTGATCCCGTGCTTTAGCCGGGCTTTTAAACAATCGGCCGAACCAGCTTCAAATTCCCGACAGGTTGACGAGCGCTGTTCGTAAATACGGCAACTTACCTGTTTCCCTATTTCGCCTGTCAGGGCCACACTCCTTGGGTCAGGCTGATTAGTGCCTGCCATCGACACCAGATTTGGCGAAATTTTAGTCGTCAGTTCTGCCGGTACCGAACCACCGGCAAACGGGTCGGATTCCGCCCAGTAAAAAGACACCCGAAACGTGGCGCAACAGGCACCACAATCCACACAAGACAACATACAAAAACTGCTCCACACACTGTGCAAAACAACCAGTGATTAGCTGGGTTTGCGAGCTAACGCATTAGGGTTGGGAAACGTCATTGTCTGAGCCGGCAGAGGGTACGAGCTCAACAACGTATTTGGCGAATTATGCCATTAAAATCAAAAAATCCTAAATAATATAAACATATATTAATCAATGGCTTGTGTTTTTTTGGCGTGATTGTAAGCCGTTCTGGATAGCGCCCTGGCCAGCTGGCAAAGCTTTTGCTGTATCAAACTATAGACCTACTTTATTTTGATACAGAGAGCTGGCAAATGAGCAAAATTCAGATCACGCCATTTTTCCATGAGCCCACGTTTACCGTGACCTACGTGGTAACTGACCGTGCCACCAGCAGCTGCGCGATTATCGATCCGGTACTCGACTACGACGCCGCAGCCGGGCAAATCTCCCACGAGTTCGCTGACAAACTTGTCAATTACGTTGACAAAAATGGCTTAACACTGGAATGGATCCTGGAAACTCACGCCCATGCCGATCACCTCACTGCTGCCCCTTACATCAAGGAAAAGCTCGGTGGGCTGATTGGTGTAGGCGACCATATTCGCCGCGTACAATCCACGTTTAAAGCAATTTATAACCTGGAAAGCACATTTCTCACTGACGGCAGTCAGTTCGACCAGCTGTTTGTCGACGGGGAAGTGATTACGCTGGGGCACCTTGATATTGAAGTGCTGCACACGCCCGGTCACACCCCGGCCTGTGTGTCTTACTACATAGAAGATGCGGTGTTTGTGGGCGATACCCTGTTTATGCCGGATTACGGTACGGCGCGCGCGGATTTTCCTAACGGCAGTGCACAAACCCTTTATCAGTCTATCCGTAAAATTCTGGCCTTGCCGGAGGCTACCCGGATGTTTGTAGGGCATGATTATAGGAGCCCGACTCGGGATCACTTCGCCTGGGAAACCTCGGTGATTGAGCAGCGTCGCAACAATATTCATGTAAAAGATGGCGTCAGCCAGGCCGATTTTGTGGCCATGCGGGAAGCCCGGGATGCCACATTGGCGGTGCCTAAACTGTTACTCCCTGCCATTCAGGTGAATGTCAGAGCGGGCCAGATGCCACCAGTAGAAGACAATGGCAAGTGCTACCTGAAAATTCCCCTGACGGTTAAGCCGTAGCCATGTTGCTTACCCTTATCGGCGCCATTGTAATTGGCGTGAGTCTTGGCCTGCTCGGCTCTGGTGGTTCGATCCTCACCGTGCCGTTGTTGACCTATGTGGTTGAGCGCCCGCCTAAAGTGGCGATTGCTGAATCCCTGCTGATTGTGGGCGGTATTGCGCTGGCAGGCGTGTGGCGTCAACAACGGGCCGGTTTGGTGGCCTGGCAGAAAGTGGTCAGTTTTGGCTTGCCCAGTATGGTTGGTACCTATCTGGGCGCGCAACTTTCTCAGTACTTCAGTGGTCTGGCTCAGTTAGTGTTATTCGCCGTTATTATGTTGCTTGCCAGCCGTTTTATGCTTAAGCCCATTAGCGTTGCTGCCAGTAATGAGGTGTCTCTGGTAAAGCTCATTCCGGCGGCTGTGGTGGTGGGCATGATTGCTGGCTTGGTCGGGGTTGGGGGGGGCTTCTTAATTGTGCCGGCACTGCTGGCGCTTGGTGGCGTAACTATGCGCCAGGCCGTGGGCACCAGTCTGGCAATCATTGTGATGCAGTCGATAGTGGGCTTTGGCAAATACGTGTATTTGTTCAGCCAGCTTGGAGAGCTGCCCTTCGACTTTCAGCTTATCGCGCTAATGGTGATTATCGGTGCAGCCGGTTCCTTGCTGGGCGCAAAGCTTGGCGGGCGTTTACCTCAGCAGCAGCTGAAAAAAGGCTTTGGCGTGATGTTGATTGTAATGGGGAGCTTTATCTTTCTTTCTTCGCTATACACGCTTTATTTTGTGGAGGTATCGGTATGAATATTCGCACGATAAATCATCATTTTAGCGTTTCGGGACCGTTAACCAAGGCCGATATTTATGCCCTTGCCGAAGCGGGTGTTACTACGCTGATTAACGGCCGCCCGGATTTTGAAGAGCCCAATCAGATCCCGGATGCCATGTTGCGCAACTGGGCAAGGGGAGCCAGTTTGGAATACTACTTTGTACCGGTAGTCAGTGGTAACTACAGTGAGCGGGATGTCGCCGAATTTGGTCGGATCCTGTTGGGCGCCGAAGGCCGGGTCCATGCCATTTGCCGAACCGGTACCCGGGTACTGCATTTATGGGCCCTTGCCCGATGGGCTCAGGGGCTTAGTCAGTACGAAATAAAGCAGGCCGGCGACCAGGCCGGTGTCGACCTTGATGGCGTGCTTCTGACCTATCAGAACAGTATTAGCCAGTCGCAGAAGTTGCACTGAAAAAGCCAATTGAATCAGTGCTTTAATCTCTTATGGGGCAGATGTCCGATAGGCAGGCAGGGAATAATCTGGCATCTTGACTCCCTCTTACAGGGACTATTGCTATGTATTTTTACCGTGTTTTCGTGTTCTTAACCACCGCTATCATTCCGATACTGAGTGGCAGTTTCTCTACTCATCTTCAGGCTTCAGAGCTCGCTGATTTAGCGGCGCTACGCGCTCAAGCTCAAGAGCGCGTCGAGCAGAATTATTCCTCTGATTGGATGGCTCATCAGAGTTCGTCGCTGAGTCGCTGGCTCATCGGCGCGCCGACGTTGGAAGTCTCCGCGTTACAATCTAACCTGGCTACCGGCACCGATGAGATTGAAGTGCGACTCGGCATGCAAATCCAGCGGCCAGATAATCTGGATTTATTTGACCAGATGGAGCAAACCAATCAGGCCATCTTGGTTGCCCAAGAGCGCCAGCAGACGTTGCTGATCTCCGGTTTGTTAAGGCAGCGTGCCTGGGGCGCAGCCATGGCACGCCAGCAGGTCAACGCGTTGAGTGATAAGCAGGTATGGCTCACCCGGCTGGGCACTCAGTTAACCGAGCGATTTAACGCCGGAGAACTATCACGCTTAGCTTATTTGCAGTGGCAACAGCAGCAACTTGATGTGCAGCAGGCACTGGTTAGCGCCAAAGCGGAATTAGCCGGTGCAATGCGAGCCTATACCGAGCTTACCGGTGTGCAGACACTCCCTGCCAACATGGCAGAATCGGTCACCGCTAATATCGACAGCGCACTGAATAGTCACCCTGAATTGAAACTCCTGAGCTTGCAGAAGCAATATGCCGCAGCGGCTTATCAGTATGGCCGGCAAAGCCAGAGCAACTGGGATGTTGCGCTGGTGGCGAGGCGCTTACAAAGCGTGATGGGCGATGAAAATCAGATAGGTATCGCGGTAGGGATCCCGCTGGCCATTGAGATGCCTGCCAACCCGCAGAATTTACAGGCCTGGCAGCAAACCGATCTGGCCCTTTCACAAACTCTGATGAATCTGCAAATGACGTTGCAGCAGCAGCTCAGCACGAATATGACCAGCCTCGCATCGCTGGAAGAACAAATTGCCATTGGTGAACAGCAAGTCGCTATCGGCGAACAAATTGTTGAGCAATTGGAACGGTTAAAGCAGAGCAGCGAGTTGGAGCAAAGCAACTGGCTGCAATCGTTGCTACAGCAGCGTGACCGCACCTATCAACTGGAACAACTCAAACTTTCTCAGCAACAACTTGTTGCACAACTTAATCAACTGGCAGGGCAAGTGCTATGAAGTCATTTTTCTCTTTTCTTTTGTTAGTGCTGACAGTCTCTGCTGCTTCAGCGCAAGAACAGCGTATCCCCCTTGAATCGCTTGGTCGCCTGTCACTGAATTTTGCCGCACCACAGATTGTGCCTGCTGTGCCAACACCGGCAGTAAGCGGTGAGGTAAGCTACCTTCCAGGGAATGGCTATCAACTGGTATTGCCGTTTAGGGTGTTGCAGCAGCAGTACCTGGTAGCGCCACAAGCCTTTGTGGAGGCTAACACTCCGCTGGTTAAACTGACCGGCAGCGAGGTTCATCATTTCTACGAAATGTTAAGAGCTCAAAAGGAGATTTACCGTCACGCAGAGCAGCGATACCAACAAAATCTGCCATTATTTAAAAGCAAGTCCATAAATCAGCAATCCTGGCAGGCAATTACCGATCACTACTTTGCCAGTAAACTTGAGCTGGGCCACCTTGAACATGCCGAAGAGCTGTTACAGCTGGCAAATGATGACGATTCGGCGTTACTCACTGCTCCCGTAGCCGGTGTGTTTATCCCGGCCGGTGAACAACTGGATACCGAAGCGTTTGTTTATGGTGAAGTGATTGAACAGAGCGCGTTACGCCTGAAAGTACAGCTGCCATCCCAGCTAGCCGATAAGGTATCGGCATTAACGGTGGGTACTTGTCATCTTGACGTTACCTATCGCGAACGTTTAAGCAGGGGGCTGGTCAGCCGGTTATGGAGCGCCCCGGTTACCGGCAATACTGAGTGTGCGCTACATTTTGCTGATGCGGTTATGGTGACACCGGTCATCGAGCAGGCGGGCCTGGCTGTGCCTGCCTCAAGCGTTTATTTTTTTGAGGGCGAGTATTATGCCCTGGCTAAAGACGGGTTAGAGTTAGTGCCGGTGGCGGTAACCGTGCTGGGGCGTCACGATGGCCAACTGCTGATTGCCGATAGTAAACAGCTTAAGAATGCGCAGGTACTCACCTCGTCAGTGAGTGCGGTGCAAGGCATTTTACTGGGTTTGGGAGGCGAATAAATGATTGCCCGCTGGATCCAATTTTCCTTAAGTCAGCGAATTTTCGTGTTGGCGCTGTTTGCCGTAGCCCTGACAGCCGGGGTAAGTGCCTGGCTGAAATTGCCTGTAGATGCGTTTCCGGATATTTCCCCCACGCAAGTTAACGTGATTATTAAAGCGCCGGGCATGACCGCCGAAGAAATTGAGGCGCAAATTACCCAGCCACTGGAAACCGAGTTGCTGGGGATCCCCGATAAAGCAGTACTGCGCTCAACCACTAAATACGCCATTACCTCTATTACCCTGGATTTTGTGGAGGGGACCGATATTTACTGGGCCCGGCAGCAGGTGGCGGAACGCCTGAATAATCTGTGGAGTGAATTACCGCCCACGGTAGACGGTGGTATTGCACCAATGAGTACGCCGCTCAGCGAAATGTTTATGCTGACCCTGGAAAACCCCAATCTGTCACTCATGGAGCGCAAGCATTTACTGGACTGGCAGATACGGCCGGCGCTGCGCACTGTTGCCGGTGTGGCAGAGGTGAATGTGTTGGGTGGCTATACCAAAACTGTGCAGTTCACTCCGGATGTACAGCGAATGAGTGCCCTGGGCCTGACATTGCCTGATGTGGCCGACGCGCTGACCAGATCGAATATTAATGGCAGCATCGGCCGCATAGAGGTGGGTAATGATACGCTAATTGTTCGAAGCGAGGGGCGTTTCACTCAGTTGGAAGACGTGGCTGAACGAGTGGTTGCCATTAAAGATGGTGGTGCCATTCGACTCGACGACATTGGCCGTTTGTCGGTAGGCAGCCTGGCCCGTTATGGCGGGGTCACTAAAGACGGTGAAGAAACCACCGAAGCGCTGATTGTCGCGCTAAAAAACAGTAATACCGCCGAGGTGGTGGAGTCAGTACAGGCAAAGCTTGCGCAAATTAAGCCCGGTTTACCTGCCGGCACCGAGGTAAACGTATTCTATAACCGCAAAAACCTCATCGATACCGCGGTGGGAACCATCACCAGTGCGCTCGGACAGGCAATTGTGATTGTTGTAGTGCTACTGGCGGTGTTTCTTGGCCAGATTGGCGCGTCGTTTGTGGTGGCCTGTGTTATCCCGGTAGCGGTACTCATTACTTTTTATTTAATGAGCGTGACCAATCTTACCGCTAACCTCATGAGTCTGGGCGGTCTGGTAATTGCCATTGGCATGTTGGTGGATGCCTCGGTGGTCGTGGTGGAAAATATCGTTTCGCAGCTTTCCCGGGGAGTACCTTTGCCAAGGCTGCATGTGATTTATCGTTCGGCTAAAGCGGTTGCTACGCCGGTCATCGCCGGTACGCTGATTGTGCTGGTGGTCTTTACGCCTTTGCTAACCCTCACCGGACTTGAAGGCAAATTGTTCAGCCCGGTGGCGATGACCATCATGTTTGCCATGGCCGTAGCGCTGGTAAGTGCCTTTACCATTATTCCGGTGCTGGCATCGTTCTTTGTTCGTAAAGCGCCGCAGCAACTTCCGGGTTATTTGCAGGCATTACAAAACGGCTTTGAAAGCGCTTTGCGAAAAGCCATAGCGGTACCGAAAACTCTGTTCATTGCGATGGCGATAACCCTTGCCCTCACTGTGCTAGCCTTTACGCAGTTGGGCAAAACCTTTATGCCAACCCTGGATGAGGGCGACCTGATTGTGCAACTGGAAAAATCCCCCACACTTTCGCTAACGGCCTCCCTTGAGCTGGATAAGCAAATTGAAGAGGCGTTACTCGCCGAAGTTCCGGAGATTAAGCAAATTGTGGCGCGCACCGGCTCGGACGAACTGGGGCTTGATCCCATGAGCCTTAACGAAACCGATGTGTTTATGCAGCTTGCCCCCACCGATGAATGGCGCTTCGACACTAAGGCCGAACTGGCCAACGCAATACGTGATGTATTGAAGGGCTTCCCCGGTATTAACTACGGCTTCACCCAGCCCATTCAAATGCGCATATCCGAAATGCTTACTGGCAGTACCGGCATGGTAAGCATTAAAATTTTTGGTGATGACATTGCCCGCCTCACCGATGTGGCCAGTGAGGTTGCGAAAGTAACGGAAAGCGTGCAGGGCGCGCTCGACGTTAACAAAACGCTGATGGAAGGCGGCGACTATTTACGCATTAAGCCAAAAATGGATATCGCACTGAGATTTGATATGTCGCTCACCGCATTGTCTGATTATTTACAAATGCAGGTGAACGGTGTGCAGGTTACCGACATCATTAACGGCCGCATCGTAACGCCGCTGATGTTTTCTAATCAGCGTGAAGGCATTGCGGCAATAGGTAGCGATATTGAACTGGCTAACCTGCCAATCCAGCTGCCCGATGGCACCTTACTGGCTTTATCTCAGGTCGCAGAGCTTGAGCGGGTAGAAGGCCCTGCGGTGATTGAGCGGGAGGATGCCTTACGTTATGTGATGGTCAGTGCGAATGTGGAAAATCGTGACCTGGCGTCTTTTGTTGAAGAAGTCGCTGCCGAGGTGAATAGCAGTGTGACTTTGCCTACCGGCTATACGGTAAGTTACGGTGGCGAGTTTGAAAATCAGATCCGCGCGACCAATAACCTGCTGACTATCATTCCGCTGGTACTGGGCGTTATTCTGATTATCCTGTTTACCCAGCTTAAGGAGCTTAAGCTGGCGCTGCTGATTCTGGCCAATATCCCGTTTGCGTTGGTGGGGGGGGTGTTTGCTTTGTGGTTTACCGGTGAATACCTGTCGGTACCCGCTTCAGTTGGGTTTATAGCGCTACTCGGTGTGGCGGTACTCAATGGGGTGGTGATGCTGTCGCATTTTCAGCAGCTGGCAAAGCTGGCTGGTGATTTTAAAGAGCACATTATCCAGGGAGCGAAAGACCGCCTGCGGCCTATCCTGATGACCGCAACCACGGCTATTTTTGGTTTGATGCCGCTGGCTTTTGCTACCGGCCCGGGCTCTGAAATCCAAAAACCACTGGCCATTGTGGTGATTGGCGGTCTGCTTTCCTCCACTCTGGTAACACTTATTATTCTGCCGATTCTGTATTTCACTCTGGAGCGTAAACATCATGTCTGAACAATGCATATTTAGCTGCTTTGTGGATCCTGAAACCGTCGATAACGTGGTGGATTGTTTATTGTGCCAGTCGTTTGTTGGCGGGTTTTCCATGCATGGTATTGAAGGCTACAGTAAGGAACATGCAAATTATTCGGTGAGTGAGCAGGTTGCCGGCCATCGGTCGGTGTGCCGCATTGATATTCGCCTGCAGCATAAAGAGCTGGATAATTTAACGGCCGCCCTGGCGGCATTATCGTTACAGCATCGTATTCGCTACTGGGTTACACCGGTTATTGATAGCGGCATTATATAGTCAGGCCGCTAGTACTTAGACCTAAGCTTAAGCTTGTCTTAATAAAACTCATGTAGCTTATTGTGAAAACAATAACATGTGGTGAGTTGTGAACGTTTCTTTTGTGATACCGGCAAAAAATGAACAGGGCAATATCCGGCCGTTGGTGGCTGAGATTACTCAGTATACGCCGCCAGACGTGGCGTTTGAAATCATCTATGTGGATGATGGCAGTACGGATGGCACGCTCAGTGAAATACGTGAACTTGCAAACGAGTTGCCTGTTTGCCTGCGTGTGGTGCAGCATGAAAAATCTATGGGGCAGTCCACCGCCATCATGACCGGGGTTCGTTATGCTCGTTATGATTGGATTATCACGCTGGATGCCGATGGTCAGAACGATCCGGCGGATATCCCACGTTTTATTGAGGTCGCTGCGCGTCAGCCGATAGAAACGGATTTTTGTGTTGCCGGCTATCGTAAAAATCGTAAGGATACCGCCTGGAAGCGTTTTCAGTCGCGCATTGCTAATCGGGTACGCCAGCGTTTGTTGAATGATGAAACGCCCGATACCGGCTGCGGTTTAAAATTGATCCCGCGCAGCACGTTTTTATCTTTGCCTTACTTCGATCATATGCATCGTTTCCTGCCGGCGCTGGTAAAGCGCCTTGAAGGACGTGTTTTTGTGGTGGAAGTCAATCATCGCGACCGCCATTGTGGCACTTCTAATTACACCATGTTGAGTCGGCTCGGCGTGGGTATTGTGGATTTATTTGGTGTTATATGGTTACTTAGGCGGGCGAAATGCCCTCATCCTCAGGAAGTTACCGATTGATGCCTAAAACCAGTACTATGAATCGTTTGCAAGCGAGTATACGTGCGCTGTTAAAGCCGCTGATAGCCTGTCTGGTTATTGCCAGTTTGGTAAAAATGGCGAGCCTCGGTGAATACGCGGATCCGCAGGCTGTTGAACGGTGGCTTACCGCTCAGGGCATTCTTGGGTGGCCATTGCTTGTTGTAACCGGCGTGTTGTTGATGCTGGTGGGGTTTCCTCGTCAGATAGTGGCTTTTATTGGTGGTGGCCTGCTGGGCGTGACAGCAGGCACGTTACTTTCCACCGCGATGGCAGCCATTGCCTGTGCAACGACTTTTATGATTTCCCGTTACTTTTTTCAGGCCTGGGTCAAGCGCCGCTTTCCCGGCGTGATCGCAAAACTCCATCCGCTGCTTGCAGGAAAACCCTATACCGCGACCCTGGCAATAAGATTACTGCCTATTGGCAGTAATGCGCTCACCAATATTGTGGCGGGTGCCAGTACCATTAAAGGCCGGGCTTTTGTCAGCGCATCGGCGTTGGGGTACGTGCCGCAGATGCTAACTTTCGCCCTTATGGGGCAGGGCATGGAACAGATGTCTTCGTGGCAGATCAGCGTTAGCCTGAGCTTACTGGTGTGTTCGGTGTTACTTGGCGCACACCTCTATCGCTGGTATCAGCAACAACCAGCCAGCTCTGTTTCAACGCGCTAATTGACTATGAATTTATTATTGCCTTCTGTCAGTCGCTATCAGCGCTCAGATTTAATCTGGCTCGGTTTACTGACCTTCTTACTGCTCGCTCTGGGTATTGGACTGCGGGCTCCCTGGCCTGCCGATGAACCCCGTTTTGCGTTAATTGCCAAAGACATGGTGGAAACGGGCCAATGGTTGTTTCCGATGCGAGGACATGAGCTGTATCCGGATAAACCGCCGTTATTTATGTGGTCTATCGCGATTTTTTACGCTCTTACCGGTTCGCTGTATGTCGCCTTTTTACTACCATCAGCCATCGCTGGCACAGTCACCGTGTTGGCGGTTTTTGATATATGCCGCCGCTTATGGGGGAGACGGGAAGCCTGGTGGGCGGCCGGATTATTGCTGGCCAGCGTGCAGTTTGTTCTGCAGGCGAAAAGCGCACAAATAGACGCCAGTGTATGTATGTGGGTGACGCTGGGCTGCTATGGCTTAATGCGGGCGACCCTTTGCCAGGAAGGGCATATTACCTGGTGGCTGGCAGGTTGTGTGGCGATGGGATTGGGCATCATGACCAAGGGGGTAGGTTTTTTAGCACTGTTGATGTTGCTGCCCTATGCTCTTGTATTGTGGCGTCAGACCCCGGTGAAAATCCTGCCAAAGCGCTATCACTGGGGATGGTGGGCAACAGGTGTACTGACCATGCTGATAACATTGATGCTATGGCTACTGCCAATGCTACTGGCTGTGGATGGCAGGTTAGATCCGGCCTATAACGCTTATCGCGACAATATCCTGATGAAGCAGACAGTTACCCGCTACGCCAACTCCTGGCACCACATTAAGCCATTCTGGTACTTTCTGATAAACGTAGTGCCCTGGGCGTGGTTGCCGCTGGTGGCGTTATTACCCTGGCAATGGCCGCACTGGCGCAGCGCCTGGAGAAATAATGACGCCCGTATCATCATGCCACTGGGCTATGTACTGCTGGTACTGATGTTTTTCAGCATGAGTCCGGGTAAGCGTGGGGTTTATATCCTGCCGGCTTTACCAATGCTGGCGTTGGCCATGGCACCTTTTATGCCGCACATTGCTGACAAGAAATGGTTGTCCCGCACGTTATGGGGATTGCCTTTGCTGATTGGCAGCAGCTTTTTCATTTTAGGTGGATTGGGCTTGGTTGATACCGGGCCCGTTGCTAAACTTAATCAACGCTATGAAGTGGATGGCAGTGGTCTGTTTCTGGCCACCGGGCTGGCGGTATTGGTAGCATTGTTCGCGGTGCGCCGCAGAGCAGGCTGGCAGGCCTGGGGTATCACCATGCTGGTGGTATGGTGCAGTTACAGTGTTGGATTTGCCAGCTTACTTAACCCAATTCGCACACCAGCCGGAGTATGGCAGGCAATCGATAGCAGCGTTCCTGCCAATCACGAAATAGCTCTGTTAGATACCGGTGAGCAGTTTATGCTATTTGCTCGCCGGCCAGTTGTGCACTTTGGTTATCATACGCCGCCCGAAGCCGAGATGTTTGCCGCGTGGCAGTGGCTAAAGATACATCCGGCAGGGCATTTGCTGCTACCTGCCAGTCGTGAATCTGCCTGTTTAGACCTGACCAAAGGACACCCTGTAGGGCGGGCACACAGAGAGGATTGGTTACTTTTAGGGGCCGACGGGCTAAAAGCAGACTGCCCGTCAACTGATATCAAAGCGACGACGTTTCGTTATGAGCCAATAAACCCGTTGATCAGATAGCCGGGTAATGGCTATGCTGATAGCTCACTAGATTTCAACCCGTTGCAGAGTTTCCAATATGAGCAAACATGGCCTGGGGCAGGGGCACCATCATCATTCTCACGCTCATGACCATGGTCACGAGCATCATCATGGTCATCACCACCATCATGATATCGCTGAAGACAGAATCAGCTGGGCGTTCTGGCTCAATTTCATTTTTACTATTATCGAGTTTATCGGCGGCTGGCTTACTAACAGTGTGGCGATCATGGCCGATGCGGTACATGATCTGGGTGATTCCCTGTCGATAGGCCTTGCCTGGTATCTTAGTAAAGTGGGTAAGCGCGACGCTACCGAACAGTATTCCTATGGGTTTAAGCGCCTTAGTTTACTGGGCGCTTTAATTAATGGTTTGATCCTGGTCGTGGGGTCGGTATGGGTACTAACTGAAGCCATTCCACGGCTATGGTCACCTGAAATGCCAGTGACTGAGGGGATGATTGTGCTGGCCATTTTAGGCATTGCGGCAAACGGCTTCGCCGCTTATAAGCTGCACGGTGGAGACACCTTAAACGAGAAGGTGCTGAACTGGCATCTACTGGAAGATTTACTCGGCTGGGTGGCGGTGTTGATAGTCGCTATCGTGCTGCATTTTGTTGACTGGCCGATACTGGATCCATTGTTGTCGGTAGTTTTTACCTTGTTTATTCTGTTTAACGTGGTGAAGCACGTTATTCACACGGTGAAGCTATTTCTTCAGGTTAGTCCCGATGGTGATAAACGCGCCGCCATTTTAGCTTCGTTAGAGGACATTGAGCATGTAAGTGCTTTGCATCACGTTCATTTCTGGTCACTGGATGGCGCCAGTCACGTGCTTACTGCACACCTTGAACTGGATAAGCGAATCGATGTCACTGCCCTGATTGAATTAAAAGCCCGGGTCGCCAAAGCGCTTGAACCCTTTAACCTGGACCATACCACCATAGAATTTGAAATGCCCGGAGAACATTGCAGGGATAACTTTAAGTAATATAAGGCCCTGTAAAGGTGGCCGGGCCAAATAAATGGTTCCGGCCACAGGGCACACACACTCAGGAGCCAGGGCAGACGACAGGCGTTTCTACCCGGGTAAAGCGGATATCTGACAGTTTAAACTCGGTGGCATCCTCGGCAGAGAGTGCCATTGGCACATATATTTCACGCAGATTAACGCCCTTATCAACAAAGCAGCTCAGTGGAATAGCTACGCTCTGCCAGTTGTTATCAGCAGTGGTAAAGTCGTCCAGAGCTAGTTCGGCTTCGCAACCATCACCACAAGACATGGATACGGTCATGCCGGTTGAAGCTGAACGCTGAATATCAAAGGCCAGTACACCTGTTGGTACCGCGTAATCGAGTAAATCTTCCGGAAACGGCGAGAAGAAGCGAATGCTGTCTTCGTTGCTGCCAAAGGCGATTTGCAGTGTATCTTCCTGTACATGGCGGTCGGCAGTACGGATGCTAAGGGTATTAACACTCAGTACGTTACTATTCATTGCGCCTTGCTCGCCAGCGCTGGTAGCGATAAGTGACCACGGCTGTTGTACGCTCTGCTGGAAGATAACCGCATCGCCGGCGGCGTTGGCAGCGCTGTTCACAGACTCGTCGAGTTGCGGCAGATCGGCGTTTTCACCGTAACTCAGGCCGTAGTCGTAGGCAAATAGCGATTGCTTACCATCACCTTTATTAACCGGGTTCTGGAATGGGTCGGCAGGCCATGAGAACGACAGTTTACCGTGCATAGGGTAGTTAACCGAGCCGTCTGGTTTGCTGAACAATACGTCGGCTACACCGCCGCCTTCTGAGCCAGGTAACCAGGCAACCACAAAGGCATCTGATGCGTTTAGTTCTGGCGTAACCCACAGCGGCCGACCGGTAATAAATACCGATACTACCGGGATACCCTGTGCTTTAAGGGATTTCAGCAGCGCCAGGTCCTGCTTGTCACCACGCTGATACTCCACATTAGCGATATCACCGTTACCTTCGGCATAGGGTGTTTCGCCAAATACCACAATCGCTACATCCGGCTTTTCTGTGAAGCTGCCATCTACGCTTAATTCAGCCTCACCACCGGCGGCTTCAACAACTTGCTCAATGCCTGTGTATACAGAGGTAGCCCCCGGGAAATCATTGTTTTCATTACCGGTGCCTTGCCAGGTAATGGTCCAGCCACCGGATTGCTTGCCAATATTGTGCGCGCCGTCACCGGCGACGAGTACCCGGCTATTAGGCGCAAGCGGTAACAGTTGTTGGTTATTTTTAAGCATAACCAGTGATTTACGAACGGCTTCTCGGGCAATTTTGCGATGCGCGTCTGCACCGATAACCGACATATCGCCAGACAGGCTGCGATTAGCTGGTGAAGGCAGGTCAAATAACCCAACCCGTAACTTCACCCTCAGTACCCGGCTAACGGCGTCATCAAGACGTGACATAGAGATTTCGCCACTCTTCACCTGGGCAATAAGGTTTTCCATCAAAGGCTTCCAGGTTGGGGTAGGCGCCATGTAAACATCCAGGCCAGCCAGTAATGCCTGCGGGCAGTTGTCGTTAGTACAGCCTGGGATTTGGCCATGGCCGTTCCAGTCTCCTACCACAAATCCATCAAAGCCCATTTTATCTTTGAGAACATCAGTAAGTAAGTATTTGCTACCGTGTATTTTTTCTCCGTGCCAGCTATTAAAAGACGCCATTACGGATTGAGAACCGGCATTTAAGCCGTGCACGTAGCCTTGCGCATGGATGTCGAACAGCTCTTTTTCGCTGGCCAGGTTGTCACCCTGGTCATCGCCCTTATCGGTTCCGCCATCGCCAACAAAGTGTTTAACGGTGGAAATGACATGCTGGTCGTCGATATTGCCGTCGCTGATATCCCCTTGCAGGCCGGTAACTATTGCGCGTGCATACTCTCCCACTATCGCGGGATCTTCGGAATAGCTTTCGTACGTGCGACCCCAGCGGTCATCACGGACAACCGCAACGGTCGGAGCAAAAATCCAGTCTATACCGGTGGCGCGCACTTCTTTAGCGGTGGCGGTAGCTATTTCTTCAATCAACGCCGGATCGCGCATGGCACCCAGGCCAATGTTGTGCGGAAACAGTGTGGCACCAATTACGTTATTGTGGCCGTGCACCGCGTCGGTACCCCACATGGTGGGGATACTGCTGCCGTCGAGTGAGTCATCTATGGATGCCTGGTACATGGCTTCGGCCAGGTCGATCCATTCCTGCGGCGTAGCATGTTTGTTTGCACCTGGGAAAGAGCCGCCACCATTAAGGTAAGAACCAAAACCATAGCGACGCATGTCTTCTACCGTTACATCGCGGATCTCGGGTTGGATAAGCTGAGCGACTTTTTGCTCTACCGTCATATCGGCCAATAACGCTTCAACCTTGGCTTCAACTGCTTGATTATTACTGATAGGCGATTGAATTTGCGGCCAGTAATCCGGAACAGTTACGGTATTGGCAGACTGGCTGTCAGTTTCTGATGTGCTGCAAGCGGTTAACACTGCAACCCCAATGGCTGCTGCAGCCACTGACAAAGTAGTTGATTTCATGATTACTCTCCGGATTATAACCCCTGCGAATGCCAAAGCACTGCGAAACCAATGAACGAATGTTAATAATTTGTTGTGAGAGTATATGTATAAATTTTAAAAATGCAAGCGCTTACATTTTTGTGTGAGTAAATTGTTCGGGAAATGCTTTTCAGGAACAGTTAATTTGGTTAAATAACCCGTATTGTCGAAAATAGTGGCCTGGCTTTGATTCATTAACCCTGATTAACGGTTGTTCCGCACAGTTGCTGATGATTTTATGAAAGCGTTTACATTTTTGTGGTTGCCACTTCTGCCAGCTGGCATACTCACTGCTGATACTGGCTGCTTGCTGCGTCGCCGCACATATTTCACAACGGATGCCGCCACAATAGGCCGTAATAGCGACTGGAATATAGAATATGGGGTTCATCCGTAATCTGTACTCTAACATTGCTGTGCCTGGAAACAATTACGATGAGTGTTGCAGTGACTATCTTTATTCAGCGAGGGCGAGCCAATGCGGTGAATTGAAATGTAAATAACTTGTATAAAAAATGAAGGCGCTTACAATTAGGGTCTGATTTTTGATGAGTCTATTCTGCAAGAGGTGGCTGTACGCTGACGGAAATCATTGCGTTAGGTACGTAAATGTAAGATGAGTAAAGGTTTTTCAATCAAAAATGTGCTCGGTGAACCGAACTTTACAATTGGAGTGGCTACGTCGTCGTTTCAGATCGAAGGGGCCAGCGAATTGCGAGAGCCCTGCATATGGGACACATTTTGCCAGGTACCCGGCGCAGTAAAGGATAACTCCGATGGCCGGATGGCCTGCGATCATTATCATTTGTGGCAGCAGGACATTGCGCTGATTGATGAGCTGGGTTTTGATGCCTACCGGTTTTCCGTTTGTTGGCCAAGGATCATTTGTGCCGACGGCAGTGTTAATCAGGAAGGATTGGCTTTTTATCTTAAAATACTTGATGAACTTCAAAGGCGTGGCCTCAAGGCCTATGTGACGCTTTATCACTGGGAGTTGCCACAATTTCTGGAAGATAAGGGCGGCTGGCTTAACCGTGCTACAGCCTATGCATTTGCTGAATACAGCCGTATTGTAGCCACGGCATTTGGCAATAAAGTAAGTGCTTACACTACGCTTAATGAGCCTTATTGCAGTGCATTCCTTGGTTACGAAATAGGCGTTCATGCGCCGGGTAAAATTGGTAAGCAATACGGTAAAAAGGCCGCTCATCACCTTCTGCTTGCTCATGGGCTCGCAATGCAGGTGCTTAATGAAGTCTGTCCGGCTATTCCAAGCGGCCTGGTACTTAATTTTACTACTTATTATCCGGCGACTGAAAGTGAGGCTGATAAGCAGGCTACCTTGCTGGCTAAAGCCCATTTTAACGACTGGTATGTGAGCCCTGCCTTAACGGGTAACTATCCACCGCTGCTGAACACATTACCCGAAGCTGAAAAGCCATTAATTGAGCCGGGTGACATGGAAATAATTGCCGCGCCCATGGCGTATCTTGGGGTTAACTATTATACCCGGGCTCTGGTGCAGGCCCGCCCCGGAGGCCACTTTGAGATCCTGCCGCCTGATGACAACGTACCAGTTACTGCTATGAATTGGGAAATTTATCCGCAAGGCTTGTGTGATTTACTGCTCCAGCTTCATAGTGAATATGATTTGCCGCCACTTTTTATTACCGAGAACGGTATGGCCGAAGATGATGTGGTACAAGATGGCCAGGTGCATGATAAAGTGCGGATAGATTATTTACAGGACCACATGCAGGCTGTTGCTGAAGCAATGGAAAAAGGCGTGGATATCAGAGGTTATTTTGTGTGGAGTCTGTTGGATAATTTCGAATGGGCGGAAGGGTATCTTAAGCGGTTTGGCATTGTGCATGTGGATTTTGCAACCCAACAACGGTTACCTAAACAAAGTGCCCTGAAACTAAGTGAATGGCTTAAACAACGCCGCTAAACTCCATAGCTGTCTGGACATATAATGATTAGTGTAAAAGAAAAAGTTGCATACGGGCTTGGCGATACAGCAAGCAACTTTGTCTTTCAGACTGTCATTTTGTTTCTTACTTTCTACTACACCGATGTGGTTGGGCTCAATCCCGCAACCGTTGGCAGTATCTTTCTACTGGTACGATTGATTGATGCGGTAACCGATCCTTTGATGGGTTCCCTGGCAGATAAAACCCGCACCCGTTGGGGCGCTTACCGGCCCTATTTGCTGTGGATGGCTCTGCCATTTGCACTTATCAGCGTACTCGCCTTTACCACCCCCGACACGGATTACAACGGCAAACTGATTTACGCCATTGCCAGCTATGTGCTGTTAATGCTGATGTATACCGCGATCAATATCCCCTATTCCGCGCTAGGCGGTGTAATAACGGCAAGCCCACTGGAGCGGGTGTCGGTGCAGTCATATCGCTTTGTGTTTGCCATGCTGGGCGGACTTATTGTGTCGCTTTGCACGCTACCAATGGTGAATTGGTTTGGCGCCGGCAACGATGCGCGTGGCTATCAGCTCACGATGCTGACCATGGGAGTGGTTGGGATGGTGTTATTTCTTTTGTGTTTCGCCGGCACCAGAGAGAGAGTGTTACCGGCTGATGGGCCGCCCTCTCCGGTGCGGGAGCAGTTAAAGGCAGTATGGCATAACGACCAGTGCCGTGTTTTATGTATTGTCAGCATGGTACTGCTTACCGGAATCGTATTGCGCAATGCGCTGGCGATTTATTACGTGAAATATGTGCTGCAACGCCCCGACGATGTCACGCTGTTTGTGTCGCTTGCGATGGTGGGTGGCATTCTGGGCGCAGCATCGGCTCATCTATTTACGCGACGCTGCGATAAGATACTGTTATACAAAGTATTACAGCTTTCCTGTGCGGGATTATGTATTGCCAATTATTTCCTGCCTGCAACCATGTGGGTAGGGGCTTTGGTGATTCACTTTTTGTGGGGATTCGTGCTGCAAATGACCTCGCCATTATTGTGGTCAAAAATGGGCGATGTGACCGATTACGGCGAGCTGCAAACAGGTACACGACTAACCGCAATGACCTTCTCCACCATAGTGTTTTTTATTAAATTAGGTATCGCCCTTGGCAGTGCTTTGGCGGGTTGGGCGCTGGCCTATTACGGCTACCAGGCAAACAATATTGATGAGCGCGTAAGTCACGGTATAACTTTGTCTTTTTGTTTAATACCGGCTGCTATGTCTTTAGTGGTAGTGTTGTTGATGCGCTGGTATAAACTGGACAGCCAGCGAGTGGACAAGATTCATAACGCCCTTATAACAGCACGGCAACCCCAGCAGGAAAACGTATAGCGAAGTTAATATGGTCACAATAAAACAAGTTAGCGAGAAAGCCGGTGTATCGTCTGCCACCGTCTCCAGGGTTATCAACAATACCGGCACGGTAAAAGAGAAAACCCGTGAACTGGTTATGACGGCCATGGCGGAGCTTGGTTACCGGCATAATGTTGTGGCAGCTTCACTGGCATCCAATAAAACTCATACCATTGGGTACGTTGTACCGGAACTGCATGGTTCTTTCTTTGGGGCGATGATGGGCGGTACTGAGCAGGCCTTACGGCAGGCCAAAAAACACATGCTGATTGCTACCGGCCACTCCGATGCACAGATTGAAAAAGAACAAATTGATGCGTTGCTGAGCCGCCGTTGCGATGCTTTGATATTGCATGTGGAAGCCGTTAGTGACGAGTATCTGGTGAGCCTAGTCCATCAGGGCGTTGAATTAGTGGTGGTAAACCGCTTTATTGGAGAAATTGGCGATAATTGCATTAGTCTCGATAACGTCAAGGGTGGGTACCTTGCTTCTCGCCACCTCCTCGACATTGGCCACACGAAAATTGCCTATATTGCCGGGTCGCTGTTTAAAGCCGATGGTAAAAACCGTTTAACTGGTCACCAACAGGCCCTTGCAGACATGGGGGTTGAATATACTGACAAGCTTACTTACGAAGGCAACTTCCAGGCAAAATCTGGTACTGAGGGGATTCGAGCATTGGTTGCTCGCGGTGCAAAATTTACGGCGGTGGCCTGTGCAAACGATGAAATGGCCTCAGGCGCAATGATTGCGTTGCGCGAGCTTGGTCGCAGAGTGCCGGAAGACGTATCGGTGATCGGGTTTGATAACGTTGATTTTGCCAGCTACCTTTCGCCGGGGCTAACCACCATAGATTATCCGGTACAAAAAATCGGTAGTATGGCGGCTCACTGGGTGCTTGAGCGGGTATACGGTCATACCCGCCATGAATACCAGCATATTCTGAGCCCGCGACTGATCCTCAGAGGTACGACGAGCAGTCCTGAGTAGTAAATCACTGGATTATTTTTAGCCAACTCTTAGAATCGCGCAATACCACCAGTAATGGTGGGGTTTTAACGTTTACCTCAGGAGCCGATGATTTGTTTGTATTTCGCACAACCCTTGAACAAGAGCAGGGAAAAGTCTCTGTTCTCAAAAGAGAAAACGCTCAGCTTGCGACACAGTTAGCAGCACTGGAAGAAGAGAACCGAGAACTCAGGGCACAACTCGCTGAAGCCGAAAACAAAGAATCTGATATGCCTGGTCTGACCGACAGTATGCTTGATTCGTTGAATCAGGTAGAAGGGATCCGTCAGACAGTACTCTCCTCATTTGAAGATATCAGTGCGCAAACCGACAAAATTACCGAGAACCACCGCCTGTTTGCTGAATCCAGCGAATCTCTGAAGCAAATTGTAGCTGATATGAGTGGCCTGAATACCATGATGTCGGCCATGAGTGACAGCATTGAAGGGCTTTCCGAAACGGCCGACAACATCAATAAGTTTGTAACTACTATCACCAGTATTTCCGATCAGACTAACCTGCTGGCCCTGAACGCCGCCATCGAAGCTGCCCGTGCCGGAGATGCGGGACGCGGGTTTAGTGTGGTGGCAGATGAAGTACGCTCACTGGCAAATGAAACCAATCAGTCGGCCAGTGAAGTCTCTGAGCTGGTAAAAAGTATCATTCAGTCTACCCAGGTGGCTGTTTCGTCTGTTGGGGAATTGCAAACCAATAATGGCAAGCTAGCCGACGGCATTAGTGCACTTAACAGCAATTATGCTGGCATGATTGAACATTGCGATGTGATGGAGAGCACCATACGCTCTGCCAGCCTGCAAACCTTTATTCAAACCGTAAAGCTCGATCACGTAGTATGGAAATCTGAGGTTTATTCAGTACTTACCGGGCGCTCTTGCAAATCTGAACATGATTTTGCCGATCACACGAACTGCCGCCTGGGTAAATGGTATAGCAGCAACGCTGGTTCAGACATGGCAAAACTGGATGCTTTCAGACGTTTAGACAGGCCCCATGCGGCAGTACATAAAGCCGGTGTTAATGCTATCCGTGCTCACGCTGGCGGTAACCATGGTGAATGTGAACAGTTGCTCAAAGAGATGGAAGCTGCCAGCCAGGAAGTAACCACCTTACTGGATAATCTTTCCCACACCGCAAAACTCTAGCCGTTTGCCGGAAGCGGCTCGCAGAGGGCCGCTCCGTTTACTATCTTGTTGTTTTAATTCCAGTCCACCATAACTATTTTCGCCGCTTGTTTAGTGGTGGTTGTGTATTTAATGGTCTATTTTAAATGATAGAGGTGGTTGGGAGCCCTGCATTCGTCTTTATTTTTCACCTAGGGTAAACCCAGCTATTGGTTGTCAGGAGCAAGAAGGGAGCTTCGTTATCGATGCGCAATAACCAGCCAGTCACACAAAAAGACTACAAATTTCCTGATCACTACCGGCTGATATCATCTACCGACAAGCGCGGCATTATCACCTACTGCAATGATGCCTTTGTGGAAGTGAGCGGTTTTGACAGGGAAGAACTGATCAACAAAAACCATAATCTTGTTCGTCATCCGGATATGCCGGAAGGCGTGTTCAAAGAAATGTGGCAAACCCTGCATGCCGGCCGAATCTGGATGGGGTTGGTAAAGAATCGGCGTAAAAATGGTGATCATTACTGGGTGTCGGCATTCGTTACGCCGGTTTACGAGAACAATGACATTGTTGGCTATGAGTCGGTCAGGGTGCCAGCCCTAGATCACGAAGTTGCCCGCGCCACCTCGCGCTATGAGCGGATCCGTAATGGTCAGTCAGCGGCCAGGGCCAGCGAAATTTACCTTTATATGCTTAAAAAACTGAGTGTGTTCTGGGGTGCGGGTATCCCACTGCTTATTTTTATGGGCTTATTTGCCGGTTGGGTGCCTTCGGTGGTGACAGCTGCAGTGCTTATCATAATGGCGGTGTGGCAGCACTCCTTAAGTGAAAGGCGTTGGGAAGAGCTAATCAGCCTGAGTCCGGATTCCTACGACAGCGCCGTGGTATCGCAAACCTATTTTGATGATTTTGGGACATCGGCCAGAGCCAAGCTGGTGCTTGGTTGTGAACTTGCCCGCAGTCGTACAGCATTAACCCGTATAAAAGACGCGGCTTCGTCATTGGAGCATATTGCCAACACCACCCACGAACAGGCGGCTATTACGTCTACCGCAGTGGTGCAACAAAATCAGGCGACTCAACAAATTGCTTCGGCAGTGACACAGATGTCCCAGTCTATTCAGGAAGTGGCAGGAAGGGGGGAACAAAACGCCGATACTGCCCGTTCTGCGGCGCGAAATGTGGAAACCGGAAACCAGACTGCGCAATCTGCCGCCGCAGCAATTGATGAGCTAAAAGGGGTGGTGGAAACTATTTCCGCTACGGTCACCGAGCTCGACCAGAGCACCAGTGATATTGGTGAAGCGGCAAGCATTATCTCGTCGATTGCTGAGCAAACGAATTTGCTGGCGTTGAATGCTGCCATCGAAGCTGCCCGGGCCGGCGAGCAGGGGCGAGGATTTGCTGTGGTTGCCGACGAGGTGCGGGCCCTGGCCTCGAAAACCCGGGAATCCACAGACCGTATCCACAACATTATTCAGGTACTGGCCACGCGTAGTGAGAGGGCGGTAAAAGTGTCGAAAAACGGCCTGGAGTCAGCTGAACGCGGCGCCGGTATTGTGCAGGACACCCGTCAGGCACTGTCTGATATCAATGTTGCGGTGCAGGGAATTTCTGAAATGACCATTGAAATGTCGGCTGCAGTCGAAGAACAAAGCGCTGTAGCTGAGCATATCAATCAGCAAATTGTTGAAATTGCCGACGGCGCTGCCGATACTCAACGCAGTTCAGAACGTTCACTGGAAGCCAGCGATCACCTGCATAGCACCATCGCCGAGGTTAATGGTGTTATTAAGCGCTTCAACATAGAAAAAGAAATTGGCAACAAATAGCGCTACCAGGCTCAGTTATTATCGCTGAGTCTGGTAGCACTGCTATATCATTCCAGCGGCGTTTATTGCCCTAACCGTTGGCTTTCAGCTTTACCACCTCAGCGCTCTCGCTGGATAACAGCGTATCGGCATCGGTGCCTTTGAGCAGCTTAGCCAGGTTGTCTTTATTTTTGGCCAGCATAATTGATAACTCTTCGGCCACCGCTTCGTCGAGCTTGATACCTTTTGCCTCAATGTAAACGGCGAGATTATCGGCTACATCGAGCATTTTATCGTATTGATCTGCTTCTTTTTTATCGGTAGTAACCAACTTTTCTACCCCTTTATGAGACACCACATATTGTGTTGTGATAGCCATTGTGTAACTCCGTTGTTGTGAAATTCCTTGTCACTGTATCGTAAAATACTGTATAAATAAACAGTATTTTTTAATAGGTGGTAAACTTAACAATGCTTCAGGTTATACCCGTTGCAGCGCAAGCTGGCATCAGTGGCTTCGAGTCGCCGGCGGCTGAATATAAACAGCTGGCGCTGGATCTCGACGAGCTACTGATAGAACATCCTACCGCAACGTTTATTGGTCAGGCTCAGGGCGACTCTATGACAGGCGTAGGCATATTCGACGGCGATCTGCTGATTGTCGATCGCGCGGCGCATCCCACTTCACTGGATGTGATTGTGGCCAATTTAAAAGGTAACTTTGTTTGTAAACTTTACGATCGTAAAGCACAGGTACTGCTATCTCCAGGCCTTGATGACAAGTCCTATGCGCTGGGTGATAGTGATTTGTTTGAGGTTGAAGGTATAGTAGTGCGTTCTGTGCGTATGCATCGCTATGTCAGATGGTTAAGTCAATGTATGCGTTAGTTGATGCTAATAGTTTTTATGCTTCGGCAGAAAAAGTCTTCGATCCGGCCATTCGTCAGCGACCGGTTGTTGTACTGACCAACAACGATGGGTGTATTTGTGCTCTTTGTGAGCACGCCAAGCAATTGGGCGTCGAAAAATTTGGCCCCTACTACAAGGTAAAAAAACTGCTGGCGCAGCACAATGCGGTGATTCGGTCTTCTAACTATGAACTTTACGATTACTTGTCGAATAAAATGATGCAGGTTGTAGGGCGGTACGCTCCTGACCAGCATATCTATTCCATAGACGAGTGCTTCTTATTTTTTGATAGCTGGCGGCCTGCTGAAAGCTGGCGTGCTTATGCTATGCGCATACAGAGTGATGTGTGGCAGCAACTCAGATTGCCGGTAGGTGTTGGCTTAGGCGCAACGCCCACTCTGGCGAAGGTTGCCAGCTTTGCAGGTAAAAAGCTGGGCGATAAGTCTGGCATTGCCGTGCTCGATACGCCGGAAGCTTGTAGGCATGTGCTACTTCAAATGGATGTCCAAGATGTTTGGGGAGTGGGTAAACGCATAGCTGCCCGGTTGCGTGAGCAAGGTATAATAAACGCCTGGCAGCTGGCACAATTTGATCCTAAAGCGCTGCGTAAACAGTTTTCAGTAGAACTGGAGAGAACGGTAAGAGAGCTCAACGGTACCGTGTGTATAAAGTGGGATGAGGAAAGAGCGAAGAAGCAGCAAATATACTCAACGCGGGCGTTCGGGCAACCGGTTACCAGCGAACAGTTTCTGCGTGAGAGCCTCTGCTGGCATGCTGAAAAAGTGGCTGAGAAATTACGCCGGCAGCAGAGTAAAGCCTGGCTACTCACTTTATTTACTCACGCCAATCCCTTTGCGGATACAGAACAATACCACAAGGCGATTCAGCATCGCTTTGCGCAGCCAACTAACGATACCAGAGCGCTGGTTCAGGCTGCGTCTAATGCCAGTCACGCGCTCTATAAAGCCAATATCAAATTACACAAGTGTGGCGTTGGCGCGATAGAGATTATCGAAACTGCCCATGAGCAGAGCGATATGTTCGCCGAACTGGCCCACAACCCAAAACTCATGCAATGCATGGATGCCATAAACAGCCGCTACGGCAGTCAGACTATAGGCGCAGCCGCAAAAGGAATACACCCGGAATGGGGGATGAAAAGAGAACACCTGTCACCCCAATACACGACTAACTGGCGGCATTTGCCTAAGGTTGTGTGTTAGCAGAAATAACCAGGTCCAGGTCTGGTTTTTCTACTTTATCACTCAGGCCACAGGGTAATTTTTCTAAGCTACTCCAATTGGCAGGTAAAGCCGCGCCACCACCCTGTACCAAGAGACAGTCCTGTTCTGAAAGCTCGAAAATGGTTGGTTTTTGTACTATATTCACAATGAAGTCCTCGTTTGTTGTAGGGAGTTACATGAAGTAAATCTAGGGAAAGAGACACGGAGATGGGCGAATGTTTAGGACAAACAATCTTAAAATAAGGACTTGTTGTGGCGTTGTCTTTTTTTTGATCCTCTGGAGTTTCAATGCTTACCCTGTTGAGCCAGCTTGGGTCGGTAAAACGAAATTCAATGGTGACTCTAGTGGCGTAGTTCGCGCTATTATTACGCACGATAATCATCTGTATCTCGGCGCTGAGAACGGATTCCTAGACCTTGTTGGAGAAACCTCAACTTTCTATTCCCCTGAAAACTCGGTTCTGTCTGATGGTTATATATCTGATCTGACCTTAGATAATGAAGGAAATATCTGGATCTCGCAGTTTGGCTCAGGTCTGTTCATCTTTAATCCTGAAGATCGGTCCTTAAGCACATTTCCTTTACCACCTGAACTCACAAAGTCGTCCTGGGCGGTAGCTGTCGCTAAGCCATTCCTGGGAATTAGTCTGATTAATCAGATTCTCATCCATAACACTGAAACGGGTTTGAATACCGTAATAGATAGGAATCATAAGTCAGGCAGATTAAGACGAATCTACGGCGCTGAATATTTACCTGATATTGGTTTTGTATTTCCTGAGGCGGGCGGGCTTGTTGTTCACGAACCATTCTTAAACGAGACCTCTTATTTTTCTATCGATAAGTACTTTCCCATGCTTAGCTCGGTTACATCGGTTTCAGTGCACGACGGCCATCTGTTGGTTGGAGGCCAGGGAGGTGTTTACAAGTGGGATCTTGCCAGTACTGCAATTTATTATCCTTTTGCAGACCCGCGTTATAGCCTGAATGATGTCGACCAGATATTTGTGAGCTCTGCCGGGCAAATATGGATTGCGGCGACTGGTCTGTACTATTTAGACAAAGAAAATAATGTCATTTCAGAGCTAAAACAAGGACAGCCCAAATATGCGTTAGAACAAATCAAAACAATTGGTGCCATTTCGGAACTAGAGAACGGGACAATCATTGTTGGTTCGAGTCAACTCGGCCTGTTGACAATCAACGCTAATGATAACGGGATAAAGTATCTTCACGAAACAGACTTTCCCTATCGAAAAGATATTGAGTGGTTGAAGTCCGTGACTAACTCATCTGCATTAGTCGGGGCGTCTGACCAACAGTTTAAGCTTGATTTACTGAGTGGAAAACTGGTTGAGTCACCACTCTCTGACTTTAAATCAGCACCTATTGCTATACCCGATGGCTCACTATTCTCTACTGATAAATGTGTATTGATGAAAAGTGATGATGTTGATTTTGAAGTCGTTACACGTGTAACGGACCCCGAAAATATCTGTGGAAACCTTAAACCCATTGCTTTTCAGAATGCCGGTAATTTTTATGTTTACTACGAGGTTGAGTCGCATGCAGGTTTTGCTCAACTAAGCATGAATGAGTTAAAACATTACATGAATGCACCCAAGGGCATTCGGTTTATAAGTACCGAGAGAAATAATGCACTCGTAGTATTAGATAAGAAAAACAGGCTTTATTCAATGGAAGAGCTGGGTGTTTGGATAAAACACGAAGCAGTCAATATGCAGAGATTCTTTGTTTATTGCATGTATTCACACCAAACAAATGACATCATTTATTTATGTACGTCGGGAGGCGGCCTGAAGCAATATGATTTGTCTTCAAGACAGTTCAAAGATGCATTCACGGAGCTAAATCTGCCGCGTTTTATTCGCGATGGTTTTGTTGATGGGGACGGTCATCACTGGCTTGCGACAAATAAGGGACTGTTTTTTACAAACGAAGGGTCGGCTTACCAGTTTGATAGTAGTGATGGCGTTATAGATACAGATTTTAATCATCAGGGGTTAATGCCCATTACTGATTCTCAGTTCGTGCTCGTTGGCGACCAGATGAGTTATCTTGTCGACACAGGTAAGTTGGTAGCATACGTCCAGGGGCGAAAAAAGTACGAGTCTGTTGCAAGTGTTGTCAGCCTTCAACTGATTAACGATGATACCAAGGTAACGACTTACCCGAAAAGTTTACTTTCTGAAAATATAGCCTCTGCCCCCGATGAAATGATTTTTGAATTTGCCTCGGCAGACTATGTTTACCCGCATTTGCACAAGCTTGAATACCGTCTTAAAGGGTTTCATGAAGACTGGCAGGAGTTGCCGGCTAATATGGGTACAGTGGCTTACTCAGGCCTGAGATTTGGCGCTTTCGATTTCCAGGTTCGGGTTGTGGATAGTAAAAGTCAGGCAGTACAGCCCATTAGTCGTTATCCTTTCAATATTGCCCGGCCCTGGTGGTTATCCTGGCAGGCATACTTACTGTATCTGGCGGTTTTAGCAATGACCATCTGGCTTGTAGTAGTACTGATAAAACGGCATATGGCCGAAAAAAGCCGGGTCTTGGCGGCGGTTATTGAGCAGAAGCAGTCGGCGTTACTGGAGAGCAACCGTTCAATTACCGAATTATTAAACAAAAAAGAAAAAATCTTCAGTAATCTTGCCAATGAAATAAAGACACCGGTAATGCAAATCTTAAATCCGCTCACAGAATTACGGGCAAAGCCATTAACAGCGGATATCCGGGGGAAGCTCGATCTGGTTTACGATAACGCGGGCCGCCTCAGAGTACTCACCGACCAACTTGCGGCGGTGGAGCGGATTGAACATATTAGCGGGCAGGTGCTGCAGCGATACAATATCGGCAATACATTAGCCTTCCTGGTTGAAACCTGGCGTCCGGAAGCCTTAAAAAAACAACTTATACTCAGCTGTGATTGTGAATTTAGAGCGCCAGTGTTGCTAATTCAGGACTCGCTTGAAGCGTTACTCAACCATTTACTGATTAATGCAGTTTCTTATACTCAGCCTGGCGGACAAGTGCGCATTAAAGCAATACACCAGGCTGACAAGCTAGTGGTGTGCATTAAAGACAACGGCCCGGGAATGGACAAACCGCACCTGGAATTTGTTACATCCCGGTTTGCCAAGGGCTCCAATTATAATGGCAACACTAAGACTGGCATTGGCCTGAACCTCGCGAACGCACTGGCGCTGGCCAATGACGGCTGGTTAGAATTAAAAAGTGAACCGGGTATGGGTACAGAGGTTTCGGTGCATTTGCCTTTTAACCCTGCGCTGACAGTGGAAAATAGGGAAGCTCTTACCGTTGATGATGAAACACAGCGGCAGGTAGCAGAACAATCGGCTCTGTATAGGGAAAGCAATTTACCGGTAGTTCTCGTGATCGAACGTAGTCATGAGGCCTGCGAATATATCATTAATTTACTGGGCGAAAGCTTTAATTGTTACTCAACCCAAAGCGGTACGCAGGCGCTGGAAATCATCCCCGTTTTGCAGCCTGATGTGATAGTCACTGAGTTAAACATTACCGATATTTCCGGTGTGATCTTTACTGAAAAGCTCAGGGAGAAGGATGTATTTGCAGATGTACCGGTAATGATACTCACTGCCGACAGTGATTACTCCTCAAAACTCAGTAGTTTTAAGGCGTCAGTCAATGACTACCTGGTTAAGCCGGTAGAACGTGAAGAACTGATATCAAGAATTGAAAGTAATCTCACCTACTCTCGGCTTGCCCATCGTCATAACGTTAGC
>NZIK01000036.1 GCA_002691625.1 Alteromonadaceae bacterium
CCACCGCTTATCAGTTAGCATTAGTCTTGGCATGGTAGTGAGTTGTTCTTTTACTTTTGGCGAAGCAAATTATAACTCTTTACCATGCTGTTCAAAAACCAATCACGAAAGATCAACAGCCCCTAGCAATTAGTATGAAATTCGGTAATCAAACCGGCGAAATGTTGCACAGCATTTCTCAACATAACTAATAATGGGGAAAACATGAAAACGTTCAAACCCAGTGCTATCACTCTGGCACTATTAACCAGTGGGTTGGTTTTCACTAGTTATCCGCTTTTGGCGCAAGACTCAGCGCAAAACAGTGACCAGGGAAAACAGGAAGAAGCTATAGAGCGCATTGAGGTGCGCGGTTTTAGCAGCAGTCTTATTCAGTCACTCAACCAAAAGCGTTTTGGTGATACCGTTTCAGAACAACTCTCAGCCGACGACCTGGGCGGTTTGCCCGACGTCAGTATGGCCGATGCACTAACCCGCTTACCGGGGATATCCGCGGTACGAACCGGTGGTCAGGCTGCGGAAATCAATATTCGGGGCTTATCCGGAGACTTTGTCTTCTCGACACTGAACGGCCGGGAACAGGTATCTACCAGTGGCAGTCGNTCAATCGAATTTGATCAGTACCCGTCTGAATTGATNAATTCAGCAGCCGTNTATAAATCCCCCAAAGCATCGCTGATTGAGGGCGGGGTGGCNGGTACGGTTGAGTTACAAACCGCAAGNGCNTTAGCTAANGATGACAAACATACTTTTAATGCCAANGTGCGCGGTATGTTTAACGACCGGGCCAACGAAGTGGCCGACGCNGAAGAGTTTGGCCANCGCCTGAGCTTTTCCTATCAGGGCAAGTTCNTNGATGACACCCTGGGTGTTTCCCTTGGTTACGCCAGGTTATATCAACCCAGTGTTTCTACNCAGTTTATCGGCTTTGCCTACAATGCCGAAGTTGATGTCGATGGNCTGGCCGGTGATGAGGAGAATTATAACCCGAATTCAGATGTGCCCCGGGAAGATCANTGCCTGGAATGTGAACTCATTTCCGAAGGCTTTGAAATGCAGCACAAGGGTGGTGANGAAACCCGNAACGGCTATGTNGCGGCNATNGANTGGGCACCNCTNGATAACTTCACCTTAAAAGCNGATGCCTTCGTATCCAAATTTGATTCAGAAGCCTTTGCCCGNGGTTTCCGGGTAAAACTCGGTGGTGTTAATACCGAAATTTACAATCCGGTGGTGGTGAATAACAGTGTTGTNGGCGGCACNTTTGTGCGTTCCGATAGCAGTGAAACCCGTATCGAACTGGTTAATGACGATAATCAGGATTTCGATAAAGTAGAAAGCTACGGTATCAANGCTGACTGGCAGATCACCGATAATTTCGCCGCACAGTTTGATATTGCATTATCAAAAGCTAACAGTAATTTCCGCAATGGCTTGTTGTGGTCACTGGTTGGNGANGATGCCACCGCCGCNAGTCCNCGNTTTGATGAAAATATACAGATNTCGTATCTGCTCAATGGTATGGACTTACCNGACTTACAGTTCAATCAGGCCGATGCNTTTANCGATCTGGACCGGGTTATGGTCAGTAAGTATGGCATTTATCCCTATGTTAACAGTGATGAACTGGATGCCTACCGGGCTGATTTCCAGTATTTTATTGATACCGACTTCATATCATCNATCGAGTTTGGTGGCCGCTACTCAGATCGCACCTACAGTAACGATCGCTCGGTGTTTGAATATGGTAACGACCAGGCATTTTCCTCGAGNCAGCCGCCGCTGCGTCTGACCGATGATTTAGCCGAAGTNGTNAANTGGCAGGGCGACTTTGCTTACTTTCCCAATTACCTTTCCATTGATTTGGGCAAAGCGCTTCAAGCCTGGTTCCCNTCCGGGATACCGCAACCNGCNCAAACCTGGGGAGCAGGAGACCCGGGTGTAATTAATGGCCCTGACGATGCCACTGTGTCTACCGCATGGTCGGTCCTGGAAAGTGGAGACGTGTTTGAAACCGTCTCNGCTGCTTACCTGATGGCNAATATCGATACTGAAATCGGCGGNTTACCGATTACCGGTAATATCGGCGTTCGCTATGTAAAATCNAAACAGAGCTCTACCACANTGCANNGNGCNACCATGTTTGTNGANGATCCGGAGACCGGNCAGGATGTAGAGGTCAGCGATCCCACTGCCGGGGCACAAAATATTGTCGATGAGCTTGGCTANATCAATAATTTCTATCGCCCGGCCATACTCACCTACGAGTACACCGATGTCCTGCCGTCGATTAACTTAAATTTCCAGCTTACGGATAACTCGCAACTTCGTGTTGCTGCTGCGCGGGTAATGGGCCGGGCCCCGATCAATCGCTTTGCAGCCAATGCGTCCACCAACGTTGAGCTAATCAGTGCTACCCAGAACCGCGACTCCGGTGAGATTACCTTATCCAATCAGCAGGCGCGCATTTCGGGGTCATCGAATAACAGCCCTTATCTGGATCCGTTTTACGCTACTCAGTATGACATTTCCTATGAGCACTACTTTGATGACAGTGACGGCGCGATTGTTGTTGCAGGGTTTTATAAGAACATTGAGTCGTTTATCGAAAACATCGCCATCGAACCCTATGATTTTGAAGGCAACGGCTTTGTAGTGCCGGATTCAGTTACNGTACCGGTGTTTTACGAAGCCGATTATCCGGGNCAGGCGCCTGAGCNGGTTGTAGATAATACCGGAGCGCCGGTTACCGTTACGGTGCCTACCACTGATGGTCGCTATGAAACCGCTATTAATAATGCCCGCGGCGGTTACATTCGCGGTATAGAGCTGGCTTATACCCAGATATACAGTGACTTACCGGGTATGTGGTCGGGACTGGGCGTTAATGCCAGCTATTCGTATACNGAAAGTGAGATACAGCGCACCGTCGGCAATGGCGTGTNTGCCAGCCAGCTACCGGGCTTGTCAGAAAACGTTGCCACNATGACCTTGTTCTGGGAATACGAAGGGTTTGAAACCCGGGTGTCTGGCCGCTACCGCGACGCGTTTGTTTCCANGCAGGTCGCGGTCAACGATCAGACCGTCAATTTTGATTCCGAGTTAGTGGTGGACTATCAGGCATCATATGAAATCAACGACAACATAAGTGTGTTGTTCCAGATAAATAACCTGACCGATGAACCCACCAAAAGCTATTTCACCTCGCCTGAACAAACAGGAACCATTCAGTTNTTCGGAACCCAATACTTCCTGGGGATGACTTACTCGCTATGAATACTTTTACTCAACCCACAGCATCCACCGGCATGCTGTATAAAATACTGGCTGGCCTAATGGTGTTAGTGGTGCTTACCCTTACCGGGTGCGGCAGTTCTGGCACAGACTCTGGTTCCAATGACTTGTTGGTGTGTGATGCGCCTCTGGTGCCCGATGAAGCTGGCATGATGTGCGTGGAAAAACCGCCCATTGCTTGCGATCCACCCACGGTACCTAATGAAGANAACAGTGCCTGCGTGGTTGGTGCTGATCCAACGCTGGACGATCCGGTGTATTTCCCAACTGCTAATCAGGCCGTGTTGTACTACAACCGTGCTGGAGTAGGGGCCACAAATGATCCTGGCGACAGTGCCTATGACGGCTGGAAACTGCATACCTGGAATAATGATGCCTGTGACGCTTACGCCGATGGCGATACCGACTGGGCCAATGGCCGGGCGATTTCTGGTATCGATCCTAACTTCGGGGCNTACTGGATCCTGGAGCTTAAACCCGGCGTAGCCGGNACNCCGGGCGCCTGTCATAACTTTATTATTCACAAAGGGACTGACGATGCAGGCAAAGAAATGGGCGGNNCCGATTTCCAGGCTCCACTGGATCAGGACGATGAAACCTTCACACGGATGAACTTTACGCTCTCCGGCGTGCCCACCGTNTTTGAATTTCCTTTNTTATCACTTGGTCCGCAACCGGTAAAAATTGAAGGTGCAGCGGCGCACTGGCTNGATACNCAGGTNGTGTTATGGGACGTACCGGACGGTGTTGAAACGGTTAAACTGCATTATTCTGCCGCGGCCGATTTGGCNACCACGGTGGAAAATGGTCTNAACGGTNCCGCCGTCGANCTCAGCGCNACCAGCCTTACCGAAGANCAGGTTGCTATTGCCCCACATCTGGCTTCATTNCCGGCATTCGAAGGCCANTGGANTAGCGATGAGGCCAAAGCAGTGCTNAAAACCCAGGTGGTTGTNGGCGGTTATGCAAGCGANGGTACTTTGCTGGCAGCCACACGNTTACAACATGCCAACGTACTCGACCAGTTATACACCCGNGGTGAAAATGACGCCGATGAAGCCATGCTNGGTGGNGTCTATAGCGATGAAGGCATTACCGCAGCAGTNTGGGCNCCTACNGCAACGGAAGTAAACTTGCTNNTNTTCAATGANGATAAGACNNTGGCTAACCGTTACCCAATGGCNTTNGATGACACGTCTGGCGTNTGGTCCTATGCCGGTGATACCAGTCTCGACNGAAANCTCTATCGNTATGAAGTCACCGTTTATTATCCATCGCTGGAGGAAATTACNACGCTCGAAGTAACCGATCCGTANTCGGTGTCNTTNTCGACCAACGGGCGCTTCTCACGNTTTGTNAATTTAAGTGATGAATCGCTGAAACCAGACGGTTGGGATACCCAGTGGATCCCGGAGATTGCGAATCCGGAAGATGCGGTGATTTACGAAGGNCANGTGCGCGACTTCAGTATTCGCGATATGTCTACCAGTGAANCCAATCGTGGTAAATACCTGGCNTTTACCGAANCCGGCAGNGATCCNGTCAATCANTTACAGACCCTGGCCGATGCGGGATTAACCCATTTTCANATTCTGCCCAGCAANGANATTGCCACNATNGANGAAGANCCGGCCAATACCGTGGACATCTACGATACCGTAGGTCAGCTTTGTGTGAAAAAACCGGATGCCCAGGTGTGTAACGAAGAAGATCCGAGCAGCATTTTACTGGATGTGTACAACAGCTACGACCCGCTATCCGAAGCAGGCAGTGCCCAGGCGCTGACCCAGGATTTACGCAGTGTCGATAGCTTCAACTGGGGGTATGACCCGCATCACTTCAATGCGCCGGAAGGCAGTTATGCGTCCAGTGCTGAAGGGGTTGAGCGGATCATTGAAATGCGCGCAATGGTACAGGCGCTGCACGAGATTGGCCTGCGGGTAGCCCTTGACGTAGTGTATAATCACACCAATGCATCAGGTATCTTCACTAAATCGGTACTCGATAAAGTGGTGCCTGGTTACTACCATAGGTATGAGACCGATACCGGCGCTATTGTGCGGGAAACCTGTTGCGAGGATACCGAGCCGCGCAATGTGATGATGGAAAAGCTGATGCTGGACTCATTATCGATGTGGGCCAGTGAATACAAGTTTGACGCTTTCCGCTTTGACATAATGAGTCAGTCGACCAAAGACAGCATGGTGCGCTTACGTGAAGCTATTCAGGCTATCGATCCGGATAACTACTTTTACGGTGAAGGCTGGAACAAGATAGACCGTGGTTACGAGCAGGCTAACCAACTGAATATGGCCGGTACGGAAATTGGTACCTATAACGACAGACTGCGTGATGCGATCCGCTATGGTCATATTTTTAACCCCGACAGTGATTCTGCACTGTATGAACAGGATAGGGTCAAAATGGGCATGGCCGGAACGCTGGCTGACTTTGTATTAAACACCTCGGGTGGACGCGCTACCACGGCCTCAGCACTTGGTGGTTATGCTAAAGATCCTGCCGACATTATCAATTATGTGTCTAAACACGATAATGAAACCCTGTGGGATCAGCTTAACTACGTGTTACCAGAGTCGCTGACCCTCCACGAACGAGTGCGGGCGCAAAATGCCGGTATGGGAATTACTTTGTTATCCCAGGGTATTCCATTTTTACAGATGGGCGGTGATATGTTGCGCTCTAAATCCATGGATCGCGACAGCTACGACTCCGGTGACTGGTTTAACTACGTAGATTTCACCATGCAAACCAACAACTGGAATGTGGGTTTACCGCTCGCTGAGAAAAACGAGGCCCGCTGGTCAGAAATGGGCCAGTTTGTGTCATCGCCTGAACGGGCTGCCAGCATGACGGAAATTGAACTGGCGGCAGAAGTGTTTAAGGAATTTCTAACTATTCGCCAGACCAGCCCGTTATTTCGACTCACTACCGCCGAACAAATCATGCAGCGGGTAGGTTTTCATAATCTGGGTACCCGCCAGCAGGTTGGCCTGATCGCCATGAGCATTGACGACGGCTATAACAGTGAGGCAGAAACCCTGCTTACTGATATCGATGTTAATTATGATGCCGTGATGGTAATGGTAAATACCGGTTATGAAGAAAAGACCCTGAGCGTCAATACCGCTAGTGGTTTTGTACTACACCCGGTTCAGCAAAGCTCTTACGACAGCACCGTACGCGGCGCGTATTTCACCGAAGATCAATCGGGTAATGGTAGCTTTACGGTGCCAGCGCTAACCATTGCTGTATTTGTTAAGCCTCAGGCAGGGGCACAGGGTTATGGTCTGGCGAGTTATGCCACCGCGGGAGCCCCGGATGTAGTGCCTTACGGTGATACGCCGGTTTATCTGCGCGGTAGCATGAATGGTTGGGGAACCGATGGTGAATTCAGTTATCAGGGTAACGGTATCTATACCGCAACAGCCCAGTTAACTGCGGGTAACCAGTATGAGTTTAAGTTTGCCTCCGAAGATTGGGCAACGGTTAACTTTGGTGCAGCCAATGCGTCTGAAGCAACCGTTACCGAGGGCGAACCGGTGGCGCTGGGAACCACTAACAATAACCTGTTCTTTACCCCCACAATCGATGCAACCTATTTGTTTACCATAGATGCCAGCGATCCCCAGGCACCGGTATTAACGGTTGAAAACGAGGAGCCTTATGCGGGAACCGAGGTGTATCTTCGCGGCGGCTTTAACGGCTGGGGTACAGACACACCACTGTTGTATCAGGGTAGTCGTCAGTATCAGGTGGCAATGTCGCTGACTGCTGGCAGCTATGAGTTTAAGGTCGCATCTGAAGACTGGGCAATCGTAAACCTTGGGGCGCTGTCGGGAGCGGATGCCGATAAACAGGTGGTATTAGGTGAGCCGACATACCTGGCGGCGACCAATGACAACCTGGTACTGACCATTGAAGAAGACGGTGACTATGTGTTTGTGCTTGATGCTACTGATAAGGCTGAACCTGTACTTAAGGTTTTCAATGAGCAATTCTTTGGCAATACCCCGGTTTATCTGCGTGGTGGTATGAATGGCTGGGGTACGGATGATGAACTTATCTATCAGGGCGCTGGTGTCTATTCCGTCGATATTACTCTAGGCGGTGGTGCTACCGAGTTTAAGGTTGCCTCAGAAGACTGGGCGACGGTGAATCTGGGCAATCCGGACGATGCTCTGATCAATACCGTTGATGAGGGTGTTAGCAAGACTCTGGGCAGTAGTAACAACAATCTGCTGATTGAACTGGCAGCCGGAACTTACGAGTTCAGGGTAACCGGTCCGGATGCTTCCCAACCCATCCTGACGGTTATTGCGAAATAACCCTGACTTGTTGTACCGTAAAAGCGCGCCTGGTTTCCGGCGCGCTTTTTTTGGGGGAAATAATAATGCGCAGGTTCGCACGTTTACTGTTAGTTAGCTGGTGTTTGATGGCGGTTGTGCCGTCTTATGCTAATGAGCCCCAGATGGATCTGGCGCCTGCCTATACCTGGCTGGAGTTACTGGATAACGGTCGATTCTACCAGACCTGGCAATATGCCAGTCAGAGTTTTAAGCAACGTATTGATGCCTCGCAGTGGGATCAGGTATTGAAAGGAACCCGCAGCAAACTGGGAAATTTAACCAACCGTAATCTCACCGGTTATGGCAAACGTCAAAAGTTCAGCGGTTTGCCCGACGGCGAATACTGGGTGTTAAAGTTTGCCAGTGAGTTTGAGAAGGCCAGTTCACTCAGCGAAATCCTGGTCCTGTCGGAAGAGGGTGGTCAGCTAAAAGTCACCGCCTACTTTATTCAGTAGGCGGACTCATCTCAAAATCCACCTTAACCGCTAAATGATCAGAGTAATGGCGGTAACCCTTATCCATTAGCCGGTCACAGTGGTTTACCCTAAGCTCAGGACTGGTCCATAAGCGATCCAGCTTAAACAGTGGCAGGTGACTTGGAAAGCTTCTGCCGGTGCGAAGCTGCTGGTAGGTTTGATCAAGCCGCTTAAACAGCCGGGTGTTCAGCCACCATTCGTTCATATCACCACCCAGGCAGGCCGGCATTTGATTACGCTCGTTAACAGACTGAATGATCTCGTGCAAGCGTCTGGCCTGATAAGCCCGCTCTTTCTTTTTGAGTCCTAAATGGGCATTCAGCAAACTAAGCGGCTGTTTGCCCAGTGTCACCACAACGTGTTGCAGGGTGCGCGGCTCGCGGCCAGGAACGCTGATATTAAACTGCTGACGGTGCAAAACCGGATGGCGGGTGAGAATCGCATTGCCATACCAGCCATGCTCGGTAGTCACCGTTGGCGCAGGTATCAACATGTATTTGCCGTCAGCACAAATCGCACTGATATCATCGTTAACGTCGCGTTCGGCTGAGCGGGTATCCATTTCCTGTAGCAGTACAAAGTCGGCGTCCTGTTCAACCAAAAAGCGGCCGATGCGAGCATAATCCTGAATGCCGTCCCGGCCGACGCCGCTGTGCAGATTATAGGTAATTAAGCGATACATTCTTCAGATTCTTCTTTTGCCTCTTCTTTTTTCGCCTGATACATTTTAGCCGCTTTCTGCGAACCAATAATCATAGCCAGCCAGAACACCAGACCACCTACCAGGTAGGTCACGGTTTCGGCTGAGGGGTTTCTGAAAATTTGCATGATAGAGTCACCTACCAGGCCCTTAGCAACCATCTGTGGGGCCATGCCTAAAAAGGTGCCGATTAAAAATTGTACCAGTGTGATAGATGAAATACCGGCCACCAGATTCACCAGACTGAAAGGCGCTACCGGCAGCATACGAATTGCCGCAACGCCAATGATGCCGCTTTTCTTCAGCTTCTCATCAACCGCCTCAACTTTCGGGCCGCCCAGTTTGCGCAGTCCGGCATTACCTAACAGTTTACCCAGCAGGAACGTGGTGCCTGCGCTGAGCAGGGCGCCCATGATGCCGTAGAGCGGCCCCCATATCGGGCCGAAAATTGCAGCCACCGCCAGCGAGAGTACAGTGACCGGGAAGAACAGTAGCCCGCCTACCAGATACACCAGTAATACGGTCGGTAACGCAAAGTAGGTGCCGCGGCTTTCTTCCAGGAANGCCTGAATACGGTCGCCGTCGAGCCATGGAACGGTATTACTGATAAGGATCAGCGCACCCGCTATCAGCGCCAGTATGATAACGCCCAGGCTAATCATAATGGTCCGGCGACGAGGATTGGTAATGGCACTGAATTTACCATGGAAATCCGGTATTGCCGGACCGAGCGGCTCTTCCGGATCAGAAATACTGCGAAATACATTGGTTTCCGATGCGGTGGTAAATTCACTGTCATCAATTTCTGTAAGCACATAACCGTGGGCTAACTGACCTTCCATAATGGCCGTTACCGGCGCGTCACTGTTGATCAGATCCTGCATCTGGTCTGTTTCCCGGCCGGTATGTTCAGCCAGCAGATCGTTGCGGACAAATTCGATGCAGCGCTGGTTTTCTTCCGTGCTGCCATGAAAGACCAAATCCACCTCCGTATCCAGGGTCATTGAGCGATTACTCAGGTTCGATGAGCCAATAACCAGATACTGGTTATCAATGGTCATCACCTTTGAATGNACCCGTTTGTANGCCATNCGGCCTTGTTGNTCGCGNATAGACGAGTAGGTCATCATCACCCGACCGTCATCGATNTCTTTTTCGATAATATTCTTAAACGTAATACGGCTCGCCCNGTAAGCCTCAGATTCAAACAATCCTTTCGGATCATAAGAACTCACAATGACCACGTGCAGATCAGGACATTCTTTCATCCGCTTGTTAATGGCATAGGCTATCTCTTCACGNGTGGCAAACTGATTTTCAATGTANATAAATTTCTCTGCCTGNCCAATGAGNTTGATNAGCATGTGCCNNACTTCCTGAACCAGCTCGGNGTCTTCCATTTCCGGAATGGTNCGCGCGATAGCACAATCGNCGTTGGTAAAGCAGGGCTTAACGCCNTCNGGCCAGCATCNNGGNAAATCANNCGTGTCGGTGTCAGGAAACNNAATNGACTCGATAGGAGTTATCGGCNATNCGATTCCAGCGCCAGTGTGCNAGTTCGGNAAAATGTTTTACCAACGGGCCACTGGACACGATTTGCACATCGTGAAATGGACCATATTCACCGTCCGGACCGTTACGGCCGGGTTCATCGATTTTATGTTCACGAGTATCCCAACGATGTAATGCCACATCCATACCGCCGGAAAATACCACTTCGTTATCGATGACAACGATTTTCTGGTGCTGCGAGCCGCCCATGGGAATGGAGTCATCAAGGATAGCCTGAA
Source organism: Alteromonadaceae bacterium (assembly GCA_002691625.1). Classification (GTDB taxonomy): domain Bacteria; phylum Pseudomonadota; class Gammaproteobacteria; order Enterobacterales; family Alteromonadaceae; genus Alteromonas. The sequence goes on from NZIK01000036.1 coordinate 10,628, forward strand.
CATTCTCCGGTGTTTTATCCTGCCAGACTTCCAGTGCCCACATTTCACGTTGATCGAAAAATGCAAAGGANGANTCCCAGCGTAACAGATAGATTTTGAGGTCNGGATTCTGCTCGGCTTTCCACCTGATCAGGTCGCCAATNCNNGAAGGGGCTTCNGACTGCTCTTCCTCTTCACCATGAAGCAGCCGTATACGACTGTCGATATCCCATCCAACAATGATGATTTGCTTTTCAGCTTTACAAATACCCNTGNATGCAAGGCCCGGTAGTAGTTGGCACAGTCGATAAGCGGGGTGGAATAGCAGGCCTGAGTTTCCTGCCAACAATTTTTACCTGGTTCGAAAATATTTTGCTTGGTCATAGTAAGCCCCTGATTACCCTTATCCTTGATAAATCAATGTCGCTGATGTTTTGTCGTTAACATCATAAACTGATGATATTTAACCAATGGTGATTGCAGGAATTGTACCGTTTGGAGAAAACTGAGTAATATTGTAGGTTGTTGTTAAATGGTGTTTATTTGTAAGTTTGGCGAAAAGTTTTTGTGTGAGTTTTCATTCTACGGGCAAATATTTCCCGACCGTCTGTAGGAATTGCCCGACCTCATCACTACGCTGTTTAAGCGCGATTGGATTGTAATGGTGGTTGTGATTTTGCCCCAGCAAACTAAAATGCAGTCTTCTTTAAACAGGAGGTTCAGCGTGTACCGTGCCGTTTCTATTGGGTTACAAAACCCGAAATCCGCGACCAATGTTGCCAGCATTTTGCGTGCCGCCGGCTGCTTTGGCGTTAGCAGTGTGTTTTATACCGGCCAGCGTTTTCGTCACGCAAAAGAATTTAATGCTGATACCAAAGCGTATCACCGCGTGATCCCCACGGTTGGCGTTGACCATCTGGAAACCGTTATTCCGTCCGGCGCCACTGTCGTGGGGGTTGAGCTGGTGGAAGGCGCAACACCCTTGCCCGAATTCGTCCATCCGGACAATGCTTTCTACCTGTTTGGCCCGGAAGACGGCAGTATGGAGCCTTCGTTAGTCGCCAGGTGCGACCATGTGGTGTATATCCCTACCTTTAACAGTCTTAACCTGGCTGCCACTGTTAATGTATTACTTTATGACCGACTGGCGAAAAGTGACTACGACAGCTCGCTGGAATTAATCAGGAACAGCCGGGACACTAATAATCGCTTACGCCTGGATCAGTGAGTCTCCGGCACCGCCAGTGCAGCCGCCAGCAATTCATCGATTCGTGATACCGATAATGGGCGGTAAAAATGATAGCCCTGAAAGTGTACGCAGCCGTGGGCGGCCAGGAACTCAAACTGGGCCTGGGTTTCTACCCCTTCAGCGATGGTACTGAGTCCGAGTGTCGAAGCCAGTTCGATAATGGTAGAACAAATTTTGGCGTCTTCCTTCTGGCTGGCACATTCCACTACAAAGGAGCGATCGATTTTCAGCACATCCACCGGCAGGTTTTTAAGGTAGTTTAACGAAGAGTAGCCGGTGCCAAAGTCATCAATGGAAATGGCAATTTCCATTCCCTGCAATACCTGTAACACCTGAATACAGCGCTCAATATCGTTTAGAAACACACTTTCGGTGACTTCAAACTCAATCCAGGCGCCAGGAATGGCAAACTCTTCCATGCACTGATTAAGAAACGGCAGAAACGTATCAGACAGCAGATGAATGCCTGACAGGTTAATTGAGACCCGTGGCGTCAGGGGATAAATGTTATGCCAGCTGGCCAGTTGCTCAAAGACCAGTCGCAGGATCAGTTCTTCCAGCGCGATAATCTGGCCGGATTCTTCTGCTACCGGTATAAACTCAGCCGGTGAAGTGAATTTACCCGGGCTTAGCTCAAGCCGCACCAATGCTTCAAGGCCAACCAGTTCGCGATGCTGATTCACCTTAGGCTGATAAAACATGACAAACTGTTGGGCCGACTGAATGGCCTGGCGCAGAGTCTGCTCAAAATTAAACTGATCCGATGCATCCCGGGCCATGGTTAGTTCAAAGATTTTAAAGTTATCCCGACCTGCCTGTTTGGCGTTGTACATAGCAATATCGGCCTGCTGGATAAGCGTCATTGGCTGGCAATTAGCGTCGCTGGTGATGCTGATACCAATGCTGGTGGGAATTTTGAGATCCCGGCCGCCCAGGTTTACCGCTTCGCGCATGACCTGAAGGATTTTGGTGGCACTGGTAACCACCGTGGTTTCATCGTGATTACCCGTCATCATGATCACAAACTCATCACCGCCCCAGCGACATATGGTATCTCTTTCCCGGGTAACGTTAATTAAGCGTGCCGCGACTTCGGTTAACAGTTCATCACCGGCTTTATGGCCCAGGGTGTCATTGATTTTTTTAAAGCGGTCCAGGTCCAGAAAAAACACGGCTACTGAGTCAGAATCCTGATGAATGTTACGCAGAGCTATCTGTAAGGCATCGAGGAAATAGGTGCGGTTGTATAATCCGGTGAGCGGGTCGCTGTAGGCCAGCTCACGCAATTTTTCCTGCAAGCGGCGTTGGCGTGTTACATCACGAATATGCAGGGTAAACTCATTGCTTATACTGCTGCCGAAAGTCGTACCGGTAATGGTAATCTCTGCTGGGAATGTATCGCTGGTGGAGCGGCGCAGTATCAGCGTATTGCGGCGGTTGATGAGCAGGCCACTGGAGGCTACAAACTTACTTTTGAGGCTTTCTGTCACCGAGGGGCGGTCTTTTTCCAGAATAAACAGTTCAATAAAGTTGCGATTAATCACTTTGGCCTGTAAACAGCCAAAGGTGCGTTCTGCTGCCGGGTTAAATTCTATAATGTTACCCTCAAGGTTAATGGTAACAATACTGTCCATCGAGGAATTGAGGATCGCGCTCTTACGCTTTTCGCTGCTTTTAAAATCGCTTAGCAGGGAGTCCCGTTGTGTCATTTCATACTGAACACGTTCAATAACCCGATTGTACTGCCTGGCAATCTGGCCTACCTCGGTAAACGGTTCTTCCGGCACCCGCTGGTTAAAATTGGCCTGGCGCTCCTGAATATGCATCGAATTAAGTAAATCGAGTAATTCGGTAGTGGCATTGTGCTCGGTTACGTTCATACCAAGATACTCCTGCTCGGCACTCACCCGCAGCGGAATAAAACGGTTAATTAAATTCAGTGCCAGCCAGGCGAGAGTAAAACTAAACAGGCCGACTACCGTTATGCCGATAAGCTGACTAGTTAATTGCGCCCAGAAAGCGTCAGAAAACATGGCTATAGATTGATGGAAAAACGCCACGGCTAGCGTCCCCCAAATTCCGGCAAACAGGGGCGCAGGCACAACTCCCAGGGCGTCATCGAGACGCATTTTTAACATCAGGCGCTCGCCGCCGTACATCACCAGCCCGGCGATAATACCAATCAGTGCCGCTGAAGCCGGCTCAACAACATTGGCGCTGGCGGTAATTGCAACCAGGCCAGCTATGACACCGTTGAGCATGATGCTAACATCCAGAAACCGGTGCCGGCTTACAAATAAAGTGCTGGCGCTGAGCCCGCCAAAAGCGGCGGCCAGGCAGGTATTGACCAGAATAACCGGAACCTGCTCATTTAGCGTAAGCGTGCTGCCACCGTTGAAGCCAAACCAGCCAAGCCAGATGAGTAATGTGCCTAGTACCGACAGTGGTAAATTACTGCCTGCAGGGAATGTATACTTATCATCGAAACGTCCCGCTCGCGCCCCAAGCACGATAATGGCAGCCAGACTGACCCATCCGCCCACCGAGTGGACTACGGTTGAGCCGGCAAAATCAAAGAAGCCCAGGCTTTCAAGCCAACCCGGATTTTGTGCAGAGTATAACGAGCTCCAGGCCCAGTGACCTACAAAGGGGTAGATAAGCGTACATAACACGATAGTTATTAACAAATAGCCGCGATAGGACATCCGTTCGGCGACGGCTCCAGAAACTAACGTTGCTGTTGTGCCGCAAAACATCAGCTGGAATAAAAAGAAACTGTATTGCCATGGCGTGTGGGTTGCACCAAAAAGGAACTCAGATGTACCGAAATAACCCATGCTTGACTGACCAAACATGATAGCAAAACCAAACATCCAGAATAATATGGACGATACGATAAAGTCTGAAAGATTTTTCGCCGCCACATTAATACTGTTTTTGCTGCGTACTTTGCCTGTTTCCAGGCATAAAAAGACCGCTTGCATACAAAAAACTAAAATCGCAGCGAACAATAACCAGCCTGTATCCAAAATGTCATCCCTTAAAGCTGATTGTGTCAGGTTAATCTGCACTACCAACCACAGCACTAAATTTAAAACCAATTAATAATTAAGCAATATTCATACCTTTGGAAATAGATACGCCTTCTGGCATTAATCCTGTGAATACGTATGCACAGAGTTGGCGTTCCGGCCAACTCCCGTTAGTATTTAAATCATTGTTAACAGGCTGTTACGCACCGCCATTGCGCGCAAAGGTGAGCAGGGTTACAGCCAGATACTGCATCCTTTTTCCAATGATGAGACGCTTCTCATTGTTATCGCCGGTACGCCGTTGCTAGCTGGGGTACTGGCGATGTTTTTAACTTCCGGATTCGGCGTCAGAACTACAGGATAATGGCTCTTATGAAATTGACTATACCCGCAGCTTCAGTGCTACTTGCTCTATCATTGACTGGCTGCAGCACCACTGAGCAGGGAGTGCAGGAAGAAATTTATGGCACCAAAGAGCCCTTTGCGGCACAAGCCATTTATTTTGTTCTGACCGACCGTTTTGTGGATGGTGACCCAACCAACAATCATGAACAGCAAGGCGGCGAAAACCCAACCTGGGAATTGCGCTTAAACGGTCCCGACGGCAAATTTGCCAACGTNGGCTACATGGGNGGCGATTTACANGGCGTGNTANATAANGCNGANTATATNGCCGANATGGGNTTTACGGCNGTGTGGTTATCACCGGTACTGGATAATCCGGATGAAGCGTTCACCGGGGATGAGCAAATCACCTATGGCGGCCAGTTTAAAGACGGCGGTAAAACCGGCTATCANGGNTACTGGGCAACCAATTTTTATAAGNCCGACGANCACCTGGTCAGCGATTCACTGAGNTATGCTGACTTTACCGGTGCCATGCGCNNNAAGGGNTTCAAAACNGTATTTGATATTGTTGCCAATCANGGNACCCCNAGCTGGACNATGCCCGTNGATCAGCCAGGCTANGGNGANTTGTATAACGCAGANGGCGAGCTGGTGGCNGANCATATGAATNTNGCCCCTGAGGCGCTGTCGCCCCAAACAGAACCNTTGCATGCTTTNTTTCANCCGTACCCGGATCTGGTNAANCTATCNAATCTCAANGAGCATAACCCGGCAGTGCAGGATTANCTGATCAACAGNTATTTGTACTGGATAGAGCAGGGCGCTGACGCNTTCAGAATCGATACNATNCGNCATGTTTCNCATAGTTTCTGGNGNACNATGGCNGANCGGATCCGCGCTGAGCATCCGGGCTTTTACATGTTTGGCGANAGNTTTCAGTACGACGCNAATTTTATNGCNCAGCATACGCAGCCTAAAAANGGNGGCATAGCNGTGNTNGATTTTCCGCTGCAAAAAGCNATGGTAAATGTGTTTGAAANTGCNGATAGCAGCTTTGCNGNGTTAGCNGAACACCTNTATCTGACCCACGGCCCGTATCATAACCCTTACGAGCTCACGACCTTTTATGACAACCATGATATGGCGCGAATGAATGCCAGTGATGAGGGGTTTATCGATGCGCATAACTGGCTGTTTACTGCGCGTGGGATCCCGGTGGTTTATCAGGGCTCAGAATTTGCCTTTATGCGCGGTACTGCCGAACACGCCGGTAACCGNAATTTTATTGGNCAGGCGNTACTNAACGAGCAGCGTGAAAACCCTATTCGCCAGGCCTTAAAAGCTATTGCTGAGGTTCGCAAAACCACGCCAGCCCTGCAGCGTGGCCTGCAATACAATCTTGCTATGGAAAGTGACCTGGCCATGTTCTATCGGGTGCTGGTGGAGAATGGTAAAACCCAGATTGCCCTGGTTATGCTGAATAAAGGTGATACGCAGGTCGCCATGACCGCCGATAAATTTGTCGAAGCCGGCGTGTGGCAGGAGCAATTAACCGGCAAAGTAGCGGAAACACTAAATGGCACACTGATCAGCACGGTCCCGGCGCATTCAGCGAGGGTGTATGTGCGCAATCAGCCAATCAGCAACCCGGCTTTTACGCAGGCATTGTTAAACCAGATGGCCCGTCAGTAACACCGGCTTTATTTAATGTCGCAACCGCAGGACTGACGAACCACCAGATTAGTCGGCAACAAATGGTCATCCGTTGGCTGGCCATCAATCGCCAGCAACAGATTTTCCACCAGTTTTTCGCCGGCCTGAGCCGTGTTTTGTTGCACGGTGGTCAGGCCAGGAGTAGTAAATGCCGCTAACTGAATATTGTCAAAACCGACTACCGCAACATCCTCTGGCACCCGTATCCCGGCTTCTTTAAGCTGCTGAAGCACGCCCACCGCAATAATATCTGCCGCACACACAATGGCATCGGGCAGCGCTGAAGTGGTTGCCAATAAATACTTTGCTGCCTCAATACCTGCCTCCTCAGAAGAGATTGCATCATATTGTTGGTGATTGTGCTGTTTATCCAGCGCACTGAGAAAGCCTTCGTAACGACTCTGAAACTCAGGCGCTTTGTCGCCGATATCACCAATGAACGCAAACGACTGGTAATCGTGGGAGAGTAAATGACGGGTAACAGACTGCCCGCCACTAAAATTNTCACAACCAATGGANATCCCGGGCCATTGCTCAACGGGNGCNCCCCAGCGCATAACATGCGTATTNTGCTGNTGTAACTGACTGAGTTTACCGGCATAGGAGCGATANTCNCCGTAACCNAGCAGGATCAGNCCGTCGGCCTTATGGGAGTCTTCNTACTCTGCCTGCCAGTTANTNTCGAGNTTCTGAAACGATACCAGCAGATCATAGCNTTTAGCNGCGCAGGCTTTGGTAATACTGCCTAACATGGCCAGAAAGAANGGGTTNACCAGNGAATCATCTGAAGTNGGATCCTCAAACANCANTAANGCAATGGTGCTGCTGCGCTGACGGCGCAGATTACTGGCGTTTTTATCTACCTGATAATTAAGCTCTCGCGCGATTTCCTGCACTTTTTGGCGGGTTGCAATATTGACCAGCGGACTGTCATTCAATGCCCTGGATACAGTGGATTGCGACACGCCGGCAAGGTGAGCAATGTCAAAAGAGGTCGGTTTATGCTTCATGCGTCGTTATTATAGTTCATATTATAATTTAACCGATGGGTCCAAGCTGATTAATATCTGCACGATACCCGTTTTATTGCACTGAATTGTAAGTAGTGTTGGTTAGCACCCCTAAGACAGTGATATACTTTTGTTAAACACGAAGTANTNTNAGCATAGCNTTTTTCTTCTGCTTCATCACGTATTTAACTTAAACATTATAATAAGAGGGCACCGCGAATGGCCGAGACTGAACACCGTCCGACCAACTTTATCCGTCAAATTATTGATAAAGACCTCGCTAACGGGGTACACACGAGCATCAAAACGCGCTTCCCTCCAGAGCCAAACGGCTTCCTGCACATTGGGCATGCTAAATCCATCTGTCTGAACTTTGGCATTGCCAGAGATTATCAGGGCAGCTGCAATCTGCGTTTTGACGATACCAATCCGGCTAAAGAAGACATCGAATATGTCAATTCCATCCAGCAGGATGTGAAGTGGCTTGGTTTTGAATGGGATGGTGAGGCGCGTTACTCTTCTGATTANTTCGANCAGTTACANGGTTTTGCNGTGGAGCTTATCGAAAAAGGCCTGGCCTATGTNGACTTCAGTACCCAGGAAGCCATGCGTGANATGCGTGGCACGNTAACCGANCCGGGNAANAACAGCCCGTATCGNGACACCAGCATCGAAACCAACCTGCAGGAATTTGCTAAAATGACTGCCGGNGAGTACCCGGAAGGGCATTGTTCGCTGCGNGCAAAAATCGATATGACGTCGCCGTTTATGTGNATGCGNGANCCGGTTATTTACCGNATTAAGTTTGCCCATCACCANCAAACCGGCGAGAAGTGGTGCGTTTANCCGATGTACGACTTTACNCACTGNATCTCGGATGCCATTGAAGGNATNACCCATTCTTTGTGTACGCTGGAGTTTCAGGANAACCGNCGNTTATANGANTGGGTNATCGAAAANATCACNATNGACTGNACGCCGCATCAGTATGAGTTTTCCCGNTTAAACCTGGAATACACGGTATTAAGTAAGCGTCGTCTTATTCAACTGGTNGAAGAAAAGCATGTGGCAGGCTGGGATGACCCCCGNATGCCAACCATTGCCGGCNTGCGTCGCCGCGGNTATACACCGGGTNCNGTGCGCGAGTTTTGNTTGCGTATNGGNGTNACCAAGATGGACAACATGGTTGAAATGAGCATGTTGGAAGCCTGTATTCGNGACGACCTNAACGTNAATGCGCCCCGNGCTATGGCTGTACTTGAGCCNATTAAACTGGTTATCGAAAACTNTCCGGAAGGTGAGTCTGAAACACTGACTGCNCCCAACCANCCTAATGATGAATCTATGGGTACGCGTAACCTTAANTTTGGNCGCGAAGTCTGGATTGANGCAGAAGATTTCCGCGAATCCGCCAATAAGAAGTTCAAGCGTCTGGTGCTGGATAAAGAAGTCCGCTTACGTAACGCTTATGTGGTGAAAGCCAACCGCGTTGAAAAAGACGCAGAGGGTAATGTGACCACGGTTTACTGCACCTATGACCCGGACACGCTCGGTAAAGACCCGGCAGACGGTCGCAAGGTTAAAGGTGTAATCCACTGGGTAGATGTAGCCAGCGGTGAAGCTGCGCAGTTCAGACTATACGATCGTTTGTTCAACGTGCCTAACCCGGCTGCGGAAGATGATTTCGTTGACGCTATCAACCCGGACAGCCTGATTGTGAAATCAGGATGGGTAGAGCCTGGCCTGCCTGGTCGTGTACCGGAAGTAGGTAGCTGGCAGTTTGAGCGTACCGGTTACTTCTGTCTGGATAAAGACTCCACGTCTGAGCAACTGGTCTTTAACCAGACTGTTGGTCTGCGTGATACCTGGGCTAAGATTGGCGATTAAGACAATTATTTGCTGTAGGTAAGTTTTACTTATTAAAAAGCCCCGCATCGCGGGGCTTTTTGGTATTTGTGGTTAGTCGCTAAAGTGAATAGCGGGTTATTTAGGCTGACAATCCAGTGACTGACCGTTTACCTCCTGGCTGTCTGAACCCATCAGGTACAAATACAGCGGCATAATATCGGCCGGGGTTTTTAGAGTCTCGGCATCTTCGGCCGGGAATGCTTTAGCCCGCATAGCAGTGCGTGTGGCGCCCGGGTTAATACAGTTAAACCGCAGAGGTTTGTTCTTATATTCATCGGCCAATACCTGCATCAGGCCTTCAGTGGCAAACTTCGATACCGAATAGGTGCCCCAGAACGCGCGGCCTTTGCGACCCACTGAGGAACTGGTAAAGATGACCGAAGCGGCCTCGGCCTTGAGTAACAGCGGAAGCAGTGGCTGCAGCATATACATGGCGCTGTTGAGGTTTACCTGCATAACCTGTTGCCACTCGTCCACAGGGATTTGAGCAAAGGGGCTTAAGTGACCCAGCTTGCCGGCATTAAACAATATGCCATCAAGTACACCAAACTGGTCGCTGATGGTATTAGCCATACCCTGATAATGTTTCGGGGTAGCACCATTTAAATCCAGCGGTATAATCGCTGGCTCGGGAGAGCCGGCTGCGACAATCTCGTCGTAAACCGCTTCCAGTTTGCTAACCGTTTTACCCAGCAGAATGCAGGTAGCGCCGTGGGTAGCATAGCTGATAGCAGCTTGTCTGCCGATGCCGTCACCGGCGCCGGTAATGAGAATGGTTTTTCCACTGAGTAAGTGGTCCGGTGCGATGTAGTCGTTCATAAATCAAGTTTCCTGCTAAACTTTCTCATCATACCCAGCATTTAGGGCGCAAAAGTGCTGTGATGATACAAATATCCTGTTTTATGTAAACCGATTCTTTTACGTAGTTGAAATAAGTTACTACGATAGGTGTATAAATTGACGTTTTTACAGTTATTTACAAGAATGGGTTACAAAAAGTTAACAATATTTTGCAAAATCATCGTAAAGAAAATAATATGTGTTTAGTAACTGGTCGTACTTGTTCGATATTTGCCCAGCGATCAAGGTATTTAGCCTTCACAAAAGCTGTCGGACTTATCATGAGCCAGAATAACAAAAATCCGTTTTGTAGGGAGATATAATGAAAAAACTAATCCTTAGCACCAGTGTGGCCTTGGCACTGGGGTTAGCCGGTTGCGGTGGCGGTGAGTCCATTGACGACATTAATAACGAAACCCAAGTCGACACGCCATTTTCTCGTATAGTATTTGACCCGGCCAACGGCGAGCTGAATATTCCAAACGATTTATTAATGTTACCTGGTGATGATGGCTTCTTTGACTACACACTGAACATTCCGGTCGCCGATCCAACTGATTTTGGCGACCCCCAGAATGCCCTGAATATTCTNGATGGCTGGTCTATTCAGCATCCTTTTGTCATTGATGTGCAAACGTCGTCNGGTGTGGCACTGGACGCTTCTACCTTGTCGGCGGGTATCCATTTATTTGAAGCAACTCTCGGCCTTGATCAGAGCGACCCTGAGTGTGCGGCGGCAGCCATCCCTTCATCTGGNTGTAAGCTGGGCGATCAGCTCACCTACGGCGTTGATTACGTATTGTCACTGGTTGATGATGACACCGTAAGCGTTGTCCCGCTTAAACCGCTTAAACCAGCTTCTGGTTATATGCTGGTAATGACCACCGATCTGAAAGACACTTCCGGTAAGGCAGTGCAGGGGTCTACTACCTGGGATCTGGTGCGTCAGGATATCAACACTGCACCACTGGCTACCGAAGATCAGCTGACCTTACAAACGCTGGTAAACTCCTTATATTACCCCACTACTTGGTGCGGGTTATGAGCGTGAAGACATTACTTATGTGTCTGCTTTCACAACCCAGTCAACAGTTGANGTGATGGGCACGGTNAANCAACTGCTGGTTGCCGATCTGGTNNAAATTCTNACNACNGGTNAGGGNAATCCGGCNACGGCNCTNCCGNTNGTNCAGGTGCAGGATGCNGNNGGTGCGGANAANGCCATGGAAGCACTNGGCNTNATNANCAGTGCNACNCTTGANGGTGCNCTNGCATTGGCNAAAGAGGGGCANTCTGCTCAGGTTCAGGCGGCTATCGATGCCACTGATTTCAGCTTGCTACAAACNTGTGATGGTATTTTTGGCACTTTATCTGGTCAGCTAAGTGCATACTGGGGTGGCATGGAAACTGTAGCCGCGGGTATTTCGCAGTCTTTTGCTGCCGAAGCCGGGCCATTCTGTGCGGCTAAACGTTACACCGGTTCTGTTTCGCTGCCGTATTATCTGCCGGTTCCGTCGATGACCAATCCACTCGCGCCGGTTAACGACTTCTGGCATGCTGCCTGTGACAGCGGCATTGTGCTGGCTGGTGCGCCAGCTGAAGTACTGGCTATGGCGGAACCTGGTCCGAACTACGAAATGTGTACCCAGGTTGGCTTGTCTGATCTGCGTGTGAACGGCGAAATGATTGATGATGCGCGGAACGTTACCCGTTACAGCCCCATCCCGCAAACCACCATTGCGGAAAATCCGTTGGAAGTACAAGTTACCATTCCTGATCCGGCCATTGCTACTGCACTGGGATCCCCGATCAGCAAACCTGATGCCGGTTGGCCGGTAGTCATGCTGGTGCATGGNATTACCGGTACNAAAGAGCAAATGATGGCTATNAGCGGTACTNTGTCTCTNCACGGTATTGCNNCTGTTGCCATTGATTTNCCATTGCATGGCAGCCGNGGCTTTGATGTAAACGGTGATGGGGCCGACGATATNAGTGCAACCTTTGTATCACCGACTCACTTTATGAATCTGGCTTCACTGCCNACTGCNCGNGATAATGTTCGTCAGGGCATGGCNGATCTGCTGGGCTTGCGCCTGGGTTTAAATGCGGTGGCTGATATGACCGCAACACAGGCCATTGATTTGGACGTGTCAAAAGTGTCTGTAATGGGCGTTTCACTGGGAGCCATTACCGGTGCTAACTTTGCTGCTATGGCAAACAGCTCTCTGGGTAANGATACCCTNGACGGNATGTTTGCTATTAACGCTGCCTCACTGGAGTCACCGGCCAGTGGTATTGCNACCTTCCTGATGGAGTCACCNGACTTCGGGCCGNTANTNAAAGCCCTGTTANTGAGNGANTCNTCAGAAGACTTTGTTGCTTANGTTGGNCAGGTNTATGGTGAAAACGCCACAGAAGAACAGCTACGAGAGGCNTATACCGATTTCGTCGCACTGCTTGANGCNGANGCCAGAGCNGAAGTTGAAGCGNTGTTTGCGCAGTTTAACTTTGCNGCCCAAACNATNCTCGACGCNGGNGANCCGACTGCNTATGCCGGAATGCTTGGCGCTACNACNCCAGTGCACTTTATGTCNGTAGTNGGTGANGGTGGTGAGAATCTGCCGGATCAGGTTAACCCTGTTGTAACTTCGCTGCCATTAGCGGGNCAGCACCCAATGGCTGCCATGATTGGTCTTGAGCAGGTGACGTCTACCATCTCATCGGAGACCGGTACGGTAAGTGGTCAGGTACGCTTTAACAGCGGTGCGCANGCATCCAGCTTAAGCCCGGCTGCCGACCCTGCAGTTACCCGCGAGATGCAACTGCAGGTGGGTGGTTTTATCAAGTCTGAAGCACAGGCACTACCCATCACTAATACCGATGTAGTGGCCAACTAACACTACTGCACTAATGTGAGTCCAATAAAGCCAGCTTAGCTGGCTTTATTTTTGTCTGGCGGNNGAGNCANNGCACGCNGAATAGGCTTTGTGTNTCGTCAGCGAAGACGATCACTGGTATGATTCAGCTTGAAAAAATCAGACAAACAATAACACAAGAGGCATCTGTGGAATTCTTATACGAATACGGACTATTTTTAGCAAAGGCAGTTACGCTGGTAGCAGCAATTGTGATTGTTCTGGCCCTGGCAGCAGGTGCTGCGGCAAAACAAAAGCAAGGTAAAGGGCAGCTGGAAATTCATTCAGTAAGTGAGCAGTTAAAAGACATTACTCACTATGCTCAACAGGTAACGCTGGACAAAGCCAGCCTGAAGAAACTGGCNAAAGAACAAAAGAAAAAGCAGAAAGANAATAAAGAGCCGNCAGANGACAGCGGTAAACTNTTTGTTATNGACTTNAAGGGCTCAATGGANGCNCANGAGGTAGANAAACTGCGCGAAGAAGTGACGGCCGTGTTGTGTATNGCNACCGAGAAAGACGAAGTGCTGGTTAAAGTCGAAAGTGGCGGCGGNGTGGTGCATGGTTACGGGCTGGCNGCNGCGCAGCTGCAGCGTATTCGTGATAAAGGNTTAAAGCTTACCGTTGCGGTNGANAAAGTGGCNGCCAGTGGNGGTTACATGATGGCCTGTGTGGCCGATCATCTGGTGGCCAGTCAGTTTGCNATTATTGGTTCTATTGGGGTATTAGCTCAGTTGCCTAACTTCCACAAGTTACTNAAGAANAATGACATCGATTACGAGCAGCACACCGCNGGTGAATANAAGCGTACNCTCACGGTATTTGGTGAAAATACCGANGAAGGCCGGGAAAAATTCCGCGAAGAGCTNGAAGCNGTGCATGTGATGTTTAANGANTGGGTNAGNACCAACCGNAAAGANCTGGATATTGCCAAAGTGGCAACCGGTGAATACTGGTATGGCAGCCAGGCGCTGGAGTTGGGCCTGATTGACGGCATCAGTACCTCTGATGATTACATCATGAGTGTTTANCCGNAGCGCGATATTTTTGCGGTGAAATTTATGCAAAAGAAAAACGTTGCCGAAAAGCTGGGGATGTCTTTTGCTCAGGGCGCAGAAAGGGCCGCAATGCGNATGGTCAGTCAACTTCCACAATGGTTTAAAAAGTCGTAAATGAGTAAGCAAACCAAAGCGCGAATTATTGAAGCNGCNGAGTACCTGTTTGCATTACAGGGCTACNGACAAACTTCGATGCGNGAAATTACCGCCCGGGCCGACGTGAATCTGGCCTCNGTGAATTACCACTTTGGCAGNAAGAAAAACCTCATCCAGGCGGTGCTCAAGCGTTANTTTGATGTAATGATGCCGCAAATTGANGANGCCCTGGCNAAGTTGGTTCCCAGCGTGGGTCGCAAAGGCGTGGATCAGGTGTTGCAAAACCTCAAGGGGCCGCTGCTTAACCTCAATGCGGTGCAGCCCGATGGCACCGAAATGTTTGTGCAATTACTGGGTAAGGGNTATACCGAGTCGCAGGGCCACTTACGCCGCTTTATCATGGGCANCTACGGNGAGACGGTCCAAACCATACTGGCCATGTTGCGNACCGCATTACCGGCAATCCCGGCCGANGAACTATTCTGGCGCTTGCACTTTGCTATTGGCAGNTTNGTGTTTTCCATGGCATCGAGNCAGGCGCTGAAAGACATTGCCAAGGCNGACTACCAGCAAGACATCGATATTGCNGATGTGATTGAACATCTGTTTCCATTCGTTGCNCAGGGGATCAGCGGCGACGGNTATCAAAANGAGGGNTAAATCGTGCTGACGACTCAACTTGTTGATTATCTGAATAAGGAANTGCAGGTCGCGACCATCAAGGATTACTGTCCNAACGGNTTACAAATTGAAGGTTGNGCGGATATCCNGCATTTAGTGACCGGCGTTACCGCCTCTCAGCAANTNATCGATGCCGCCATNGAGNCCGGTGCCGATGCCTTGCTGGTCCATCATGGTTATTTCTGGAAGGGCGAGAGTGAGCCGCTGGTTGGCATGAAAAAACGCCGCATTGCCAGTTTACTNGCCCATGACATTAACCTGCTGGCCTATCATTTACCCATTGATATGCATCATCAGTGGGGCAANAACGCNCAGCTTGGTNCCTTGTTTGAACTNAGCAACGTTGCGCCTTTGGAAGCCNNAAGCCCAGCGGGTATTGTTTACCAGGGCGAAACTTCAACCACTCTCGGTGAACTATCTGCATTAATCGAGCAAAAGCTGGATAGACCCCTTGTAGTCTGNGAAGGCAAAGCGGATAAGCCGGTTAACAAGGTTGCCTGGTGTACCGGCGGCGGACAAGGTTTTATCGAACAGGCGGCAATGGCCGGTTGCGATGTATTTATTACNGGTGAAGTNTCGGAGCAGNCCATCCATATCGCCCGCGAAATGGGCATTGCCTTTATTGCTGCCGGCCATCATGCNACCGAGCGCTATGGCGTTAAAGCAGTGGGTGANCACCTGGCAGGTGAGTTTGGCCTGAAGGTAACCTTCATCGACATTGATAACCCGGCCTGAGATGACCCTGTTGAAAGATCAATCCTTTAATGGCCTGGCGGAAAAGTTTAACCGTAATATTTACGGTACTACCAAGGGCCGTTTACGCCATCAGTTGCTCTGCGATGTGTTAAGTGAAGTGCTGGCCGAAGAGCCGGCGCAAAATATTATTGAACTGGGCGGTGGCACAGGNGTGATGTCTGCTTTTCTTGCCGGGCTTGGTCATCAGCTAACGCTGACTGATATTTCAGAAGATATTTTAACTATCGCCCGTCAGCAACTGGATGCCGGTATCGCCGTCAGGCAGACCGACTTATTCGACATCGATAACCTCGGCGAGTTTGATGTAGTCGTGTGCCATGCCGTGCTGGAATGGCTGGCCAGGCCCTTTGAAGCACTTAGCTTACTGGCTGAGCGCATGCGGCCGGGCGCGCGGCTCAGCCTGACTTTCTTTAACCGCGATGCGGCGCTGTTCAGTAATGCCGTGTACGGTAATTTTGAGTACATTGCCCGCGGTATGAAAGTAAAAAATCAGGTGCGCTTAAATCCTCAGCAGCCGCTGGTGCCAAAAGANGTTATCGCTGAAGTACAAAACCTTGGTTTNACAGTGCACTCAATGCGCGGTATTCGTTGCTTTCATGATTACCTTCGTGACCGTGACATGGCCGATTCCAAATACGAGGAACTACTGGCCACCGAACGTCAGTATGGNCACNGGGAGCCGTATTTATGGCTGGGCAAGTATTTTCACCTGTGGCTGGAAAAACGGCCGGATTAATCCGGCAGTACCACAAAGCGGCTGTCGTCGGCCGTACCATTGTTAAGCGCCAGTATGTTCTGTAGTGTGACTTCGGCAATCTGATCAAGCGCTTCAGCAGTAAAAAAGCCCTGATGGCCGGTAATCAACACATTGTGGAAGGTCTGCAGTCGCTCAAATACATCGTCCTGAATAATTTCGCTGGAATGATCGCGGAAGAACAGCTCCGATTCCATTTCATATACGTCCAGGCCCAGGTAGCCAATCTTGTGTTTTTTTAACGCTTGAATAACCGCGTGAGTGTCGATCAGGCCGCCGCGTGAGGTGTTAATCAGCATCACCCCATCGCGCATGCTGGCCAGTGACTCAGCATTAATAAGATGATGGCTCTGTTCATTGAGCGGACAATGAAGGCTGATAATATGGCATTCCTTAAACAAGGTCTCGAGACTGGTATAGACCACTCCTTGTTTAATCAGCGCGTCATCAGGGTAGGGGTCGTAACAATAAATCTCACAACCAAAGCCAGTCAGTAAACGTGCCAGCGCGGCGCCTATATGGCCGGTTCCTACAATTCCCACTTTTTTGTTATGCAGGGTAAAGCCCAGCAGGCCGTTAAGGTTAAAATTGCCTTCCCTGACCCGGTTATAAGCTTTATGGGTTTTGCGGTTCAGCGTCATGATAAGCGCCAGAGCATGTTCGGCTACGGCCTCCGGCGAGTAAGCGGGTACCCGTGAAACCGCCAGACCCAGCGCCTTGGCGGCTGCGGTATCAACGTTATTGAATCCGGCGCAGCGCAGTGCGATATGTTTAACGCCCTGAGCGCTCAACTGCTGTAAAATCGAATTGTCGAGGCAATCGTTAACAAATGCACACAGCACATCGAAATTCTGGCACAGCGACACGGTTTTAGGCCCGAGCGAGGTTTCAAAGCTGGTCAAATCAATCTGCTCATACAGCGGATGCTGTTTAAATGATTGAATGTCGTACTGCTGCGCACTGAACATGGCAACGCGTGGTGGAGGAGTCATTCGCAATCCCGTTGTCTTACCCTTTACCGTTAATACTATTAGGATGCGCCTTACAGTCAAGTTAAGCTTGCTTGAATAAAATGTTGGCGTGTTACACTTTGCAGCGCGACATTCTTCACCTTGATTCGGGTACTAAGGAAAAATAATGAAAGTGAGTTTTATTGGTTTGGGCGTAATGGGATTTCCCATGGCCGGGCATCTGCAATCCAACGGGTTTGACGTGTGTGTATATAACCGCACCACCAGTAAGGTTGAAAGCTGGCAGAGTCAGTATGGTGGGCGCATAGCCACCACACCTTGCGCCGCGGCTGAGGGTGCCGAACTGGTATTTTTGTGTGTAGGCAACGACGATGATGTACGTCAGGTGGTATACGGCGAGGCTGGTATTCTGGCTGGTACCAGTGCGGGTACTCTGGTGGTTGACCATACCACAGCGTCAGCCGAACTCGCCCGTGAGCTGGCTGAGGCCTGTGCAGCAGAGCAGGCAGGCTTTCTGGATGCGCCGGTTTCAGGCGGGCAGGCTGGTGCAGAAAATGGCCAGCTAACGATTATGGTTGGTGGCGAAGAAGCCGATTTTGCCCGCGCGCAGCCGGTTATGGATGCCTACGCCCGTCACAGCCAGCTAATTGGTGGTCACGGCAGCGGCCAACTGGCTAAAATGATGAATCAGATTTGCATTGCTGGGATTGTTCAGGGCCTTGCCGAAGCCCTGCACTTTGGTGAGCAGGCCGGGCTTGATTGTGGCACCGTAATCGATGTTATCAGTAAAGGCGCTGCGCAGTCGTGGCAAATGGAAAACCGTGCTGCAACCATGATCAAAGGTGAATATGAGTTTGGCTTTGCGGTTGACTGGATGCGTAAGGATCTGTCGATCGCTCTTGATGAAGCTCGTAAGAACGGATCGACGCTGGCCCTGACGGCGCTGGTTGATCAGTATTATGCTGACGTGCAGAAAAGCGGCGGTGGACGCTGGGATACGTCGAGCTTATTAACCCGTTTGCATCAGGGTTAAGGCGGGGTTACCGGGTTGGCGGCGTTGGCGTGAGTTGCTGCCATCATTACCTCACTAATTTGCGGGTATTTCTTTTGTAATCTGGCAAAACGCTGCTGGTTAGTTTCAGATAGCTCACTGTGATGTATTTGCTGAACCAAATCATTCAGCAGTACGCTGCGGTAGCTACTTTGTTGTTCTACCAGCAGTGTTTGTAGCATGTTGAGAGCAATTGCCGGCAACGACGGGCGAAGCTGAAGGGCATAATAGAACGCGGCAAGCGCTTCCTGATAATCTTCTTTAACGAACAATTGCTGTCCCTGTTCGTTAAAGACATCGGCACGGCTGTGGGCCAGGCCAGATTCTTTTTCTGCATTAATTAACCTGTTTTGCAGCGTTTGCTGTTCTGCCGGCATTTCTCCCAACTCACTTTTTACTTTTGCCATATCAAGTAAATACAACGCCTGGGTTTCATTGCCCAGGGCGCTAAACACTCTGGCGGCTGTAATTAACGTGTTTGCAGAACTTCGATTAAATATCTGCATGTGTTCACGTTGAGTGAGACTCCTGGCCTTTTCCCCCTGATCTTCCAGCACATAGCTGTAGGCCAGTAAATAATCGTGGCGCTGTCTGACCAGCGAGTCGCCCTGGCTGCGTGCCGCTACACCAGCCAGTTTTCTGGCCTGTGTGAGACTCTCACCACGGTTATTCATCGGACTGTTTTGGGCAATGCTCAGGTAAAATTCAGCCAGTTCGAAGGTGAACTCGTCGAAGCGTTCTTTGGTGGAGCGGTTATACTCACGTTTTTTTTGCAGTAAATCGATACTTTCTAGGACCCGGTTTTGCTTCTGGTATGTCATCGTTTTCAGGCGGGTCGCCGGCAGGCTGAGTTCACTGTCCTGAATGTGATCCAGATAGTATTCGGTTTTCTCATAAGCCGCTTGCTCAAAAGACAAACATGCCAGCCATTCAAAGGCTTTGTCGCGGGTCAGCAGGGTATCGAGCATGGCATCCAGTGATTCCTGGCAGTCCGGCCAGTTACCCATTAAAAACTGACATTTTAATTTGCCCCACTGGGCCCAAAGTACCTTATCGGATTGTTGTAGCACCCGCTGATATATATCGAGCGCCTCGGCATATTGATGAATCTGTAATAGCAGTCTGGCCTGAAGTTTTTCCAGGTCGGAGCGCAGTCTGGCCGACAGCGGTGCCTGAAGTTGTTGCTGCACCTGACTAATAGCCCGATCGCAGTAACCATCATCAAGGTACATCAGCGCTTTACTGGCTTGTTCGCGATACTCAAGATAATGATTGAGGCCACGTTGCAGCGAATTTATGGTGTAGGGCTTGAGTAACAGCAGGTCGGGATGAATGTCGATAATCTGGCCAATGGTCTGAGGCATTCTGTCGGCGGTGAGAAAAATTATGCCGGTACTCGGGCGGATAAAATCAGCCTGTCGCAGGGCCTGCACCCACTCAACACCGTTACGGCGCTGGCCAAGGTGAAAATCAAAAATTAACAGTTCGAAATGCTGCTTGCGCAGCACGTTTTTTAACTCGCTGCCGGTGCTAAAGCTCGCCACCTCCAAATTACCCATGGTAATCAGGTGGCTACGAATGGTGGCCCGGGCTGTCGCATTATCCTCAATAATTGCGACTCTGATTTTTTGCACCATTCATCTACCGCGTTCGTCAGTGTTACCTGAGTTAAGCATATCAGCAGGGACCTAAAATAAAAGCGTAAATTCAATAATAGGTATGGTTACGACTAACAATGTCACAATTTATTTACATTGTTAACGCAGCTTTCACGCCTGCTTACGTTTACGTAAACGGAGTCATGCTATAGCGTTAGGATAAAACTAACGACAGAGAATAAACGGTAATGCAAAACGTTAAGCTATTAATCGACGGTGAATTTAGATCCTCCGCCAGTCAACACATGATTGATGTCACCAATCCTGCCAGTGGCGACGTGATCGCCCGCGTACCGGATGCATTAGCAGAAGAAACCGAACAAGCGGTTGCTGCCGCTAAAAAAGCCTTTAACAGCTGGAAAAATGTGCCGGTAACAGAGCGGGCACGGGTGATGATGCGTTATCAGGCCATCCTCAAGCGTGAGCAGGAACGCATTGCTAAAGTCTTAGCCAGTGAAACCGGTAAAGTGTTTGATGACGCCATGGGCGATGTCTGGCGTGGCATTGAAGTAGTTGAACAGGCCATGAACGCGCCTGGCATGATGATGGGCGAAACGGTAGAAAATGTTGCCCGGGGCATTGATACGTACAGTGTTATACAGCCTCTCGGTGTCTGCCTGGGCATTACGCCGTTTAATTTTCCAGCCATGATCCCATTGTGGATGTTCCCGCTTGCCGTGGTGTGTGGTAACACCTTTGTGCTCAAACCTTCTGAACAGGATCCGCAAACACCGGTATTACTGGCCGAATTGTTTATGGAAGCCGGCGCGCCGGCCGGTGTGCTGAATGTGGTTCATGGTGGTCGCGAGCGGGTTGACCAGTTGCTTAATCATCCGGATGTCGCAGCGGTTTCTTTTGTTGGTTCAGTACCGGTAGGTAAACACGTTTATCAGACCGCCACGGCCAATATGAAACGGGCCCAGTGTTTTGCCGGTGCTAAGAACCACACCGTAGTCATGCCTGATGCCAATAAACAGCATGTGATCGATAATCTGGTGGGCGCTTCAGTAGGCGCAGCCGGGCAACGTTGTATGGCTATTTCGGTAGCGGTATTTGTTGGTGATGCACAACAGTGGATTGATGAACTGGCCGGTGCCATCGCCAAAGTGAAACCCGGCGTATGGGATGATAAAGAAGCCGGGTTCGGGCCGCTTATCAGCAATGCTGCCAAAGAACGCGTGCTGGGGCTTATTCAGTCTGGTAAGGACGAGGGGGCTACTTGTCTGGTCGATGGCTCAGAATGTACGGTTGAGGGCTACGAGCAAGGTCACTGGATTGGCCCTACGGTATTTAGTGATGTCACTACCAGCATGCGCATTTACCAGGAAGAGATTTTTGGCCCGGTGTTGTGCTGCCTGTGTGTGGATTCACTGGATGAAGCGCTGGCTATTGTTAACGACAACCCTTACGGTAATGGTACGTCCATTTTCACCGCTAGTGGTGCCGCCGCACGTAAATATCAGTCTGAAGTCAGCGTGGGTCAGGTGGGGATTAATGTACCTATTCCTGTGCCACTGCCGTTCTTCTCGTTTACCGGCTGGAAAAATTCCTTCTTCGGCGATCTGCATGCGTACGGCAAGCAGGCAGTGCGTTTTTATACCGAAACTAAAACCATCACTTCGCGCTGGCCGGAAGACAGCATTCCCGCCGGCCCGAACCTGACGATTAATTTACGCTAGGGAGACAGTCAGTGGATTTTAATCTAAACGAAGACCAACAGGCCTTTGCCGATGTGGCAGCCCAGTTTGCCAGACAGGCGTTGGCGCCTTACGCTGCGCAGTGGGATAAAGACCACACCTTTCCGGTAGACACCTTACGTCAGGCCGGTGAACTGGGGTTCTGTGGGCTTTATACCCCGGAAGAAGACGGCGGACTGGGGCTCAGCCGCCTCGACGCATCAATTATTTTTGAACAGCTGGCTATGGGCTGTACTGCCACCACGGCCATGCTAACGATTCATAATATGGCCACCTGGATGCTGGCATCTTATGGCCAGGCGCCAGTAAAAGATGCCTGGTTACCGGATCTGGTTAGCGGCAATAAACTGGCTTCCTATTGTTTAACCGAACCCGGTGCCGGTTCAGATGCAGCCAGCTTAACCACTAAAGCAGAGCGGCAGGGCGATCAATACGTACTCTCTGGAAGCAAAGTGTTTATTTCCGGGGCGGGCAGCACTGATTTACTCATTGTAATGGCTCGTACAGCCAATAATGGTGCGAAAGGAATTTCTGCGTTCGCAGTACCTGCAGACTCGGCGGGTATCAGCTACGGTAAGCCGGAAGAAAAAATGGGCTGGAATGCCCAGCCCACGCGAATGATCACCTTTGATAATGTCAGTATTCCGGCCAGTCATTTACTCGGTGAGGAAGGTCAGGGTTTTACTTTTGCGATGAAAGGGCTCGATGGCGGCCGGATCAACATTGCTACCTGTTCTATTGGTACGGCGCAACAGGCGTTAAATACCGCCCGCGATTACATGCATGAGCGACAGCAGTTTGGTAAGCCACTGGCCGCATTTCAGGCGCTGCAATTTAAACTGGCCGATATGGCAACCGAACTGGTTGCGGCCCGGCAGTTAGTGCGGCTGGCTGCATTCAAGCTTGATGAGCGTGATCCCCAGGCCACGGCTTATTGTGCCATGGCAAAACGTTTTGCCACCGATGTAGGCTTTACGGTATGTAACGAAGCTCTGCAGATCCATGGTGGCTACGGGTACATTAAAGAATACCCGCTTGAACGCCATGTGCGGGACGTGCGGGGGCATCAAATTCTCGAAGGTACCAACGAAATTATGCGCTTAATTATCAGTCGAAGCGTGCTGCAGGAAGGTAGCGAACTTGTTTAGGAGAAAACAGTGACAGATAAACTACAGAGCAGTCTTATTCCGACCCGTTGTGGACGCCAGATTGGTCATCTGCAGTTAAATAAACCGAAGGCGCTTAACGCTTTGGATCTGGATATGGCCATGGCGATGCAGCAACAACTGGATGCCTGGCGATCGGATGATTCCGTTTTAATGGTGGTGATAAGTGGCAGTGGCCCCAAGGCATTTTGTGCTGGCGGCGACATTGTCTCCATGTATCAGGCTATGCAGTCGGCGGCTAATCAGATCCCTGAATTTATTGCTGAATTCTTTGCCACTGAATACCGTCTTGATTACACCATTCACACCTACGAAAAACCGATTATCGCCTGGGGCGAAGGCATTGTGATGGGCGGCGGTATCGGCCTGCTGGCTGGGGCCAGCCACCGGTTATTGACCGCTTCATCGAGGCTGGCCATGCCTGAAATTACCATTGGTTTGTATCCCGATGTCGGAGCGAGCTATTTTCTGTCCCGCGCGCCGGGTCAATCCGGCTTATTTGCCGGGCTGACAGGAGCGTCGTTAAACGCGGCTGACGGACTGTTTATTGGTTTAGGCGAATACATCATGGCTAATGAGTTTTTGCCTTCACTGCTACAAGCGCTTGGTGACACTCAGTGGCAGGACGGGCAGGTGACTGCTCAGTTAGATAATCTGTGTGAGCGTTACCAACTAAGCGCCGATGAGCGGCCTGAGGCACAACTAGCCGCTCATCAGCACAGTATTGATGAGGCCCTGCAAGGCTGCACAAGCGCCAGTGAGGCGGTAAAAGCGATACAAGCCATGCAGTCTACCGAGGATGAATGGCTGAGTAAGGCGCAGCATTCGCTGAGTAAAGGTTCGCCGATCACCATGCACCTGGTCTGGGAGCAAATCCGGCGGGGTAAATCGCTTTCGCTGGCTGAATGTTTTGAGATGGAACTTATTATGTCATGTCGCTGCGCCGAGTCCGGCGAATTTGCCGAAGGTGTCAGAGCGTTACTTATTGACAAAGACAAACAGCCCCAATGGCGCTTTGCCGATGTAGACAGCGTCTCTGAAGACGTTGTAGAGCTACATTTTACCAGCCCCTGGGAGCAATCCCCGCTAACACTATCCGGAGAATAATCATGACACAAATTGCCTTTATCGGATTGGGTAATATGGGCGGGCCAATGGCTCGCAACCTGTTAAAACATAATCAGCATGTTACGGTGTTTGATCTGATGCCGGAAGCGGTGGATGTATTAGTAGCAGCCGGAGCCCACAAAGCAGGCTCACCGCAGGAAGCGGTGGCTGGCGCTGATGTAGTCGTCACCATGTTACCCGCAGCTGCCCCTGTTAAATCCCTTTATCTGGGCGAAGACGGTTTGCTTGCTCATGTTGATAAAAGCGCGTTGCTGATCGACTGCAGTACCATTGATGCGCAAAGTGCAATCGCGGTGGGAGAGCAGGCTCAGCAGGCAGGCATTGCTTTTATTGATGCGCCGGTTTCCGGTGGCGTAGGCGGTGCAGCTGCCGGTACGCTAACGTTTATTATGGGCGGTAAGGAAGCGGATGTTGAACGGGCCCGGCCGGTGCTGTCGATGATGGGGGCAAACCTGTTCAGAGCCGGTGATCTGGGGGCCGGGCAAATTGCCAAAGTCTGCAACAATATGTTGCTATCTGTGCTTATGGCAGGCACGTCCGAAGCACTGCAACTGGCCATTGCTAATGGCCTCGACCCAAAAGTGATGTCAGACATTATGCTGCAAAGCTCGGGCTGCAACTGGGCCCTGCAAAAATACAACCCTTGCCCCGGCGTTATGGATAACGTGCCATCAAGCAATGGTTATCAGGGCGGCTTTATGGTTAAACTGATGAATAAAGATCTGACCTTGGCCATGGATACCGCTGCACAGGTTGGCGCAGCTACACCTATGGCCTCTGCGGCGCAGGCGCTGTATCGACTGCATCAGGGACAGAGCGACAATGCCGATAAAGACTTTTCAAGTATCTTTAATCTGTTTGCAAAGGACTAAGACTTTCTTCAGGCGGATATAAAAATAGCAGCCATTTGGCTGCTATTTTTTGCTTTACTGTGAGAACCGCGTGAGGTGTTTGATTGCCCGGCTGAGTAAATCAACATTGAGCGCATCGTCACTGCGCATTTCATTACTGATATTGGTGATGTCGTAACTACCATTACTCAGTACATCGATACGCTGATCGCTGTAAAACACCACAATTTTTTCGCCCGAGGTACTGACTAACCAGTCACGTTTTGGAGATAACAGGTTCTGCCCGGTGGAGTAAAACTGTGAAGGTGCGCTACAACCCAGTGCATTGACCAGGGTTGGTATTAAATCTTCGGTACTGGCCAGTTCGCTGTTAACTGCTAAATTGGTATACAACGTGCCTTTGGATTGCTGATAACCGGTTGCCACCATTACCAGAGTGTTAGTTAAATCGCTGCGCTGCAGTAAACGGGTGAGTGCACCGCCGTCGGCAAATGCCACCACAATATTCGCTGAACCGGTTAACCGCTCACTAAAGGTAAGCTCCGTAAACTCCGCTTTAAGCTGCGCGTCTGAGCCGGCGTACAGCTCTGTGCTCAGGCCATAGGCATCACTTAAACCAAACAGCACAGGTTGGGTAGTTTTGAGGCTTTGCTGATACAACTCCGGAACCCCGTAAAGCGTACTTGTAATTAAGCCGCCCATGCTGGTAGAGGTGGTGAAGTAATTGTCGATATGGCGCAGGTCTGCTTCTTTCATCGCCTGGCTGATATCCGTCTCGTCAATCTGCACTAGTAACAGCGCCTGCCTTTCCGGCTCCAGCGCGCAATACACTGGATCCGACGGGTAATTGACCCTATGTATGTCCGGGTCAAACTGTAATTGCTTACGCTGTTCGTAGCGTTCGATATCCAGCAGCCCATAACGCGACATGGTGGTTTTTGCCGTGGCCGGGTAGGACAGCGGAAACATGTTGTCCTGTTTGATGATCGGCTGATAGAGCTGAGCATCTGCCCAGACGTGGATAGCGTGGCCAGACACAAAGCACACCACAAAAAAGCTCACCCCCCGACGGCCAATGCGATAGTGCATTAATCGGTCGATACGCTTCCAGACGGCGTTAGCCAGGATTAGCTGAAAACCAAACCACACCACAAACAATAGCAACAGATACAAAAACTGTTGCCAGCCAAACTGAAACAGCTGGGCTTCGGCTTCGTTTTTAATCAGGTAAGCGGAGTTATGGCTTAAATGAAAGCCGGTGCGGTTATACAGCAGGGCATCAAAGGCCATTAACGCCAGCCCCAGTGCTGACACGGCGGAGGCAATGGTTTTTATTACACGCTGGGAAACGTCCAGGTAGCACAGCGGCAGAATAAATATCACAAACCCAAAAAAGGTTAAGAAGCTGATGTGCCCGAACCAGTTGGCAAACAGGTAAAAGGTACCCAGTACCGTACCCGGCGCCGGCGAGGAGAT
The DNA here is from genome assembly GCA_002691625.1 of Alteromonadaceae bacterium. Lineage (GTDB taxonomy): Bacteria > Pseudomonadota > Gammaproteobacteria > Enterobacterales > Alteromonadaceae > Alteromonas. The sequence continues at coordinate 36,965 of NZIK01000036.1, forward strand.
AACAAACACAGAGGCAATAATTATGGCGATAACGATATTCGCCAGTGCAAACCAGTGACCCCAGTTTACCAGTTTTGTTACTCGTTGACGCCTTGGGGATTCTGCTAAAATCATGGGGGTCAGGCCGTTCCTTTCACGCTTTTTACCAGCACGCTGGCAAACTGTTCAACCATCGCTTCGCGATTGGCAGGGGGGACCTGATGCTCAAAAATATGAGAAATCACATTTCCCAGTACCATCAAAGAAAGATCACGACTTGCACCGTGTTTTTCGAGTACCATAATAACGTCGTTCATCAGACGTTCGAATTCAGCATCACTGTATCGGCTTTGTTGGGGCATTTTACGCCTCTTATCGTTAAATCGCTTGAAAAAGCAAAGTTTTTGGCAATAAAGCGATTATAATCGTTGTGCATCTGATAACAATCATTCATTCAAAAAACTGCATCATTCATCAACGAATTGGACACTGGTAATTCATGAGTATATTGATTCATCATTTTGTCGTGCATCAGCTTATCGTTAATAACGAAGGTAAAATGCAACTGATCCCCCGGGAAGGCTGCCTGCCGGTAACGCCGGCGCTGGAACAATTGGGCCAGCAATTACATCACACCTTTGTGAGTAAACCGGGTAAAGGGGTAGGACATTTTATTGAAACAGAACAGGAAGATACCAGCTTTGCTGAATCATTAAACGGCTACATTGCCCATCACGAAGCCTCACCTGCAGACAGCGACACGGTATTTGTGCCCTTTACCAAAACCGCCGGTGATCTGCTGCTGAAATCGCTGGTTGATACCGGTCAGGTGGAAACCGGGTTTGTGTTGTTTGTGCATTATGAATATCTGGCCACCCAGTATTTATTGGTGACCCTGCTTAATACCAAGGCCCACGTAGAGATAAACCAACAGCTGGAACTTAACAGCCGTGAGCATTTAGATCTGGCTAAAATGCAGCTGGCGGTGCGAATTGATTTAACCCAGTACCGCATTCAGCCTGAGCAACAGCGCTATGTGAGTTTTATAAAAGGGCGCATGGGGCGTAAGGTCTCTGACTTTTTCATGCAGTTTGTTGGCTGCGAAGAAAAGGTTGATGTGAAGCAGCAAAATAAACAACTGATAAGCTCAGTAGAGAATTATCTGGCTAGTGAAGGACTGGATGCCGAAGAGAAAACCGCACATCGCACCGAAGTTTCTAACTACTTTAAACAGCAGATAGACAGCGGTGACAGCATAAGAATAAGCGAACTGGCTGAAAAGTTACCCCGTGATGAAGACAACCAGCGGGACTTTGCCCAGTTTACCCAGGGGCTGGAAACACCCATTGAGCCGGAAGTCCAGCCAGATCCGGCAGCAATTCGGCAACTGGCGAAGTTCAGTGGTCAGGGCGGCGGCGTGTCGCTGAGTTTTGACCGTAAATTACTGGGTGACCGTATTATCTATCACTCGGATTCCGATACGCTGACGATTAAAGGGATCCCGCCTAACTTAAAAGACCAGTTAAAACGCAACAGCTAAGCTAGCTAGTAGTACAGTCACTTTACTATCGCTGGTATACTAAGTGGATTATTGGGCGTCTCGCAGTCGGTGAGCCGCCAACCTGTTAAAGATTAAACGAGATACAATGCAATTATTTGTAAACGACCTCACCGTCATGGACTTCTCTTACCTATGCCCTGAGCGTGGCATGGTTGGCGAGAGCTGGATTGTGGATGTGCTGCTGGATGGCACCTTGAATGAAGAAAGTATGATCCAGGATTTTGGCGTAGTGAAGAAGAACCTTAAACGCCTGATCGACGGTTATATCGACCATAAACTGCTGGTGCCGGCAGAAAGCGAACAGGCACATATCCGCCGTGATGAAGACTCAGAACAAGTAGAAGTACGCTTTGATCTGCCTAATGAGCAGGCCATTCAGATGTATTGCCCGGCGGAAGCCTACGCGTTTATTTATGCGCCCACTATCACCATGGACTCGGTAAGTGAATATCTGCGCGAGGTGATTGCCACCCATTTGCCGGATAACGTGGACAACCTTACCATTAAGCTACGCACGGAAGTCATTAACACACCGTTTTATCACTATACCCATGGGCTAAAAAAGCACGATGGTAACTGTCAGCGGATCGCACATGGCCATCGCTCGCGGGTTGATATAATCACCAACGGCAGTGAGGATCTGGAGAGTGAAGCTTATTGGGCCAGGCGTTGGGAAGACATCTATATTGCCTCCCGGGAAGATCAGATCAGTGCCGATGCACTGCAATGTCAGCATCGGTTAGCAAACTATGATGCTCATGTGTGTTTTGCCTACGAGGCAGCCCAGGGCTATTTTGAAATTGTTTTGCCTGAATCAATTTGCGAAATCATTGATACCGACTCAACCGTAGAGTGCCTTGCACAATACATTTACACCCAGCAAAAACAGCGACTGCCAGATGATAGCTGCTGCGTGATGGCTTACGAAGGGGTTGGCAAGGGAGCCATGGTAGGTGATTAAGCTGAAAAGCGTATTGTTTGGTTTGTTATGCATTAGCAGTGCGTTGCAGGCTATGGAACTGCGCGGCGAGTTAACCCAAGGTAGTTTATTGCGTGGCGAGCTTACGCCCGGTAGTGCAGTATGGCTGAATGATGAGCCGGTTAAAGTGTTGGCCAACGGTATATTTGTGATGGGGTTTGGCCGTGATGCCAAACTCACTCAGGCGCTGCGCTGGCAAACGCCCGACGGCGAGGTGCAAAATCGCGAGCTAACGCTGACTGCCCGGGAATATCCCACCCAACGTATTGAAGGCGTACCGCAAGCCATGGTAACGCCGCCCAAAAGTGTGCTGGAGCGCATAAAAGATGATAACTGGCGGGTTGCTAAAGCACGTAAAACCAGTAGTGAGCGAACGGATTTTGCGGTGGACTTTATCTGGCCGGCCGAAGGGCCAATTACCGGTGTTTACGGCAGTCAGCGAGTGTTTAACGGTGTGCCCAAACGCCCGCATTACGGTGTGGATGTTGGCGCCCCAACCGGTACACAGGTGATTGCACCGGCCGGTGGCAAGGTGACTCTGGCGCACCCGGATTTATATTACTCCGGCGGCACCATTATTATTGATCATGGCCTTGGGGTTAATTCAACGTTTCTGCATTTAAGCAAGCTTACGGTTAAGCCCGGTGAGCTGGTGGAACAAGGCCAGAAAATCGGTGAGATTGGCGCCACGGGCAGGGCAACCGGGCCCCACCTTGACTGGCGCATCAACTGGTTTAGTGAGCGACTGGATCCCGCATTACTGGTACCGCCTCGCTAGCGCTTTCAAACAGGGCGGTTATTGACGCCCTAACCATGCTGCGGCCTTTTCTTCATCGGTAATTTTCAGCACACAGCTTTGCGCCTGAGCAGGGAGCAACGGCAAGGAAAGGCTGAGTAAGCGGCCATCCCTGATTACACTTAGCGTCATAGGCTTGTCATTAGGCAAGGTGAGCAGCCTCTGCAATAATTTGCTATTGACCACGTAGCTGTCTACAGCGATAAGTTTATCGTTTATCTGCAGGCCCGCCTGACACGCCGCGGAGTCTTCCTGCACCGCCTGAATGATTAAACCGGTATCGGCATCTTTGGTCACCGCACCAAAATCATAACGGGGCGATACTTTACCAGACACCTCATCACCGCCCTTATCCTGCAGAGAAAGCGGCGTTTGTAAGGTTTGGCTGACGCCAATTTGTTCCAGCAAGCTATCCAGCGCCACATCTTGTGTGCCGTACACCACGGCATCTAGATAATCTTTTATATCGACGTTAAGTTCATCACGGCAAAGTTGTTCAATCACATGGGCCGGCGTGCCGCTTTCATCACCGTATTGTGCCCACAGCAAGCGCATCAGATCGTCCAGGTTGTATTGGTTGTTACTGCGTTCGCGAAGCAGAATATCCAGCCCCAGTGCAACGATGCCGCCTTTGTTGTAATAACTCACGATATGGTTAATTGAACCGGCGTCCTGTTTATAAAATTTATTCCAGGCATAAAAGCTCGACTCGGCAATGCTTTGCTTAAAACGCCCGGCATTTTTATACAGCCTGGTGAGGTTTTGCGCGACTATTTTAAAGTAGCGCCCCGGTGGGATAACACCTGCGCGGGCCAGGGTGACATCGTCATAAAAGCTGGTGAAGCCTTCGTAAATCCATAGCTGGTCGGTGTAGGTTTCCTGACTGAGGTCCGGTTTCACCATGGCATCGGGTTTGATTCGTTTAACGTGCCAGGTGTGGAACAACTCGTGGCTACACAAACTGATAAAGTTAACGTAGCTGTCGCTCAGTTCTTCAGGCTCACCTGCCAGTGGCAGTTCAAAACGGGGGAATAACAGCGCAGTTGAACTGCGATGCTCCAGGCCACCATAGCCTTCATTGGCAATCAAGGTCATAAACAAATAATGTTTAACCGGGTAGGGCTTACCAAACAATGATAAATGATGCTGGCAGACTTTTTCGAGATCGGCGCACAGGCGAGGCAGATCGTACTGCGTGGTGCCGCTGAACATAAGGGTAAAGGTTACGCCATCTACCTCAAAGTCGGCACTGGTGCATTCGCCAATAAATATCGGGTGGTCAATGAGTTCATCATAGTCAGCACTGATAAAACGGTCATCCTCAAGGTGAGGCAGCGTGGTTTCTATTTGCCAGTCGGGCTTGCTCGCCGGGCTCTTAATCACCAGTTCGCAGGGCAGGCTTTCACAGCCAGAAACGCTTACAAAAACACTGGTGCCGTTACAAAAGGCGTACTCATCGTTGATATAGGCACTACGTACTGACAGATCGAAGGCATATACCTGATACGCTACCTCTACTGCTTCGCCGCCAGTGTTTAGCTGCCATTGTTGTTTATCCAGCAGGGTAACTTCAATGGGCTGTCCTTTGCTGTTGGTGGCAGAAAAATTAACGATGTTGCGGGAGAAGTCGCGCACCATATAGCTGCCCGGGATCCAACCCGGCAGGCTCAGCTTGAGATATTCACTATCCATAGACGGAATGGATAACGTGACATCAAACAAATGCTGGCTGACTGAGTTTACCGATAATGAATACTGAAGGACGGGCGATTGTTGCGCCATGGGAGATACCTCTTCTTGCATCCTGTTTTAGCCAGAATGGACATGAATAGTTGTTAAATACTGAAAATATGATTATATAGCTATAGTACTTGCGATTCAGTTTTAAATGATGGCCAAACAAAAAAAGATCCTGCTTAGTAGTGCTGATATCAATAGCTTACAGTCGCTTATGCCCGGCAGTGTGGTGGATTTGCAAATCTCCACGCCCACCGCACCTAAGCGGGTAAAAACCGGCTATATTGGCGCCGATGTACCCAACTGCCTGTTGTTTCAGGTTCCCAGTGAGTCCCGTTGGGGGTATCTGCGAGACGTGCTGGTGCCAGACAATGAAGTGGTTTTACGCTACGTGCTGGAAGGCGATGAAGGCAAGGTGATTGCGTTTCGTTCCCACGTTATCAAAGTGATTACTCATCCCGTACCTATACTGTTTGTGGCTATGCCGGAGTCATTGCAAACACTCGCTCTGCGCAAGCATAAGCGCTGGACACCGGGCATTCAGGCCCGTGTCAGTGCCAGTGATGATAAGCAAACCTTAAGCACCGACTGTATGATTGTGGATGTGTCTTTTCAGGGGTGTCGATGCGTATTGGAATCGAGCCCGGAATTCCCCATTCTGGAAAACGGTAAAACCATTCAGCTGAAAATTGCTGAAGACAAAGAAAACGTGATTAAAGGGCTCATTAAAAACAGCAGTACCACACAGACCAGAGTGTTTTATGGTGTCCAATTTGNCGCNGANGCANNAATTGTTAAAAAATTGTTGGATCGTTTTATTGTTGAGCTTTAGGATAGANNCTACGCTGGTTGTACCAGCNGCGNAAAGAGGNCGACCATAAAACAATTATTTNCCTCATTNCGTATCANACAGGAAACGGGGACAATTNGTATGCGTGANATTGAANGGCTGTTTAACGAATATTCAGAAAGCCACATGAATCCNACCAANAANATGATTCANAANCTGGCNGTGCCGGCCATCTACTTTTCAGTNATCGGGTTGNTNTGGTCNATACCNGTGCCNGGNTTTATTGANCAATNCGGGATTAACTTTGCGCATATNNTNGCNATCCCGGTGCTGTATTANTANTTCCTGCTNTCNGGCCCGATNGGTGCCGCCATGACNCTGCTAACCATTGCNTGCTTCCTGATTATCGAACAAATCGCTCAATCNGCNGTGCCNGTCTGGCAGNTNAGTGTCGGGGTNTTTGTNATCATGTGGATTTTGCAGTTTATTGGCCATNCNATTGAAGGTAAGNGGCCGTCGTTTTTCACCGATTTACGTTTTCTGTTGATTGGCCCTGCCTGGGTATGGGGTAGCTGGCTCAAACGTTTAAATATTAGTTATTAATCTTCCGGCAATGTGGCAATTAGCGCGCAAAGACTGTACCGTCCATATTGCCTGTTACCCTCAGGTATNNCAATAGTGCGATAAATCGTAAATCAATTACGACTAAGTCATTATTCACCCTCACAAATACACGTATAATGCAGTAGATGANAAAACAATCTGGTACCTTTGTGCTGAAGTGGCAGCGACTATTTGAAAACAACGAACGNTTATTCTGGGTATTACATACCGCAGGGTGGGCGGGATTTGCNGTGGTTTATTACATTGGGTCGTTTTTGCATGAAGTTCGNCCTATTTTCCTGTTTATTATTATCCTCAATTCCTATGCTGGCTGGATTTTAACTATCCCGCTGCGCTACGTGTATCGCTGGGCGCGCAATCAGGGAGCNGTTAANTTACTGCTCACCGTGNTGGCCGCGTCTTATGCNGTNGCNCTGTTATGGGCAGTAGTNAAAAANGTTAACTACTGGGAAATCTACAAACACGGCTTCAGGCCCGATGCCTGGTATATGTATTTCAGTAATACCATTGATTCAATGATCATGATCGGCTGTTGGAGCGGTTTGTATTTTGGTATCAAAAACTTTGAGATGCTNCAGCGNGAAAAGCAAAATGCCTTAAAAGCCAGNACCATGGCNCANCAGGCNCANCTNAANATGCTGCGCTATCAGCTTAANCCNCANTTNNTGTTTAATACNCTNAACGCCATTTCNACNCTGATNCTGATGAAGAACAATGATACCGCCGAAGCCATGGTATCGAGACTGAGTGACTTCCTGCGTTACTCGCTGGATAACGATCCCATTAAAAAAGTNGCATTAGGTCAGGAAATCAANGCATTACGGTTATATTTAGAAATNGAAAAAGTGCGTTTCGGNGAACGTCTGGAAGTGGTCTGGAATATCGAAGAAGATTGCGAAAACGCTATGGTTCCAAGTATGATACTGCAACCNATCGTTGAAAATGCCATNAAGCATGCTATCTCTAAGCTTGAACATGCAGGCAAGCTCACCATTGATGCACGCAGATTTGGTAACGATCTGCTNCTNGATGTAGCCGATAACGGCCCGGGGGCAGATATTCTNGATGGTCAGTTAAGCCGCACCGGCGGTGTGGGTCTGCCTAATATAAAAGAACGCCTGCACGCTTTGTATAATCGGAATTTTGCTTTTACGGTTGAACATAATCAGCCGCAGGGAGTACGCGTTAGTGTTCGTATTCCTTATGATGTAAAGGATATTTAAATGAGTCAGCAAAAAATTAAAACTCTTATCGTCGACGATGAGCCTCTGGCCCGCAGTGGTTTACGCTTACGCCTGGAAAAGTTCGATGATGTAGAAGTGGTTGCTGAATGTCAGAATGGTCTGGACGCAGTCAGTATGATTTCTCAGCATCGTCCGGATCTGGTTTTTCTCGATATTCAAATGCCCGGATTAAACGGTTTTCAGGTAATCAACAAGCTCAAAGAGCTGAAGCAGCCCATCCCGATGATTATCTTTGTTACCGCTTACGACAGCTACGCCATTAAGGCTTTTGATGTTCATGCTCTCGATTATTTGCTTAAACCAGCCGATGACGAACGATTGAGTGCCGCTATAAAGAAAGTTCGCGAGTACTATGCTACCCAGANCCAAGATGAGCAGTCCAAAAAACTGGTCAATCTGGTGGCCGAATTGACCGGTGACGATTGCGAAGAAATCTTACGTAAGCTTGCCAGTGGTGAAGCGGTAGAAACGAATCCTTATCCGGATGTACTGGCGATTAAAGACGGCTCAGAAGTGACCCGGGTAAATGTATCTGATATTCAGTGGATTGATGCAGCCGGTGATTACATGTGCGTACATGCCCTGGATGGCATGCATATTATGCGTAAAACCATGAAAGAACTTGAGCAGGAANTAAACCCGCANTTGTTTGTGCGTGTTCACCGNTCAGCTATNGCTAANATTCGTTANGTGAAAAAACTGGTGAGTCACATNAGNGGTGAGTATCACCTNATCCTNAATAACGATACCGAGCTNAAAGTGAGTCGNAGTCACCGTGATAAGGTGAAAGCGGCCATGAAGATGTAAGCTAAACTAACTACATACTAAAACAAGACGGCGCTTTAAGCGCCGTCATTCTTTTGTAAGCCCTAATGTATGGACTTCGGTAGGTAATTATCACAAGTGGTAGAGCTATGCCTGTAGAAGTCGGAGAGTAAACTGGCACCATACTGAGTAATATAGATTTATAATGCTCGAGACAGCTTTGAGCGAGTAGCGGACACTTTGGGCTTTGGTGATACGGGAGCTAAACTAGAATATTTTTTTCGTTTGCTTTGAGTATGGCTTCATCAAGCCAAATCAGTTAGTTTAAGTAAAGACAAGTTTTTATCATTGGCCCCGACAATACAGGTTTGGGGACTAATATAGAGGTTTTTTACATGGAAGTTGTATATGTTCTTCTCGCCATATTTATCGTTTTTCTTTTAGCAAAGCCTAAACGTAAAGCTGAAATAGTAAAACCTAGGAGTGAGTCTGATAAAGTTTACGATAATCCAACAAAAGAATTTAAAAAAGCTTCACTTAAAGCAGTTTACGAAACTGAAAGTGTGCACGTATCTGATTCAAATTCTGCCGGAAGTTATAAAGAACAAAAAGAAGCCAATCTTGGTTCTCGAAATATTGACGATCAGATGATCAACAGACGTATAGAAGATAAAGGCGAGAATGGTATTAAGCCAGATGTATCTGAGCGGAGTAAAGAGGTCAAAATAGTAGAAGACAAGGAAGAGACTAAAGGTAACGCTCCGGTAGAAGCTTCAAAAGTTTCAGCTACTCCCAAAAAGGCTTTGGAAAATTTGGCTTCTCGACTTAAAAGCCAATCTCAATACTCTACTTCAAGAGTTGAACATGCATCTAGTTCATCTTCTTCCGATGATGGTCTCGCTTCGTTCAATATTTTTGAAAGCTCAAAACCCCAAAGCGATTTAGTCAAAGTAGGAAGAAAGGGGGCGTGGATTGGTAAGTACCAGGAGGTTAAGTTACACGGCCGTACACTAAGAGGCTTTCTGTATGTTGGGGAGCGTATGGACTCCCTACGTGGATATATGCAAGAGCCTGCGCTAGTGAACAGCTCCTTACCCGCCGCAGGGCAATCATTTAACCATTCGGTCTTTTACACTGATGGAACACTAGGTTACTGGCCCAGCTATGATTCACTGTCACGGGAATGCAGAGGCTCCTACCTTGACTGGTTAGCTTCAGATAGAAGTGCAGAAAATACGCCTATAGGGTTTGTTTTTTTATATTTTTACGGCTTTGAAAGGTTTTTCCTGGAAAATAGTAAAGATACATATACTGAAGCGATACATTTTGAGCATATTTTTGAGGAAGTGCTTCGACTTAACACGGTCTTTGGATTTAACCGTTCATTTGCTGGTTACTCGGCAAACTTCTTGGAGTTTATGTATTTGGTTAAACCTGACTTATTTGAAAGTGAAAAACATAAGCTGCCTAAAACACGTCAGTCATTACTCTTCAAATTACGTTTAGCAGAGCAAGTTGTTTCAACAGAAAAAGTTGATGAAGAATTAGCGCTTGAATGGATTAAAAATTCAGAACAATACAGTTTAAGAACAGCAGCAAGACGTTGTGAAGTTGAATTTGACTCCCTATTTAAGATTTATTTTAAACAGAAATTTCCGGAAGGAATGCCTGTTAAACCTAACAAGACTAAATTAAATGCAGAGTATTCTGCTGCCAGTGGTGGCATACCTTCGGTTAAAATCTTATTAGAAGGCTTGCCTGATCCAAGTATTCTAAAGGGGCCTATTAACAAACTCATTCCAGTTGCAGATAGGGTGACTGAGGAATTGGCAAGTTACAGTCGATATTTAGGTAAAGCTGACACAACGAAAGATGACTTAGCAGCATTAATGTTACTTCCTAGTGCGATCGCGAATAGTCAGCCATCCCCACTAGTCGAAACGTTTAAAGCTTGGGCACAGACTATCATTTCTGAAAATGAGGGATTGACAGATGTTGCTGAGTTTTGGTTACAAACAGGATTACCGAAACCAAAAGCCATTAACAAAAAAGAAAGTGAATTGATTTGTAGTCTGGCAAACTTTGCGAATGTTGGAGTTGCTCCTGATTTAAGGTATCACCACGCGAAACTTAAGTTAGATGGGAAAATTGTGTTGTTTGCACCAGGTCATGAAAACGGTTTTATCCCCAGTCATACATTTAACCAAGTCGGTGTGGCCCTTCGGTTAGGAGCGATGATTGCCAGTATAGATGGTTTTGTTGATGAATCAGAAAGCACTGAGTTACAGAAGCTTATTGCGCATGATGAAAAGCTAACAGATACAGAAAAGCGCTCTTTGCAAGCATATTTGACATGGCGCTTAGCGACACCTTCCGACAATACCGGTTTGAAAAATCGACTTAGTAGCCTGGGAGCAAAGGAGATCGAGTTTGTTAAGCGGTTTATTATTTCTATAGCACTCGCTGATGGCAATGTTGATAACAAAGAAGTAAAACAGATCGAGAAACTCTATACGAAATTAGGGCTGGACAAAGATACTGTATCGAGTGATATACACCAACTAACTACGAGTAATCATCAATCAGTTTCCGGACGCGAAAGTTCATCCGAATTTTCCATTGATGAAGCTATCTTAGCGCTTCATGAGAGTCAAACTACAGAGGCGAAAGGTATGCTAGAGGAGATATTTACCTCTGAAGAAGATGATGAAAGTGAAAGTTTAGAACTTGCTGAATCTTCAAATGATATTAATGGATTAGATCAAGCCCATAGCCAGCTTTATGAAAAGCTATGTACTCAAGCGCAATGGAGCCGTAATGAAGTGGCTAAAATATGCGGTGATCTTAATCTTATGATTGATGGTGCAATCGAAACCATTAATGATTGGGCGTTTGATTTAGTCGATGCGCCAGTGATTGAAGATGATGGCGAAATATACATCGATGAAGAAATAGTTGAAGAAATAAGGGAGTTATAGCAATGGCAGCCAAAAAAATTAGAGCTAAAGAGCGTGATGCTATTATCCAGTCGCTTAAATCGGGTGTTACGCCAAAAGTAGGGATACAGCACATACAGGTCGGCAGAGGCAACGAGTTAAAAGCTCTGATTGCGGATATAGCTCGGGTTACTGAAGGTGGCTCAGCTTTTCGTTTAATTATTGGTGAATATGGTTCCGGTAAAACGTTCTTTTTAAGTGTTGTAAGGGCTATAGCTTTGGAGCGAAAACTGGTAACTGTGAATGCTGATTTATCTCCGGATAGACGTATTCATGCATCATCTGGACAAGCCAGGAATTTATACTCTGAGCTCATGCGGAATATGTCCACTCGCAATAAGCCTGACGGTAATGCTTTAACGAGCGTAGTAGAAAAGTTCATTACTGAAGCGCGAAAAGAAGCTGATAATAACGGTAAAGATATCACCACTGTAATTCAAGAAAGATTATCTTCATTGTCAGAACTAGTGGGAGGATACGACTTCTCTAAAGTGATTGAAGCTTACTGGACTGGACATGAAACAGACAATGAGACGCTAAAAAACAATGCAGTAAAATGGTTAAGAGCCGAATATGCAACTAAGACCGATGCACGCAAAGATCTTGGGATTAGGAGTATTATTTCTGATGCATCGTTTTATGATTCTTTAAAGCTAATGAGCTTATTCGTGAGGCAAGCAGGCTACGAGGGCCTATTGGTTAACCTCGATGAAATGGTAAATTTATACAAACTTAATAGTACTCAAGCGCGAGTGTCGAACTATGAACAGATCTTAAGAATATTAAATGACTGTTTGCAGGGTTCTGCGGAGTATCTAGGCTTTTTACTCGGGGGAACACCTGAGTTCTTGCTTGACCCAAGAAAAGGCTTACATAGCTATGAAGCACTGCAATCACGCCTAGCAGGTAATACATTTGCAAAACAAGCGGGTGTTATTGATTATTCTTCGCCTGCGCTACATTTAGCTAGCTTGACGCCTGAGGAGTTATTTATTCTTCTGAAAAATCTGAGGCATGTTTATGCCTCTGGCGATGAAACACAGTATTTAGTACCTGATGAATCCCTTAAAGCATTTTTAGTACATTGCAGTAAAACAATTGGTGATGCTTATTTCAGAACTCCTAGAAATACCATAAAAGCCTTTTTAGATATGCTCGCAGTAATAGATCAAAATCCAAGTATTTCGTGGGATAGCTTGATTGCGAAACTTGATATTGTGGAAGAAAAACCATCGGATGTTGAGCTTGATATCGAATCAGAAGAAGATGGACTAGCTGATTTCAAATTATGATAGATGAACACGAGAAGCTGGATTTTCGTGTACAGCAGTGGATTTTTAAGCAGGGCTGGGATCGCCTACGAGAAATTCAATGCCTAGCGATTGATCCTATCTTGACCGGTGGCACTGATGTGCTCATCAGCGCTTCTACAGCAGCAGGCAAAACGGAAGCATTTTTTTTACCCGCAATAAGTACTATTGTAGAGGATAAGCGGGGCGTCGGGATCTTATATATAAGTCCCCTAAAAGCACTAATAAACGATCAAGATAGAAGGCTTGAAAGTCTAGCAGATATACTAGACTTACAAGTTACGCCTTGGCACGGTGATAGTGCTCAAGGTCGTAAATCAAAGCTTAAACGAAATCCTTCTGGTATTGTTTTAATCACACCTGAGTCATTAGAGTCACTATTAATACGAGATAGTGGTTGGGTTAAATCTGCTTTTCAAAATTTAAAACACATTGTAATTGACGAATTTCACGCATTCATAGGGACTGAACGTGGTCATCATTTGTTGAGTCTACTTCACCGATTAGAGCATTTGCTTGGTCGCCTAAAAATTCCTATACCCAGAACTGCATTAAGTGCCACTCTTGGTGAATTAGAGACCGTACCACTCTCTCTTAGGCCAAATAAATCATTACCATGCAAAATAATTAAGCAAACGCAATCTTCGGCTTCGCTAAAAATGCAGGTCAAGGGCTACATCGAGGCCAATACAGCAGTAGGTGATGCCGTGCGAGCTGAGCAGCTTGTCTGTAATGATTTATATGAACTTTGCCGAGGTGGTAACCATCTAGTCTTTGCGAATAGCAGAAGTCGTACTGAAATCCTTGCAGCAGTATTAGCCGATATGTGTGAGAGTAACGCTGTACCAAATGAGTTTTTTCCTCATCATGGTTCCCTTTCAAAGGAAATGAGAGAAACATTAGAAGCTCGGCTACAGCAGGAAAGGCTCCCAACTACTGCAATTTGTACCATGACCTTGGAGCTTGGTATTGATATTGGGAAAGTTAACTCAGTTGTGCAAGTTACAGCGCCTCATTCGATAGCTAGTTTGAGGCAAAGAATGGGGCGGTCAGGAAGACGCGGTGGTGCAAGTATTCTAAGGATGCTAATTACCGAGAACGAACTGACAGAGCAATCCAGTATTGTAGATAAGTTACGTCTGGAGCTAGTTCAGTCATTAGCGATGGTCAGACTATTAGTTGCTAGTAAGTGGTATGAACCGGCTGACTCCTCACTATTGCATTTATCGACACTACTGCATCAAATATTAGCATTAACTGCCCAGTGGGGAGGAATAAGAGCTGATCAAATATATAGTTTGCTGTGTAAGGACGGCCCGTTTCAGCATGTTACCGTCGCTCATTTTAAATGCTTATTGTCCCATATGGGCATTACTGAATTAATTACTCAGTTAGGTAGTGGAGAGCTAGTTTTAGGGCATGCTGGCGAAAAAATAACGAATCATTATAGTTTTTACGCCGTCTTTAAAACACCTGAAGAATTTAGAATTGTTTCAGGCAGCAAAACGCTAGGAACACTTCCTGTAGATAGCTTGATTTTAGGAGGTCAACATATCGTTTTTGCAGGAAAAAGGTGGGTGGTTGAATTAGTTGATGTGGAAAAAAAGGTAATATTAGTCAACCGCGCCAAAGGAGGCCAGCCACCTAAATTTGGCGGCGCTGGAATGGCGGTTCATGATGTGGTTCGACAAGAAATGTTTAAAATACTGAGTGAGAGCGACTACAAAATAAAGGTTGGCGAACACCGAATAGAGTTTGCGGATGAAACTGCACAGTCATTGTTTCAGGAAGCGGCAAAATTTTTCCAAACAGCTAACCTGGCAAAAACTAATTTTATTCAACAAGGTAATAGAACTGTGATCCTTCCCTGGGCTGGCGATAAAGTTGTAAACACTATCGTTGCTGTACTGATTAGCAAGGGTTTCGCTGCTGGAGCATTTGCAGGGGTCATCGAAATTGAAAAGGCCGATTCGCAAGATGTAATCGATGCACTTAAGAGTTTCCAGGCTGATGGTACAATATCTGCGGATGAGTTGGCTGGATCAATTCCTGAAAAGGCGATCGATAAATTTGATGAGTATCTACCGGAAAATTTACTTATAACTGGTTATGCCGCGAGAGCGTTCGATATTGACAGTGCAAAGATTAAAGTCAAAGAACTATTGGAAGTTTATTGAGCGAAATATAAGTAAGTATGTCCGCTTTTGACCAAGAAGAGACGTTTTCAGTATGCAACTATAATACTCGAACTACGTGCAGTTTTTGCGATAGTTGGCATTCGAGTATGGTAATTTAATGCTTTGGATGCCCAACTGACAACCGATCATCGTGGTTTATTTTCTAGTCTGGTCTGTGACTTTATTACTTACCCGCAGTAGAGGTTTAAGCCAGCAAAGAAAGATGTTTAAAAGATTGTTGTCGGAGTCGCCGACAGCGTAAATTGGTCCCATCGCAACAAACGTCCCTGTGATTCATCCACCCACGCCTTCCATGGCGTGCCGTTTCTCATACTGCGAAATGCCACTGGCATTTCGGTTACTCGTCACCCCTATGCAGCATCGACTGAATCCTCTTCCATGATGCTTTTTCTAGTTTGCTATGTATGCCAGTGACGATGACAACACTGAATTAGGGCGCAAAATTTGTTCTTACTTCGATTTCAATAGAGCTCCCTTTTATGGGGGAATGCAAAGCCACTTATTTTAGAAAATAGGCGTCTTACTCAGGTTGTCATACCCCAGTTATGGCGTAAGCGATCAATATAGACCCGGATCACCCCATTTTATCTAAGTCGCTCGTTAATTTTTTGTCCGCGAATCTCTCTTTCCAGACTCTTGGCGTCAGGTCGAGTACGTCTTTGGCCGGATGCAGTGCTACACGCTGCAATACATCCACGAGGTAATGGTAGGGATTGACGCCTTGCAGGCGGCAAGTCACCATCAGGCTTTGTAATATGCCCAGTTGTTCAGCCCCGAGTTCGGACCAGCAGAACAAATAGTTTTTTCTGCCCATGGGAATAACCCGCAGTGCCCGTTCCAGATGATTGGTATCCAGGGGTAACGCCGGGTTACTCAGGAAC
>NZIK01000024.1 GCA_002691625.1 Alteromonadaceae bacterium
CATCAAAAAAACTATTTGATCACACTAATGATGATAAATATAACGAATTAAATCGATCAGATATCAGAGTAATTTAACAAAAGTACGATCTTGCCCTGTCCAGATTCATTTCGATGGACGTTTCCCGCGCTTTGGCAATACGCCGCTCCACATCGCGAACGGATTCCAGGTATTGGGCCATTTTATGCCGGTCGTTAACGCCTAACCGTTTATTTACCCGCTTGGCTTCATCGTTAATAAAATCGAGTATGCTGCTTTTATGGGCCAGTTGCATCTGGCGGGTTTGTTCGTCAATGTGATTGCCGTCGCCAAACAGGTGCTCAAACACATCGCTGGGAGCGACCATGGCGGGCAACGCCTGAGTAGGGCTCTTCCAGGAAATGGTGTTGGTATACGTACAGCTGTAATTAATATCGCAACTGCCCATTAAGCTGGGTGGCTCAATACCCAGTTCCAGCGAGGTGAGCTGCGTGTCTTTAGCGAAGTAACTGGCGGCTACCTGATCGGCAGAAATACCACATCGAATATCGGCACCCTCGGTGGCCCTGGCATGAGCTCCGGTTAAAAAGGCCGGGCAACTGCGACCATGGCCGGCCGGCGGTGCACCGAATGCACTGGCCTGATAATGGGCCAGACCCGAGATAACCGAAAACTTATCACGTACTTTTTCAAGGGGCTTTAAAATGGGCGTCATCGCGTAATTTTTGCCGGCAGTTACCGGTGTGTAACGCTGCATTCTTACGCCGTTAGGCGAGTAAAAAACGGTCATCCGTTTAGGTCGTCGTTCCAGGGATTTGGCCATGGCAGCAGGCACCAATGATTCCATTGCCGGCAACGCCATGCTAACGCCCAGGCCTTTTAAAAAGGTACGGCGGGATAACATTGAATTACGGCGCTTTAGCGACTTGTTGTGGTTCATTAGCGGCCTCTGGTGCTTTTTTAAAGTTAAATGGTGTACTGGTAACAACCGCTTCGATAATGCTGTGAATGCGGTAGTTATCGTCACTGGCTTGTCTTGCAATGGTGCGGATGACGGGCTGATCGTAGGCTTCTAATCCGCGGCCCAGAGCGTAAGTGAGCAGACGGTCGATAAAGGCCTGGGTAAAGCGCTCCCGTCGGTCCCACAGGACATCGTGAAGACCGCTCAGGCCCTCAAATTGAGTGCCATCGGGCATGGTAGCGCTGGCATCAATGGCCTGGTCGGCATAGCGGGTACGAAAAGCGCCCACGGCATCGTATTGCTCAAGCGCCAGGCCGAGCGGATCCATGCGTACATGGCAGGCGGCGCACACCGGGTCAGCCCGGTGCCGTTTGAGTTGTTCTCTGGCCGACAGCGCCATACCGTCGTGTTCGGCAACCAGTGCGGGCACGTCCGGCGGCGGTGGCGGAGGACTGGCCGCGAGCAGGTTATCCAGGATCCACTTACCACGCTTGACCGGCGAGGTATGATTGGGGTTGGAGGTCAGGGTTAAGATACTCGCCTGGCCCAGCAATCCGCCGCGATGGGATTGGTCACTTAAACTGACTTTGCGTAAGGCATAGCCTTTCACGCCGTCGATACCATAATGCTTTGCCAGCGGTTCATTAAGGTAACTGTAATCGGCATTTAAAAAGTCGAATATGGGTAAATCGTCTTTCAGAATGCGGGTAAAGAACAGTTCCGTTTCGCGCTGAATGGAATGCCTGAGCGGGATAGTAAACTCTGGAAATTCAAATGCATCGGGAAAATGGTAGGGCAGATTACGTAAATACAACCATTGTCCGGCAAAGTTATCGGTAAGCGCGCTGGCTTTGTCTGATGCCAGCATGCGTTTGAGTTGCTGCTTAAGCACCTGCGGCTCTCTTAACGTACCCGCACTGGCCAGAGCGGTAAGTTCCTCATCCGGCAAGCTGCTCCATAAAAATAACGCTAGCCGGGCGGCGAATTCTGTATCGCTAATGCGGTAAACGCTGCCAGGCTTAACATCGGCAGGCGGAATTTCCTGCAGGTATAAAAACTGAGGTGATACCAGCAGTGCCTGCAATGTGGTGGCGATGCTGGCGCGAAAGCCGACATCTTTGCGGGCGCGTTCAAAAATGGCCAGTAAGGGCTTTATATCGCTGTTGTTGACCGGGCGGCGATAAGCCTCAGTGGTTAACCGGCTGATAATTTGCCGGGCACAATTAAGCTCTGACTCAGCGGTGGCTTCGGCCTCAGGCAGGCAACTGAAAATTTTGCGGGTGCTGGCAGTGTGCCATGAGGCATTGGTTTGGTCTGAATCCAGCGGCCCGATAACCTCTATCTCCAGTACATCGCGTAAAAAGGCAGCCTGAGAAAAACGAGGCGATAGGTGGTAAGACGGCACCTGCGTTGAATGGCGGCGAGCGCCATCTACAATAAAATCGAGATCCAGTGTTTCCGGCTCCCTGTCGGGCAGCACTACATGGTCGGTGCCTTTGCGGACGGTGGGTATATGTTCGCTGAGTGCCAGGTCTTTACGAAAGCTCATACCAATTTGGTGGTTGCCTGCGCTAAGCGTTAGTGTGTGGCTATAGCGATGAATATCAAGCCGGTCGACTTCATTGTTGGTATTGGCATTTAAATAGCCGGCAATTTCGTAAAACCCGCTAACCGGTGCATAAAATTCAAAACTGCCGCCGCCTCTCGAGTCCAGCGGCAGCGCATCACTCATGCGTAGATCAAACGAGGGCACGCCGCTGTTTTTTACCGGGCCGTCTTTAGGCACCATGTAGCTCTCTTTACCGGCAGTATCGCCTGCCGTACCGGTAGCCAGTTTGCTGAGTTTGCCTGCCACAAATAAATAGCGTTCAAGCAGGGTGGTGGACACGCCCAGTACATCGGCGTTGTTATCGAAACCATAGCCGGAATCATCGCCGGGCAGGGAGTCGGTAATATCCACTTTCAACGCCAGCAGGTCCTGCACTGAGCGGGCGTATACGTTGCGGTTCAGGCGTCTTAAGGTAGCTCTGCCTGGGTTAGGATTGGCCGCGCTGTAATCATCCAGCGAGCCTGCCAGCCAGTTCAGAAAAGCGCTTTTTTCCCGTGCGGTTAACTGTTTTTTATCGGCCGGTGGCATATCGCCCATGGCAACCGATTTAAGAATGCCTTCCCACAGCTTTTGATTTTTGCCTTTGGTAATATCGCTCACATGAATATCGGCCACAGACCAGTTCCCGGCAAACTCGTAGTCGTTGTGGCAGGTTTCGCATCGGTCGTCGATGATGTCGGCAGCCAGATCGCGGGTAAATGCCAGCTCCTGGGAAAAGGCATAAGGACTCAATACCAGAGCGAATAACCAGTAAGTCAGAAAAAGGCCGGAACGCCTCAGGGAAAAGCCCAACTTTGGGGAGAGATAAAAGACCATTTGCACTCTCTTAGCGCAACTGCAGTGCTAACAGCGCGTTTCACGAATAAGTCTTGGGAAGTAGCAGTTTGCATGCCAAATGTCTTTTTAATCAGATGGTTACCTCAGCAGGATGTTATCAGTTTGTGTGAGCCGGAGAGGCTGGAGCCCGTCTAAACGGGTTCGTTATTGCTAACTATCTGATACTTAAATTAAAACGATAGAATACCGATAAAGTATTAGTGTTACCCGGCGATTAACATTTTAATTACCGGTAAAAACGGAGCAAAAGTCTGATGCACCACATTGATCGATTGTTCGCGGGCATGTCTGGCATTACGGCGATAAGCGAAAACCAATGGCAGGTAACTCACTCCGGTTTGCCTAATGAATTGATGTTGCTCATCTTGTGAGCTTGTAATTAATCTTAATTGGATTAAATTACGTTAAACTAGAGGTATACAGCGCCTCGTTAGGTGCGGTCGATTAAGGAATAAAATCGAATAATGATCGCAGTATCTGGTCTCCTTAAACACTACCCTGGTTCAACCACCCCTATCATCGACCAGCTCTCGCTGGAAGTTGCGGCCGGTCAGTCGGTGAGTATTCAGGGTGCATCCGGTTGCGGGAAATCTACCTTACTGGCGCTACTGGCGGGCTTCGAGCAAAGCTCTGGCGGCACCATTGTGATTGCCGGCCAGGCGATAGAGCGTTTATCTCAGGATGCTGCCGATGCGTTTCGAATGCAACACCTTGGCGTTATCTTTCAGCAGTTTAATCTGCTGGACTGTTTTAACGTTTGGGATAACGTGGCTTTTACTGCCCGCTTAAAAGGTAACTACAACGCAGAACGTCAGCAAACCTTGCTCAACAAACTGGGGCTGGCGGAGCGGCACAAAGCGCCGGTCAGTATGCTTTCCGGTGGCGAACAGCAACGGGTAGCTATTGCCCGCGCGCTTAACCACCTGCCTGATGTGGTGCTTGCTGATGAACCCACCGGAAACCTTGATGAGCAAACCAGCGATGTGGTAAGCCAGTTGCTATTTAATTACTGTCAGGAGCAGGGCGCTGCGTTGGTGGTAGTTACTCACAGCCCGGATGTTGCCAGGGGTGCTCAAACTCAGTATCGGCTCCATCAGGGCCGGTTAGCGCAACTATAATGTCGCGGGCCATGCGAGTTCTTATCCTGGCACTGCGCACCCAACTGGCCACCTATCGGCGACGGTTTTGGGAGCCATTGCTAATCGTCGTGGCCATCTTTATTGCCAGCGCTGGCCTCACTGCCGTAACACTTATCAATGCCGGTGCGTCTTCGCAGTTAAAGCAGTTTGTCTTAGGGGACGTACCGGTTAATTTTCGTGTCGTTTCGCGTAGTGAAAATAACCCAATTACGCGCTCTGATTATGCTCACCTGCGGCGACAGGGGCTTAACGCCTTAGTGGCTTACACTCAAACCAGTGATCGGCTAGCGGTTGATACGGTTACGCTGTTTAATCTGCTGCCAGAGACTAATGGTGGTACATCACAGCAAAACAGCTTTGCACACCAGGCCGCGCTCAATGGTATTGAAGATATCAATCAGTTTTACCGTAGCGAGGTTACATTACAAACCCATCCGCTAAGCGGCCTGCTGGTAATGGGGGCGCTGTCTCCCGAGCAGTATAAGCTGCTCGAAGAATCACTCCCTGCACACCTTCAGTTAGCGCCCTTTGAATTGACTTCCTCCGCCAACAATCTGAGTGACAGTTTCAGCCTCAATTTGTGGGCCATGGGCGCGCTGATGGTGTTGGTGAGCATTTTTATTGTATTTAATGCCTTTAATCTGCTGTTGGCTGCGCGCACGCCGGTGTTGGTAAAGCTGCGCCAGCTGGGTGTTAGTCAGGCAATATTACTCCGGGTGTTGCAACTAGAAATGTTTATCCTGGCGCTGGTTGGCGCGGTTGGCGGAGTATTTGCCGGGGCTTCGCTGGTTAGTGCTATCACGCCGGTGCTGAGTAACATTTACCGGTTTTTACTGGACGGGCAGTTTAGCGGTGGTCAGTTTTCCACACCGCGACTGATGTTGCTGGCCGTGGTGTTTTGTGCAATAGCAGTGATGATAATGGGGCTGTTGATCAGGCAACGTCTGGCCCACAGTCTGGCCCGGCGCAGTTATCTGGTGGCGGCGTTTAATCGGCGTTTAAAACCGCTCTATAACGTCTGGCTGTTGCTGAGCTTAATGTTAGTGGCGCTTGGTGCGTGGCTGGTAGCCAGCCAGTTACAGGCACTCTTATACATTGGTCTGGTTTTAATTACCGGTTGCACTACGGTGGTGTTGCTAATGCCGCAGTTAATGAGCCTGGTTGCACAGCGGATAAGTACAACAAAGCCGCTACTGCACTGGAGCATGCACAATGCGGTGAGTCTGTCGCAGCGCACCAGACTGGCGGCCTGTGCATTTTTTATCGCGCTGGCGGCCAATATTGGCATGAATGTGATGGTCGACAGTTTTCGCCAGGCCACCGAGCAATGGCTGGAACAACGCCTGTTTGCACCGTTTTATCTCTACACAGATTTTGAAGGGGATTTGTCGGCCGAAGAGGGCGCGCCGGTGCCACTGTTAGCCCGTTATGGCAAAGACGTCCGCGTTAATGGGCAAACCCTTGAGCTACGCAGTTTTCCCGATGGCGCTGAATATCAGCAGTACTTAATGCTTGATAGTGAGTCAGCCAATGCCTGGTCTGCCTTTTATGCACAGCGCGGTGTGTTCATTAATCAACAATTTGCCTATCGGCAGGGGCTTAACACCGGTGATGCTGTTAGCCTGCCTTCAAACGCCGGGTTGCAGGCCTTTGAAATAGTAGGCGTGTATCCGGATTACGGTAACCCGAAAGCGCAGGTGTTGCTGCCAGAGGCATTGCTCTCTGGTGAGTATGAGTTGATTTCAGCGTATGCCGCTTTTGCTTCGTCTTCAGAGCAGGCTGCGCTCGAAAGCTGGCTTAACGAGCAGAGTGAGTCGGCACGTCTTATCCCGCGAAGCACCCTGATTGAGCAGTCGATGATGGTGTTCTCCCGCACATTTTTAACCACTGATACGTTAAACCTAGTCACTATGCTGGTGGCCGCGCTATCGTTTTTTGTATCGATTACGCTGCTGGTGATGGATATTAAGCCGCAGTTGTTGCTGCTGCGCAGCGTTGGCGTCAGCCCGTTGCGTATCAAGCTGTCGTTGTTTACGCAGTATTGTTTTATTGCGGTGAGTTGTGCGCTGCTGGCACTCCCATTTGCGCTGTTACTGGCCTGGCTGCTGGTGAATAAGGTGAATCGTTTTGCCTTTCACTGGACTTACCCGTTAATCCTCGATCCGATGATTATTATGCAAAGTTTGCTAATCGGGCTGGGTCTCTTATTGCTACTCATGGCATTGCCGCTTGGCAGGTTACAGGCCCGATTTTATTCGCAGCAGGAGGCATTATGAACAGAATATGGCTTTTACTGCTGGGACTGGGCTGTGCTTTTTCAGCGCCGTTGCACTCTCAACAAGACAACCGTGCTTCACTGTTTGGCGGTTTTAAAGCTGACAATAAGGCGCAGGTAAGCATTGCACAACCTGTGTCTTTACCCGCCGATCACGCACCGCATCAGGGCTATCAGATTGAGTGGTGGTACCTTACGTTACTGATGGAAAACGAGGCAGGTGAGCCGTTTAATTATCAGTTTACCTTGTTCAAATTTGCCCGCCCTGAATTAGCCTCAAATTGGGGCGAAGGTAATGTCTGGATGGGGCACTCCTCGTTGCACACTCAGACTCAGCATTATTTTGATGANAAATTTGCTCANCAGGGNACNGGNATCGCCAGNTTTAGNNCNGCGCCNGTAGCGTTTTATATNGATAACTGGCAGTGGCANAGTAAGCNGNAGGCAGCGCTNTTTCCTGCAGNGCTTAANACCACNTCTGGNCCTGCNGCGCTNACNCTGAANCTNACTGCCGATAAGCCNTTTGTAAAACACGGCCAACAGGGCGTGAGTTTTAAAACCGGTGACGGACGTTATCGTTCTTACTACTACAGCCAGACGTTTATTAACGCCAGCGGCCAGATCATTTTAGATGGCGTAACCCATAAGGTTAGCGGCCTTGGTTGGTACGATCACGAATGGACATCACAACTGGCCGACGAGGACGCGCTGGGTTGGGACTGGTTTTCACTGCATTTTGACGACGGGCGAAAACTGATGGCCTTTACCATGTATGTGGATGGCGGCGAGTCATACACCACAGGTACATTAATCACTGCTCAAGGCGAACCGCAACCGCTGGGTCCTAACGAGCTGCAGATTTTACCTCTTAACACCAGTGAAGTCGCGGGCCGGGATATCCCTACTGAGTGGCAAATTAGCATTCCCGCTCAGCAAATCGACATTACTACTAAAGCGTTTAAAACCGATCAGTGGAATCACAGCCGCTTTCCTTATTACGAAGGGGCAATTTCCTTTGGCGGCAGCCATGCCGGTAAGGGCTATATGGAGCTTACCGGTTACTGATTTCGGACGCTTCTTTTTGGCTTGTTTTCGATATCAGCATAAAGAACAAAATGAGATAGAGGGGCATATCAATAAATGTGGTGTAGGTTAACCACTGATCTTCGGTAAGCAGTATCGCCACAGCGTAATTAATGCCTGCCATTAATAGCCCGAGAACACTCAGCCCTATTACAAATGGCTGATGTTGTATCGGTGCATTCAGGTAACGCTCAAAACGAGGGGCGAAGTACTTTCCTTTACGGAATACGCCATCGANTAGCAATACCAGTGCGCCCAGCACTCCCATTATTGTGCCTTTTAGCTGAACAAAAAACTCACTGTCGAAAGTGAGCGATAACAATGCGGATATCAACAGCATAACCGTGCCAAAAACAGCAAAGCCGCCGAGTAAGTCAACTTTAACAAAGCGCTGTACCACCACCAGAGCTAAGCCTAAAGCGATGCTGGTAAATGCCGCCACGGTTAAGTCGCCGGTTGTTTTGGACACAATAAAAAATGCCGCGCCTAAGCCGATATCGGCGAAGATAGAGTGTTTGTTCTTGCGCCACTGTTCACTTTGTTTCTGGCGTTCCTGTTTGAGTGTTTCGGTCTCTTGTGCGTGGGTACCGGCGAGTTTTTTTAGTTTCTTATCGGCAAAGTAAATGTCGTTATCCGGGTGACTGGCGTAGATGCGCTCATGGTTATGGTAAACCTCAATGCCAACGGTCAGCCAGTTGATATAGCCCACCGACACTTTTAGCGTATTGCCTGCGTCATCAGATTGGACATTATGGGTAAGTACTTTTAGCTCGTCGATAAAGTTACCGGTTAACTCATCAATCAGGTGTCCGTTTTTATACAGCCGCGATGTATAAGTAGTAAATGAAAACGAATAGTGGGCTTCATAGTTGCTGTTGTCATAGTAGAAAGGACGCCGATAGGTCCATAATCGCATCAGAGTTCTCCTTAAAAACCGGGGAGTTTGACGCAACAACGTTGCGTCTGATCAGGGTTATTCCGGAAAAATGGGAGTGGAACAACCGGGAGTGGCGAGCCCATTAATCGCCGCACCATCTTTATTAAAACGAAGGTATCTTTATACTACAGCGTTGTTCTGCTTCGGTGATGTTTTTGCTGTACTGGACCATAAAGTCCAACTGCACGGTAGAGCGGGCCGGCTGGTTATCCGGGTTAGCCGTTGTGGGTTTCCAGCGCCACCGCTTTAAAGCCTCAATGGCCTTCTTTTCAAATACGCCCTTAGGGAATGAGTCGGTCACTTGTTGTTCNGTANCCCTGCCTTCATTGTTAACCACAAATGACAAATTCACACAACCTGATAAACCGTCTTTTGCTGCGCTGATGGGATATTGTGGATTTACCCGTTTTGTCTGGGTCCAGAGTGATGCGAACTCAGACTCATCTGCCGGTTGTTCGAGCCCGCTGTCTACCGCCTGTGAATCTGTGGTCAGTTGGTTACTCGCACAGCCGGCAAGCAGGCTTATCAGACTGATAACAAGGTACTTCTTCATGGCTATGTCCTTTAGCTAATTACGTTGGCAGCGATTTATAGCAAAATTTTAGCAGTGCGTCATTAGCCAACACGGCTCACTACTCGCTGAGCCAGATCCGAAAGGCGCATATTTTGCTCCATGGCGGAGCTTTGTAATTTGCGGTAAGCCTGCTGCTCCGACAAGTTGCCTTGCTGCATCAACAGCAACTTGGCCCGGTCAATCACTTTTTGCTCACTAAGTGCCTGTCTGGCGGCACCGAGCTCATCGGCCATATCCTCAATACGCTGAGCCTGACCGCGGATAAGGTCATAAAATGATTTATGCGCTGACAGGGCAGAACCTTCGGGCAGTTTTTTCGCTTCTCTTCCGGCGCCCTTAAGGCCCTTTACCGTATTGTCGTAAAGCATGGTAATTGGCGTATCAGTAAGTGGTGGTGAACTGTTCAGTGTTGCGATCAGTAATTCATGATTACGCAGCTCTTCTTCGGCCTGTTGAATGCGCAGTGTAGCCTGATCGGTAAGGCGGTCGGTCAGGTGCTCTTCAATTGACTGCATGGCATCAATACGCTGCGTCGCGATGTCGTACCAAATTTCGCTGAGTTCAGCCGAGCATTCTCCGCCAGAGGCCAGCGACTGGATCATTTCGCGTAATCGGGTGATCTGGGTGGCCGTGTCGCTGGTTTGCTGTAACTGCCACATTTGCATTTCTTCTTCATCAGCAAAGTTTTCGAAGGTTTCAAAACAGTGTAGTTGAGAATCACTGAGGGCACTCACCCGATCGCCCAGATCACTGTCGAAGTGACTCTCGGCAAAGCCAATGGCACCCCACGCCCGTTCCTGCCCGGCGTATTCTTTTCCCTGCATAAAGTTAAACAGGGCAACCAGTAAGCGTGTCATGGTGGGATCGCTGGCCACATCGGCCGCCTCAAACACTACGTCGAGTAAACCGGTAATTAAGCGGCAGTACGCGTTGGTAGATTCCAGCGGCGTAAGTTGTTGCTTGGCAATTTTATTGCGCAAATCGGGTAAGTGATCCATACCCTGCAGGGCAAAGGTGATACTGCTAAGCAATCGCATGGACTGGCCGTTGTCGTGCTGGCCAAGATAAAGCGACTTAAGCAGGCTGCGTAAATTCTGCTCGCAGACTTCACTGGCGGTTATTTGCTGCTGACGTTGCTCACCAAACCGGTCGCCCTTAGAACCTAAGAATACATTGCTTAAACCACGTTCGCGCTGGAGCTGATGAATCATGTCTTTTACGGCTTTTACCGTGCGGCAGTTTGAAGACAAATGCTGTAATGCCTGAATTTCCTGATGCTTAGCTGACAATAAAAATCGCTTGGTAATGTCACTGTGTTTGCTCATCAGGCGCTCCGAAATGTTCGCTGGCTGTTAAACCTGAGAGATAAGCAATTCTTATTCCTATGTAATACTTTAGTCATAAAGCGCGCTGTTTGCGGTTTAAATCAACAGTAAATGGACGGTTTGCCTAAAATACGCGCAATAATAACCGCAGCATAGTAAGTTGTACCGTTAATGGATGCACTTAATTGGTGAAATTGCGCTATCGTGGCGCGCTATGCTTAAGGGGAATTGTTTTGAAAAATTACAGACTATTTTTAAGTTGTTGATAAATAGATTTAATTTGTTTTTATATGAATTGGCATCGAAATTGTATTTGTAAAAACAGCAAACCGTAATGGTTTTACAATTGGAAAAGAATTCGGATAAAGGCGTCCGCAACTTACTTCTCAGGGGGTGAGTGCGGACGCCTTTTTTTGTGCCTGACGATTGTAATGAAGTGTTTGTGGGTGTGTTTTTGTTCAATATATTTAGGTGATTAATATGGCGTATTTACTACCTTCTGAGTTTGCAACCAAAATGGTTGATGCGGGTGAATCGAAGATTTACATGTCGACCCGCGACACGTTAATTCGTGCTTTTATGGCTGGTGCTATTCTGGCGCTTGCTGCAGTATTTGCGATTACAATCGCTGTTAAAACCGGTGTGTTTCTGATTGGGGCTATCCTGTTTCCGGTTGGGTTCTGTATGCTTTATCTGATGGGCTTTGACCTGTTAACCGGTGTGTTTGTATTGGCGCCGCTGGCCTGGCTGGCTAAACGGCCCGGTGTTACCTGGCCGCAAATTTTACGTAACTGGGGACTGGTGTTCCTGGGTAACTTTGCCGGTGCGTTAACCGTTGCTTTTATGATGTCGTTTATCTTTACCATGGGTTACAACACCGATGGCGGCGCTATTGCTACCAAAGTGGCCGGTATCGGTGAGGCGCGTACTCTGGGTTATGCTGAATACGGTGCAGCTGGCTGGTTTACTATTTTTATCCGCGGCATGCTGTGTAACTGGATGGTATCACTGGGTGTAGTCGGTGCGATGATTTCTACCCACGTGAGCGGTAAGGTACTGGCGATGTGGATGCCTATCATGCTGTTCTTCTTTATGGGTTTTGAACATTCAGTGGTTAATATGTTCCTGTTCCCGTTTGGCCTGATTATGGGGGGTGACTTCTCTGTGATGGATTATTTCATCTGGAACGAGATCCCAACAGCTTTAGGTAACCTGGTAGGTGGTTTAGCGTTCACTGGTCTGACGCTTTATTCAACGCACGTTAAAACGGCACCTAAGCGTGTACTGGCCACAGGTGGTACTAACAAAGCAGTGCCTGCGGCGAAAGTGAACGATAAAGTATAATATTTTATGCCTGAAGTACGCTGGGGAGCATTCTCCGGCAAAGGAATAAAAAACATTAATCAGGACTGTCACGCTGTGACAGTGCCTGATTTTTCGCGTTTGCAGCGTCGTGGCGTGATTGCCGCCGTAGCAGACGGGATCAGCAGTAGTCAGGTAAGTCAGTACGCCAGCGAACTGGCTATAAATGAGTTTGTTCGCGATTACCTGATGACTGCCGACGTATGGTCACCAGCGCGTGCCGCCGAGCTGGTCCTGCGAACCCTTAACACCCGCTTGTATATCAAGTCACAGCTTAGCCCTTATCGGGAGAATCCGGATAAGGGCTACGTGTGTACTTTTAGTGCCGTGCTGCTGCATGGTGACAAAGCCATCTTGCTGCACTGCGGTGACAGCCGTATTTATCATGTGCGTCAGCACAAGGCCCAATTGTGTACCGTAGACCATCGTCAGCAAGGTGAGGGCGGCCAGTATTATTTGAGTAATGCACTGGGTATTAAGCCCGAATTACATGTCGATATTAGCGTCAGGGATATTCAGCCCGGCGATACCTTTGTGGTGATGACCGACGGTATCGCCGAAACGCTTAGTGTCGAAGACTGGTTAGCCGTTTTACATCAAGCTAACACCGACTCCGACTTAAATAAGGGCTGCGAACAGGTTGCTACGATGGCACTGGATTTTGGTTGTAATGATAACCTGACCATCGCTGCGGTTAATGCTGAGTCCATTCATCCGCCGGCACCGGTGAGCTATGAGTCATCCGGTTACCTGCCATTTATTCAGAGCCCGCTAACCACTGGCAGCGTTATTGACGACTGGCGAGTGGAAAAGCAGCTTAGCAACACCGAACGCAGTAGCGTGTATCTTGCACGCCATCAGCACTTCAATGAGCTCGTGGTGCTTAAACTGCCTGCCGTGTCGATGCAGGATAACAGCGGCTTTCTGGATGAAATGATTAAAGAGGAGTGGGTGGCTAAGCGGGTGAGTCATCCACAATTACTTGCTGGCGTTGGTGAGACGTTTTCCCGCAGCTGTTTTTACGTTGTGCTGACATACTGTCCGGGCATTAGTATGCGGCAGTGGCGTGAT
Organism: Alteromonadaceae bacterium; assembly: GCA_002691625.1. Taxonomy (GTDB): domain Bacteria; phylum Pseudomonadota; class Gammaproteobacteria; order Enterobacterales; family Alteromonadaceae; genus Alteromonas. The sequence continues at coordinate 13,153 of NZIK01000024.1, forward strand.
GATAATGGCGCGCCTGATCTGATGGTACTCAGAGACTGGGCTACGCAAGTAGCGGGCGCATTAACTGCGCTGCACCGGCAGGGGATATTGCATCAGGATATTCGTCCGGAGAATGTGCTGGTTGGCGACAACAATACCCTTACGCTGATTGACTATGGCGCTGCCAGCATTTCCGGTCACAACTTTTTAATGGCCAGCGAGCAGTTGTTTATTCCCGGCGACTTGCTGTTTGCTGCGCCGGAGTATTTCGTTGGCCTGTGGCCAGATGAGCGCGCTGAGCAGTTCTCTCTTGCGGTATTACTGTATTACCTGTTGTCGGGGGAGTATCCCTATGATGCGGGCGTGGCCAAAAAGACCAGTTATTCAGCCTTACTCAAACTGCGCTACATCAGCTTAAATCAGCGCAATGTGTCGGTACCGGCGTGGCTGGATGCCACCATAAAGCGTGCCTGTCATCCTCAGGCTACCAAACGCTACGAAAGTTTGTCGGAATTTGTTTATGACCTGCACCATCCTAATCCGGCGTATGGACGCACGCTACCCTTGATGGAGCGTCACCCGGTTCGGGTATGGCAGGGAATCTCCGGCATTCTGGCTATTACGGTCATTGTATTGCTGGTGCTGCTGTTTGATGCACCCTAAAGTAGCCAGAGCGGTGCACCAAGAACAGGATTCTGCTTCGTTTTGGTGCGTGTCAGTATGGGGCAGATGAGCATTAAAAAAGCTAAGTGATTGAAAGTCATTAATTATAAATGTTGGCACTTAACTTGTATTGCTTTATTGGTATCAGATTTACATCAAGACTCTTGTGCCATTTACATTGCTAAGCAATAGCGTAGTACAAGAGCCTACACAAACAGATTAGCAAATGCTTAAACAGGCAACGAAGCCCACAACCAGGAATGGTTGTGGGTTTTTTTTTGCCTTTTAAAAAGGTAGACGAAATGAACATGTCATCACGGCAACAACGCATCGTTATTATTGGTAATGGTATGGTGGGTCACCACTTTGTTGAGCAATTGATTAACAGTGAGCATAACTGCCATATCACGGTATTAAGTGGCGAAAGCCGACTGGCTTATGACCGTGTTTATCTCTCTTCTTACTTTTCCGGCAAAACCGCTGCTGACCTGGCGCTGACCGATGAGCAAACCTATCAGAACTGGGGCGTAAATGCTGTCACCAACGCCTGGGTTACCAACATCGATCGTGAAAAGCAGGTTGTTACAACCCAATCAGGCGACACGTATGAGTACGATACCCTGGTACTGGCAACCGGTTCTTACCCTTTCGTGCCGCCTATTCCGGGTAACGATCAGGAACACTGTCTGGTGTACCGGACTATTGAAGACTTAGAAGCCATCAGCGCTTCTGCCGCGCAAAGCAAGGTGGGCGTTGTGGTGGGCGGCGGTCTGTTAGGCCTGGAAGCGGCGAATGCGCTGAAACAGGCCGGGCTTGATACCCATGTGGTGGAATTTGCCCCGCAGTTGATGGCCGTCCAGCTTGACCCGATGGGCGGTGAGTTGCTGAAAGACAAAATTGAAGCGCTCGGCGTGCAGGTTCACACGCAAAAAGCCACCGAATGTATTGAAGCCGGCGAAACCTGTCGCTACCGCATGAAGTTTTCCGACGGTACGCACCTGGAAACCGACCTGGTGCTATTTTCTGCCGGGATCCGTCCCAGCGATCAGCTGGCTCGTGAATTCGGGTTAGTTATCGGCGAACGGGGTGGTATTGTTATCGATAATCAGTGTAAAACCTCTGATAAGAATGTTTATGCCATCGGCGAATGTGCCCTGTGGGATAAGAAAATTTATGGTCTGGTTGCGCCTGGTTATGCCATGGCTCGCGCTGCCGTCGCCGATATCATCGGTAATGAAGGTGAATTTGCCGGCTTTGACATGAGCACCAAACTGAAACTAATGGGCGTAGAAGTAGGCTCAATTGGTGATGCCCATGGCCGTACACCAGGCGCGTTGTCATACACCTACCACAATCAGCCGGAAGGGGTGTATAAAAAGCTGGTTGTCGATGCTAATAAATCCCTGGTGCTGGGCGCCGTGTTAATTGGTGATACCAGCGATTACGACACCTTACTTCAGTATGCATTAAACAGTATTGCGTTACCGGATAGCCCGGAGTCTTTAATTTTACCGTCAGCAGGGGAAAAACCGCTGCTGGGGGCCGATGCGCTGGGTGATACGGCAACCATTTGTTCGTGCCACAACGTTTCTAAAGGCGACATCGTGGGTGCCATCGACGGCGGTTGCTGCTCGGTAGGCGATGTAAAATCCAGCACCAAAGCAGCTACAGGCTGTGGTGGTTGTGCGGCATTACTGAAAAACGTGGTCGACAGCGAACTGGAAAAACGCGGCGTAGAAGTGTCCAAGGCCATTTGTGAGCACTTTGACTACTCCCGTCAGGAGCTTTATCACCTGATTCAGGTTGGCAAAATCCAAAGCTTTGAAGAACTGCTGGAAAAACACGGTAAAGGCCTTGGCTGTGATATCTGTAAACCGGCTGCCGGATCGATTTTTGCCTCGGTGTGGAACGATTACATTCTGGCTAAACAGCATCAGCCGCTGCAGGACACCAACGATACCTATCTGGGCAACATGCAGAAAGACGGTACTTATTCCATTGTGCCGCGTGTAGCAGGTGGTGAGATCACGCCGGATAAACTCATTTTATTAGGTGACGTGGCCAAGCGCTATAACCTGTATACCAAAATTACCGGTGGTCAGCGTATCGACCTGTTCGGTGCCCGTGTCGACCAGCTTCCGGCTATTTGGGAAGAACTGGTGGCCGGCGGCTTTGAAACCGGGCATGCCTATGCTAAAGCCTTGCGTACCGTTAAATCCTGTGTAGGCAGTACCTGGTGCCGTTATGGCGTGCAGGACTCAGTGGGTCAGGCAATTGATTTAGAAAACCGCTACAAAGGCCTGCGTGCACCGCACAAAATTAAATTTGCTGTGTCTGGTTGTACCCGTGAATGCGCTGAAGCGCAGGGTAAGGACATTGGCGTTATCGCCACCGAAAACGGCTGGAACCTCTACGTGTGTGGTAATGGTGGGATGAAACCGCGCCACGCAGATTTATTCGCCACCGATCTGGACGATGCCACGCTGGTGAAATACATCGACCGGGTGCTGATGTTTTATACCAAAACGGCCGATCGTCTGCAGCGTACATCAGTATGGATGGAAAATCTTGAAGGCGGACTGGAATACTTAAAATCAGTCGTCATTGACGATTCGCTGGGCATTTGCGACGAGCTTGAAGCGCAGATGCAGCNTATCGCCGATACCTATCAGTGCGAGTGGAAAACCACCGTTGAATCGCCTGAAGCATTAAAACGTTTTCGTCAGTTCGTTAACAGTGATGAGTCGGATTCAAATATCCAGTTCGTTACCGAACGCGAGCAGATTCGCCCGGCCACCAAGGCCGAAAAATTTTCGGCTGGTAAAGCCATTCCCGTAGAACTCGTNTAGGAGAATTATCATGCAGGCTCAGGCTAATATTATTGCTCAATGGCATGATGTGTGTCATGTGGATGACCTGGTCACTAACAGTGGTGTGTGTGCGCTNATNGGCGATGTNCAGGTAGCGATTTTCAGTGTCCAGCTCGACGGCGANGAGAANCTNTATGNTATCAGNAACTGGGATCCNATTGGTGAGGCNAATGTGNTGTNTCGCGGNATCGTNGGCACGCTNACCGATAAAATTGTCGTGGCNTCACCGCTTTATAAAGAACACTACGACCTGGCTTCGGGAACGTGCCTGGAACGNGATGATATCAGCGTTAACACCTATCCGGTGCGNGTNGANCACGANCGNGTGTTAATCGAACTTTAATNACGNGNGANNNNATGAATGCCATGNTGCCNNANNNAAGCCNCNACACNCCAANNAGCCNNTAAACTGGTNCAAACCACCTGTCCATANTGNGGTGTGGGNTGTGGTGTGGATGTGNTGCAAAGCGGNGGCATGACAGGNAGNCTCAGCGAGCTNAAAGGTTCCGCNGAACATCCGGCNAACTNNGGGCGCCTGTGTATCAANGGCACCCATCTGCTGGAAACCCTGGACGGNAATAAGCGTTTACTNAANCCNGTGGTGTTTGGNCNNCNGGCCAGCTGGGATGAAGCAACGTCGATCATTGCGGCCAGAATGAAAAGTATTGTTGAGCAACATGGCCCGGATGCCGTAGCGATTTATGGCTCAGGTCAGTTGCTTACCGAAGATTACTACGTTGCCAATAANCTGATGAAAGGGTTTATTGGTACTGCGAATATCGATACTAANTCNCGNCTGTGNATGTCTTCTGCGGTNGTNGCNCANAAACGGGCNTTNGGNGAAGACATNGTGCCGTGNAATTACGAAGACCTNGANCACACCGATTTACTNATNCTNACCGGCAGNAACGCGGCCTGGACGNACCCGGTATTATTCCAGCGCATNGAACGGGCTAAACTGCGTAACCCGGACATGAAAGTAGTGGTNGTNGANCCCAGAGAAACCGACAGCTGTTCACTGGCCGATTTGCATGTGGCGCTTAAGCCAGGCACCGATGCCGTATTGTTTTGTGGCNTGCTNAATTATCTTGCCCATCACAATTCCCTNGACGATACGTNTATCCAGAATTCAACCAATGGATTTGCCGAGGCGNTGGCTGAAGNATCANCGTGGACGGTAGCGAAGGTTGCTGAAACCTGTGATGTACCGGTTNNNNTAATAGAGNNGTTGTTNAANTGGTTTNCGAGCCTGCCCCGGGCTATTACGTTTTTCTCCATGGGCATTAANCAGTCAACCAGTGGNGTGGATAAAGGCAATGCCATTATCAATTGNCACNTNGCCTCNGGCAAAATNGGCAAAGAGGGCAGTGGNCCNTTTTCGATTACCGGTCAGCCNAATGCCATGGGAGGCCGTGAGGTTGGCGGTTTATCCAATATGCTGGCCGCGCATATGGATATCGATAATCCTCAGCACCATGCNACGGTNAAAGNNTTCTGGCAGGCGCCGAANCTAATNACTAAGCCCGGTTTACGGGCGGTGGATATGTTTCAGGCGGCNGCCGATGGCAANGTNAAATGCCTNTGGATCATGGCAACNAACCCGGTAGCCAGCATGCCAAACCGGGCGNTAGTNGAAGCCGCGCTAAAAAANTGTGAGCTGGTCATCGTATCAGANACNGCAGCACAAACNGANACCCTNAANTATGCNCANATNGCNNTGCCAGCNACNGGCTGGTCNGAGAAAAACGGCACCGTNACTAANTCTGAGCGNCGNATTTCCCGTCAGCGCGGATTGGTTGAACCNATGGGTGAAGCCANNCACGACTGGGAAATTCTGTCGATGGTAGGCCGGGCAATGGGNTTTGAAGAGGCNTTNGCCTATCAGCATCCNGCCGAGATTTTTGCAGAGCATTGTGCNCTNACNGCNGCCAACAACAACGGCAGCCGNGCNCTGGATTTNGGCCCGTTGGCCGANTTAAACATCGCACAATACGATAGTCTGCGCCCGCAGCAATGGCCCCTGAGTAACACCCACCGTATTGGGACAGACCGGCTGTTTGCTGACGGGTCTTTTTACACGCCAGACGGCAAAGCTAATTTTGTGGCCATCACGCCACGTTTACCTGAGCAGCAAACCAGCGCCGAATACCCGTTTGTNTTAAACACCGGCCGCGTGCGGGACCAGTGGCACACCATGACCCGTACNGGTAANGCGCCGCGCTTACTCAAACATATCGACCGGCCCTGGTTAAGTATTCATCCAGTGGATGCACAAGNACTTGANGTTAAAGACGGTGATCTGATCAAAGCNGAAGCNGCCTGTANTGGNGNNNTAGAAGTCATTNTGCCGGTAAAAATNGATGATAAACAGCGTCGTAAAGAAGTGTTCGCGCCGTTTCACTGGTCTGCTACCTGGGGCTCTCATGCCCGGGTTGGCGCCTTATTGAATGGCGTAAACGATGCGCTGTCTGGTCAGCCGGAATTAAAACACGGTGCTATTAAATTAAGCCCGGTGAAGATGCAGAGCTATGGCATTATTTTTGGTGAAGAATCACTGGTACAGCGTTTACAAAAGGCGGCTTATTATTATCTTAAGATGCCAACGCCTGTGGCGCACAGTATTGATGTGGCGGACCCGCGCATGCCACAGGAAGTGCTCAGCGATATCCTGCCGTGTTTACCGCGAGATGCGCAGTGGGCTACCAAGCAAGGGCCTGACCAGCTAAGTGTTGTGGTTACCCGGAAAGAAAAGCTTATTCTCGCCGTTCTTATTAACCACCGGCCAAACGATATACCGCGCGACTGGCTGGACTCATTGTATAGCAGTGAGTCACTAACACCTGAACAGATTAACGGCTTGTTAGAACAGCAGCCAGACGAANCATTCCGCCTCGGTAAAGTGGTATGTAGTTGCTTCGGCGTGCGTGAAAAGACTATCACGCAAGCCATTAGCCAGGGCACTAACACCGTTAGTGAGCTTGGCAAGGCGCTGAAGTGCGGTACTAATTGTGGTTCGTGTAAAACCGAACTGGCCAGTCTGATTGCATCGATGCCCCTCGATGCGCAGCAAAACGAGGAAACGACTAATGAATATGCGCTTTAATACTCTGATGATGCCGCTAATGTTAAAAGTGTCCCGTTTGGGTGCGGCATTGTTTGGCCCGCAACATGATACTCCGGCAGACAGAAATACCGCCGGGCGAACTGGTCAAACTGGTGAAGTGTTTATCGTTGGGGCCGGACCGGGTGATGCTGAACTGCTCACGCTGAAGGCACACCGCTTATTACAGGAAGCCGACGTGGTGTTATTTGACTGGCTGGTGGATCAATCGGTACTCGATTGTATTCCCCGTCATGTGGCCCGCGAGTTTGTGGGTAAACGTTGTGGCAAGCACAGCGTGCCCCAGGAAATGATTTGCCAGAGGCTGGTTGAGCTTGGGCTTGAGGGTAAGCGGGTAGTGCGCTTAAAAGGCGGCGATCCGGCGATTTTTGCCCGCACCAGCGAAGAAACCGATGCCCTGCATCAGGCGGGTATTCCGTTTGCTATTGTGCCCGGAATAACGGCGGCGTCCGGCGCTTCCGCTTACACCGGCATTCCACTCACTGATCGCCGTTTTGCTCAGTCTGTGCGATTTATGACCGCGCAGTTTAAGGACCCGGCCAAAGAGGCAGACTGGCAGGCCATTGCCCAAAGCAGTGCGCGGGAAACCACGGTGGTTTATATGGGGCTGAAGCGTTTAGCGTTGTTATCTCAGCGTCTTACAGAAGCCGGTGTTGATGCTAACTTACCCGTTGCAGTGATTGAAAACGCGTGTTGTAATCAACAGCAGGTTATCGTTGGCACCGTCAGCGATATTTATCAACGCGTGCTCGACGCGGCAATCGAAGGACCGGCACTTACCGTGATTGGTCATGTGGTTTCTGCCCGTCAGCCCATCACCGCCGATTTGTTACATCATACCTATGAGCAACGCGCCATTTAGCGAATACATCAAAGCCCTCGGCAAAGGCCAGCGGGGCGCCCGGCATCTTACTCAAGCTGAAGCTTTTGATGCTTTTTCTCAATTACTCAACCAATCTATAGCGCCGGAACAAGCCGGCGCTTTTTTGATGCTGCTGCGCATGCAGGAAGAATCTGTTGAAGAGCTATGCGGCTTTATTGCCGCCTGTCGCGACAAGTTACCCGCCGCATTAAGCGCAATGCAAGCCAGTGTGGATATTGGTTGTTATGCCGGTAAACGCCGACAATTACCCTGGTATTTATTGAGCGCGGCGTTACTTGCAAGCGTTGGCTACCGGGTGTGCCTGCATGGTGCCAGTGAGCCCGGTTCAAAACGCTTTTATGCCAGCCATGCCCTGGCCGAGTTGGGTTTGCCACTGGCAACGTCGGTGCAACATGCCGAGCAAACCATGGGCAGCATGAATGCCTGTTATCTGGATTTAGGCATTGCCCTACCCGAGCTTGATCGCATTATTAAACTGCGCGAATTATTTGGCTTACGGTCCTGTGCCAATACCCTGGCAAGGCTGTTAAACCCCAGTAATGCGCCGTTTGCAGTACAGGGGGTATACCATACTCACCTGGATGAGCGACATGCCAAAGTTAATGAAACCTTCAGCTCGCAGCAGTCACTGGTGTTTCGTGGCGACGGCGGCGACCCTGAGGTGAATCGTGACAGACCAACAGATTTGTATTACACCCGAAGCGGCGCCACTACCAAACTGGTGTTACCCGAAGCGGATGGCTGGGCAATGAAAGAACGTGATTTCTCAGTGGCGACGATGTTAGCGGTGTGGCGGGGCGATTTGGAACACGGTTATGCCCGTCAGGCCGTGATTGCTTCGCTGGCGGTATATCTGATGTTACTGGAAAAATTAAGTCAGCAAGCAGCAGAGCAGCGGGCAACAGAGCTATGGCAAATGCGCCATAAGCAGGCATTGCCTTTTCACAGTGAGCACTGACAGTGCACAAAATGCACTACGATGAGTCGCTGAATTTCGGCGACAAATAACAGTGATTCATAAGTTATTGAAATTAATGGTTATTAAATGTTGGCACTAAATGTGTATATATCTAAACAGCAATACTAGTATGCGCTATACCTAAACAATTTATTAATACCTTGCTGTCTTCTAACGAGGCGAGGTACACGGCAACGAAGCCCACCCGTTCACAATGACGATGTCATTTCGAACGGGTGGGTTTTTTTATGGCTTAAGGAAAGTACATGTTACACAAGACTGTAAAACACAAGTTCAAGCAGGTGGCAGGTTCGCTGACACTGGTTGCGTCATTATTTACTGCCTCAGTGACTACCGTGTCTGCTGAGGATATTGGCTGGCCAGAAAAAGAAGAACTGAAGTTTGGTTTTATCAAGCTTACCGATATGGCGCCACTGGCGATTGCTTATGAAAAAGGCTATTTCGAAGACGAAGGCCTGTACGTGACGCTGGAAGCCCAGGCTAACTGGAAAGTGTTACTCGACCGCGTAATTGATGGTCAGCTCGATGGCGCGCACATGCTGGCTGGTCAGCCGCTCGGCGCCACCATTGGTTTTGGTACCCAGTCCCACATTATTACNGCTTTCAGCATGGANTTAAANGGTAACGGGATCACCGTTTCTAANGANGTNTGGGCTGAGATGGAAAANCACATTCCGGTTGANAANGGCAAGCCNGTACATCCGATTAAAGCCGANTACNTNAAGCCNGTNGTNGANAGCTANAAANANGCNGGNAAGCCNTTNAAAATGGGCATGGTATTTCCGGTTTCCACNCATAACTATGAACTGCGNTACTGGTTAGCCGCAGGCGGTATCCACCCGGGTTACTATGCACCGCACAAAGGCGATACCTCAGGCCAAATCGATGCTCAGGCGCTGCTGTCGGTAACGCCACCACCGCAAATGCCAGCNACCATGGAAGCCGGNACNATNTATGGTTACTGCGTAGGTGAACCGTGGAANCAACAAGCGGTATTNAAAGGGATTGGTGTACCGGTNATNACNGANTACGAAATCTGGAAAAACAANCCGGAAAAAGTNTTNGGTGTNAGNAAANCCTGGGCCGAAGAAAACCCNAATACGCACATTCGCGTGGTNAAGGCGATGATCCGCGCNGCCATGTGGTTNGATGCAAACAACAANGCTAACCGCCCGGAAGCNGTNAAAATTCTGGCNAAGAGCAGCTATGTNGGNGCNGATGCCGACGTNATNGCTAACAGCATGACNGGTACNTTTGAATACGAAAAAGGCGANAAGCGTGANGTGCCNGACTTNAANNNNTTCTTCCGNCANAACGCGACNTANCCGTNCTACAGCGATGCNATTTGGTATTTAACCCAGATGCGCCGTTGGGGNCAGATTGCNGAGCCTAAGTCTGACGANTGGTACATGCANACAGCNAAGAGNGTATATCGCCCTGATATCTACACCCTNGCTGCNAAAGCNCTGATTGAAGAAGGNCTGGCAGATCCTNAAGATTTNCCTGACTTCGACACAGAANCCGGCTTTAAGCCGCCGCAAACNGAGTTTATCGATAACGTNACGTTTGATGGCAGCAAGCCCAATGAATACTTAGAGAAATTCTCAATTGGTCTGAAAGGCGACACGGTTNTATAACCGTGNCTCCCGGACCCTCGATGATAAAAGGTAAAGACGATGAGTAAATCGGTACCAGTTGTCAGCCATATTGGCCAGATCCGCGGTAAAAATGTGTTAGGGAATATTATGTCCACCGTACCAAAATTATTGATGCCTGTTGTTGGCATATTATTATTCCTCGCGATTTGGAATGTGGTAGCCAAAAACATCGATACGTCGCTGGGGCAGTTTCCTGGCCCGGCGCAGGTGTGGGAACAAACCTTTACGTTAATCGATGAACACAGCGCGCAGCGAGAGAAAGCCGCTGCATTTTACGAGCGCCAGGAAGTTCGCAACGCCAAGCGTGTTGCACAGGACCCAACCTACGTGCCGAAAATTCGTGACTTCACCGGTGCGCCAACCTTCTTCGATCAGATATGGACCAGTTTATACACGGTGATGGTGGGCTTTTTTATTGCCAGCATTGTGGCGGTGCCAGTGGGGATCCTGTGTGGTCTGAGTAAATCCGCATACTCGGCCATGAACCCGCTGATCCAGATTTTTAAACCGGTGTCTCCGCTGGCCTGGCTGCCCCTGGTGACCATGGTGGTCAGTGCAGTGTACGTGAGTGATGACCCGATGTTTTCCAAGTCATTTATTACGTCTGCTTTCACNGTATCGCTGTGCTGCTTATGGCCCACGCTAATCAATACTGCGGTAGGCGTTTCTAACATCGATTCAGATCTGGTGAACGTGAGTAAGGTGCTGCGGTTAAAGCCATTAAGCCATGTGCAGAAAATCGTATTGCCAGCGTCTATTCCAATGATTTTTACCGGTTTACGTTTGTCACTCGGCATAGGCTGGATGGTGCTGATNGCGGCTGAGATGCTNGCNCAGAACCCGGGCCTGGGTAAGTTTGTCTGGGACGAGTTCCAGAATGGTAGCTCAGAGTCACTGGCACGCATTATGGTAGCGGTTATCACCATTGGTTTAATTGGTTTCCTGCTCGACCGTCTGATGCTGTCGGTACAGCGGTTGGTNAGCTGGGACAAAAACGCAGTGCTGCGCTAAGCGGCTAACACATTCGAGGAANTAAATTATGCAAAGCAGACATTTAGAACTCAGNCAGGTAGGGATTGATTTTCCTACNCCNAAAGGGCCGTTTACTGCGTTAACCGANGTNAATCTGAAGATTCAGAAAGGGGAGTTTATCTCGCTGATTGGNCACTCNGGNTGCGGTAAATCTACCGTNTTAAATATTGTCGCCGGNCTGCATCAGGCAACCANNGGTGGCGTTATTCTCGACGGTGCNGAAGTGAAAGAGCCTGGCCCNGAGCGGGCNGTGGTGTTNCAGAACCATTCNCTGCTGCCCTGGTTATCCTGCTACAAAAANGTNGANCTGGCNGTNAAGCAAACCCAGAAAGGAAAATCCAAACAGGAAATCCGCGACTGGGTAATGCACAACATGGAACTGGTGCATATGACCCATGCACTGGACAAGCTGCCATCGGAAATCTCTGGCGGTATGAAGCAGCGGGTGGGCATTGCCCGGGCGCTGGCCATGGAGCCCAAAGTGCTGCTAATGGATGAACCCTTCGGTGCCCTTGATGCGCTGACCCGGGCTCATTTACAGGACTCACTGATGGAGATCCATGCAGATTTGGGTAATACGGTGATCATGATCACTCACGATGTAGATGAAGCCGTATTGTTATCTGACCGCATCGTCATGATGACCAACGGCCCAGCAGCTACCATTGGCGAAATTCTCGACGTTAAACTCGAACGTCCCCGGGACCGTCTAGCACTGGCTGATAATCCTGAATATAACCACTATCGGCATGAAGTACTGACCTTCCTGTACGAAAAACAGAAAAAAGTGGAAACCGTTTCGGGCCATAGAAAAAACAAGCAGTCCGGCGCCAAAAAGAAGTCTGACGCCGCTTAAGTAATCTTAATAAAAACAATTTTTTAGCTCGGCCTTAAGAGGCCGGGCCGGGTATTCTCACGCTCAATTTAGGAATTTATCATGAAAACACAATGCACATTTTTCAAACGAGGCCTGCTGGCTACGGTTATCTCTGCGGCCTTATTACCTGCCGCTCAGGCGGCTACTGAGTGGCATGATGCCTTATCTGACTCCAAGGCATCAGCCAGTTTTCGCCTGCGTTACGAGGGCGCGAACCAGGATAATGCGGTAAAAGATGCCAGCGCACTGACGCTGCGTACTTTACTGAGCTTCGAATCCGGTGAGTATAACGGTTTTTCATTTAAAGCGGATTTGGAAGATGTGACCATCGTAATGGGTCAGGGCGACTACACCGTTGGCCCGGCTGGTTACAACCCAGGCGAATATTCGGTGATTGCCGACCCGGAAACCACCGAACTGAATCAGGGCTATGTTCAATTTAAAAATGACGGCCTGACCGTAAAAGCCGGACGGCAGATTATTGCGCTGGACGGCCACCGTTTTGTAGGACACGTTGGCTGGCGTCAGGACTGGCAGACCTATGATGCGGTATCGGTAAACTATAAGGCCAGTGATAAACTCAACGCGTTTTACGCCTACCTGAATAAGCGTAACCGCATTTTTGGTGAAGCGGCGGATATCGACTCAAAAGACCATTTGCTCAACGTAAGTTACAAAGATGACTTTGGTAAGTTAACCGCTTATGCCTACTTGCTTGAAGTGGATAACAACACTGATAACAGCCTGGATACCTACGGTGTAAGTTATAGCGGAGCTTATAAAACGGATTCGGTTAAATGGCTTTACAACGCAGAGTTTGCTACCCAGTCAAGCGAAGCGGCAGCGACTGATTATTCTGCCACCTACGCAATGTTAGAAGCGGGCGCGGTGGTTTCAGGCGTAACAGCTAAGTTAGGCTATGAGCTACTGGGCTCTGATGATGGCATGTACGGCTTTGCCACACCACTGGCGACCCTGCATAAATTTAATGGTTGGTCTGATCAATGGTTAGGTACGCCAGCCCAGGGCTTACAGGATGTCTACGTGAGTGCCGCAACCAAGTTTGCCGGTGGTAAATGGTTGTTTGTGTATCATGACTTCAGTGCAGATGAAGCGAGCAGCACGGTTGACGACCTGGGTAGTGAGATCAATATCCAGTACACCACCAAAATTGCTGAAAAATTTAGCTTCGGCGCTAAATATGCCAATTATTCAGCAGGCGACATTAAGGTAGATACTGATAAACTATGGGTATGGATAGCCACTAAGTTTTAATCAGACCATGACAGCAGCCGCGATAGATAAGCTGATCCAGCAGCCTCCGTATCACAGCCTGGGATTCATCCTGGCCGGAGGCAGCTCCAGACGAATGGGGAGTGACAAAGCGCAACTCAAAGTGGGTCAGCAAACCATGCTGGATATCGCGGCTGATGTGCTTCGCGCGGCAGCGGTGAATCAGCATTTTGTGGTGGGCGGTGCTCTAGCTGATTTAGTCGAACAACAGTCAGGGCAGGGGCCTGCCAGTGCTATTTGTGATGTGCTGGCGCGTTTTTCTGCAGCAGAGGGGAGTCAGCGTCTGGCTTTGTTTATGCCGGTTGATATGCCCCGTCTTTCTGTTTTCAGCATCAATACCTTACTTGAGTACGCCAGGCGTAGCCAACAAACCGCTTATTACAGTGCGCACTATTTACCCTTGGTTATACCTGTCAACATGCAATCTCAGGCGTCTGCGCAGAAGTTGATTGCCGCTGACTCGTCACCTTCGGTACGTAAATTACTGGCCTGCCTGAATGCCCAGCCCGTGGCATTTAGTGGCAAAGCGGGTGAGCTGGTAAATATTAATCGCCCTGAAGAACTGGCCGGGTTAAGTTTTTAACAGGGCTTCCTTTACGTCCTCGGGCAACGTACTGGTATAGTCTGCCAGATCCTGACTCTTATCTTTTACCGTAATGTATTGGTGGGCGTAGTAGAGTATGTTGATCCAGGCTTTATCTTCTTCAAGCGGCGCATCCTGAATATCCAGTAGCGGCGCGATTAACTCTTCCGGGAAACACCACAGGGTAAGTAAAAATACCGTAATAAGAATATCCGGATGCGTGCTCACTTTGTTTAGCTGGGCAGCCAGTTGCGGTGAGTTCTCATTGACCATTGCCAGTACCAGTCGGCCAGTGCCATTTAATACCGCTGCGGTAAATACCTTTTCCTTGCATTTGGCCGGACAATTCAGTGCAACCGCCAGGGCTTTGCCACAGGCCGCCATTTGACTGGTGCTTTCACAGACTTGCTGGTGGAGCGCGGCGGGCATGAGATGCGCGGGTTCAGTCTCCAGTACAAAACTGATGGTCAGGGCGTAAAGTAACTGTGTACCAAGTCTGCTAATGGCTTCTTCAAGGGTATCGGTGGTGCGCTGGAAACCCAGGTAGGCCGAATTGGCAACCTGCATAATACGCGCGCCGATCAACGGTTCTTCAAGAATAATATCGGCAATCTGACTGGCGTTTGTGTTTTCATCATTTAGCGCGGTACGTAACTTTTCGATAATTTCGGGCAATACCGGCAACTGGCTTAACTGACCCAGGCATTGTTGTTGGGAGTGGGTGACCGGCAGGGCTTTTAGCTTCTCTACGTGGCTTAACAGTTCACCGAGATGTTCGTCGCTAAAAGGTTTATTGAGCAGGCTGTGGGCATTGCCGCTATTGCCAAGCAAGATTTCGTCCCGGGTATCGCCGGTCATCAGTACGCGAATAGACAAAGGATATTTGTGGGCGACTTGCTGGAGTAACTCTGCGCCGTTGATCCCCGGCATTCGGTAATCGCAAAATACAATATCCGGATAGGCTTTCTCTCGCAATGACTCTTGCCATGTTAACGGCTGATTGATGAAAGTGGCATCCCAGTTTGGGATCAGGCGCCGTGAAGTACGCCTGATTGCCTTGAGCATCAGTTCATCGTCGTCGATAAACACTGCATAGTAGTTATTGGTCATCGTTGCTTTACTGCCAGCCTCAATAGCAAAAGTCATTCTGCCCGCCATCTTGTACCTATAGCCGCGAGAGTTGCTTCACATGGCTAAATGGAAATATAGGGCATTACTGGTTATGCTTATTTATACGATATTTTTTTGCAAGTTTACTGTTCGTAACCTATATAAATCAATGTAAAAATTAAAATATAAGTCATTATTGTGTAAATTGCGACAATTGTGACAATCGAAGGGTTTTGGCTATGCATATCGGTGTCAATCGCTTCCCTCTGGATGCGAAAGGATCATTTGGCGAAACGTGCGTGATATCTGAACTGGACAAAGCGGACATCAATATTGCTTTCGGTGATGTCGCAGCGGTAACTGCTCTGGCAGGCACTAATAAGGCTGACAATAAACGAAACGGTGCGCGCTGGATTGCTTCGTCCAGTTGTCTGGGGGCGATGAGCCATTTAGGCACTGATAAAGGCGAAAGCTATCTGCATGTGCTTTCTGTGGCCGATATTGATGGCGGCGCGGGCGTGGCCTCAGCGGATCTGGCGCCCGGTAAGGAGAGAGCTATCGCCGAGGCGACACTGGTGAAGGCGATGCAGGACGCGGGCAAGCTGGGTGAAATGCCGTCGCTGGTCTGGTTGATTGTGGCGCCTGGCAATGAAGAAGAAGTGCTTAATGGCCTGCATGGCGTGCTTGGTGACAGCGTGCCGATATTTGGCGGCAGTAGTGCCGACAACAGTATCGAAGGTAAATGGGTACAGTTTGATGGAAATGAGCTGCACCACAACGGTATTGTGGTCGCAGTACTTTATATGAGCGAACCGGTGTCCTGTTATTTTAGTTCGGGCTACGAGCCGACAGAATTGTCTGCTCAGGTCACTGCAGGAGAAGGTCGAAAAATTTATACCCTCGATGGCGAACCGGCTGGCACGGTCTACAATCGCTGGCTGAATCTGCTGGAGCAAGCGCCACTGGAACCGGGCAACATATTACAGGCAAGTACCTATTTTCCGATTAGTCGTAATCAGGGCACAATGAGCCTCGGTGTGCCGCTGCTCAGCCATCCGGCACGACTGAATGACGATGGCAGCATTGAGCTGTTTGCCAGCCTGGAAGTCGGCGAGCAGATTACGCTGATGAGCGGGCAACCGGATAATCTAATCCGGCGCGCTACCGAAGTTACGGAAGTTGTGCTTAGAACCCATGAGCTGAATTATGAATGTCGCCCCAAGGCATTAATTATTGTTTTTTGTGGCGGCTGTATGCTGGCTGTAAAAGACCATCTTGATGAGATCCAGCGTTCGCTACTGGTACTGGCTCAGGATGTGCCATTTATTGTGGGATTTACTTTTGGCGAGCAGGGCTGTTTCTCAGATGGCATCAGCCGTCACGGTAATTTAATGATTTCTGCAACGGCAATAGGGTGAAATAGTTCGTGACCGATGTAGAAAAACTCCACGAAACGATTCAAAAGTTACGTTACGAAAACGGCCAGCTGCAACGCTTTAAGCAGATTAACCAGTTAATGCTGCATAGCCTGGATGCGATCATGTCATCCACTCACCGAAGTGAGGTGTTTGCGCGTTTATTTGAAGTTATTGGTGAGATATTACCTTGTGATCAAATCCTCATTGCCCATCATAATGAAGAGCAAAGTACGGTGATTCCGGTTTGCAGCAGCATAGAGGGGAAAACCTTTAAACCCTTGCGCTACACCGATTTAACCAACGTTTTTGAAGAAACCATGAACGTATTTAATGTGGCTTTGATCCCGGGGTGGAAAGCCCATCTGGGTGATTGGTTACCGGATGCGAACTCGGTGCTCATTCACCCAATCAGTACCTCCCAGGCAAAATATATCTGGCTGATATCCGATAAAAATATTGGTGCATTTTCTAAGCAGTACGAAGATATCTTCGTATCTTTTAGTGCGTTTGTCGCGAATACCTTGTCTCATTTTGAACAACGTAGTCTTATCCGCGAGCGCGAAACCCTGCTTGAGGAACGCGACCGTATTGAAAAATCGATGATGCACCAGGACAAAATGGCCGCGCTGGGACAATTGGCTGCCGGTGTTGCCCACGAACTGAATAATCCGCTGGGTTTTATTAACAGCAACTTGTCCAGTTTGCAGGATTACATTGGCGATATCAGTGAGTTTGTCAGTAAGGCAACAGAATCGTCTGAGGCGATGAAAGCGCTGCACAAAAAGATGGATATAGACTATATTTTAACAGATACGGACGATTTGATTGATGAGTCGCTGCAAGGCATTCGGCGTGCCAGCGATATTATTGCCAATCTTAAGTCNTTCTCGCACCCGGATGAAAAAACCCGGGTTGATCTGGATTTAAACGCTGTTATTGAGCTGGCGCTGACAATAATCAAAACCCAGGCAAAAACGGTAGTGGATATCGATTTTACCCGTTGCGAAGAAAAGCCTGTCATTCACGTTAACGCTAATCAGCTTGCCCAGGTCTTTATCAACATTGTGACTAATGCAATCCAGGCGATAACCGATAAAGCAGGTAGGATCGCGATCACTATTCAGGCGGGAAACAATAGCGTGGATTGCCGCATAGCAGATAACGGGCCGGGTATTCCGGCTGCGGTGGCGGCTAAAATTTTTGATCCCTTCTTCACCACCAAAACCGTGGGAATGGGAACCGGACTGGGATTATCCATTTCAAAAGCCATTGTTGAAAAGTACGGTGGCGAGTTACATCTTGAGTCGAGCAGTGCTAAAGGCACCTGCTTTTTGATCCGATTACCACGGGTCAGTAAATAATCGATGCACGCATAGCGCAGGGTAATTAAAAGGACGTTTACAGCCGGTTCAGAGTGGAGGAATCAATGGCTAATGAGACAACACCGAAAGTATTTGAATCGACCTTCGAACAGTGTGGCATAGGCCTGGCCCATGTTAGCCCAGAAGGGGGATTTATTCGCGTCAATGCCGCACTCAGTAGCTTTCTTGGCTACAGTAAAGAAGAGTTGGTAAAGCTGGATTTTCAGGATATTACCCATCCTGACTATCTCGACAAAGACCTACAGCGCGTGGCGGAGTTACTGGATGGATTCTACGATTCCTATCAGATGGAAAAACTCTATATCCATAAAAATGGCAAGATGGTGTGGGGTAACCTTACCGTTACGCTGGTGCGAAATGAAGATGAGACGCCGGCTTTTTTCATCTCTGTGGTGGAGGATATTGATGAGAAGAAACGTATAGAACAGGATTATTTTGAGTCCCAGGAAACCCTTCGTTCTATTATCAGTTCGTTATCTGATCGCATGGCAGTGAGCGTCGTCAGCCCCGACCTGACGTCTTTAGTTTACATTAATGAGGGTTATCAGCGTATCTGGGGGCGCAGTGCCAAGGAACTCTACGATAATCCAAGAAGCTTTATCGGTCACATCCATGTGGCAGACAGGCCCCGGGTAATGGATTTTTACCGGCACACCATTACTAACCCCTGGACCTTTGAATATCGTATTATGCGCGATGATGGCGAGCTTCGATACATTCGAGAACGTGGCGAAGTGATCCGCGCTTCCTGTGGTGAAGTGATAAGTCTGGTGATTACTGCAGATGACATTACTCACGATAAACAAATGCATGAAGCATTAAAGTCTGCCAATGAAAAGCTAAATGTGTTGTCCAGAACCGATGGCCTGACCGGGATAGATAATCGCCGCGAATGTTTAGCTGCATTGGATGCCGAATTTAAACGCCTGCGGCGAATTGGCGAACGTACCACGTCCACTCTGGCATTCTTAGATCTTGATAAGTTTAAGCAGATCAACGACCAGTATGGTCATCAGAAAGGCGATAAGGCACTGGTGCTCCTCACCGAACGGATAAAATCCACCATGCGCTCAAATGACCTGGTGGGGCGCTATGGGGGCGATGAATTTTTGCTGTTGTTAAGAGATACCCGGGACTATGAAGCCCAGCATCTGATTGACCGTATCTTTGCTGAGCCTTTGATAGTCAGGAGTGAGCGTTCACAGGAGATCCTGATTCAGTGCTCAATTGGCATGTCCCAGTGGCATCAGGAGCTGGAAAACGTTCAGCAATGGATTGAGGAAGCTGACAGACAGATGTATCACGTAAAAGGGAATAAGGCATCCTAGCTACCTTTTTAATAGTTAACAATTATCTTTGCCAGTCCGGCCGCACAGCTGCCTTACCCTCATGTGTATGTTGCACAATCAGGTAAGGTTAGCTGGGCCGGTGTAAGACTAATAGCCTTGCTCTTTGCCCCAGGCGGCAATTGTGGCTCTTTCCTCATCGGTCATATTGGTTTTATTTAAAAACGGCATATCCCGGGTAACGGTGGTGCGATTCACCAGCTGACGGCCCTGACGCTCAATGTCGGCCCAGTTATCGAGTTTCACTCCCAGCGGCGCAACCTTGAAGATGTCGTCGGTAGGNNTCGCTGAGTGACAGCCTACACAGTGGGTTTNNACCAGTNCCAGCACNTGNTTATCCAGCNCCGANAGCGAAGCNNTTTGNNNTTCACTNACNGCCGCTGTGGGNGCNANNCTTACNTCNGGCNGNGGTTTTGGCCAGGANACCCACAGCGCTACNGCNAGTAAACCNAGCATNCCACTNACCAACACNNCCGGNCTGAGTTTTCCCACATGGCGCAGGTTAAAAAAGTGCCTTATCCAGGCAGATAGCGCCATGATTGCTACTAATACCAACCAGTTTTGCGGATGTTGGTAGGTCATTGGGTAATGGTTACTGATCATGATGAACAGGATAGGTAACGTCAGATAGTTGTTATGCACCGAACGCAATTTAGCGCCTGCTCCCCAGGCCGGATCGACGGCTTGTTTAGCGGCAACGGCATCAACCATTTTGCGCTGCGCGGGCATGATGTTGAGCCACACATTGGCCACCATAATCGAACCAATNAGNGCGCCTACGTGAATATAAGCNCCGCGGCCNCTGAACCANTGGGTCGCCAGATAACTGGCCACAACNAACANCNNGNTNAGGGCAATGGCNAACANTTTAGGGTAGTTGGCAAGCGGTGAACGACAGGCCAGCTCATAAAGCAAAACACCGCTGGCCAGTAAACCGAGTCCGCGGGCAATTGCTTCACCTTCGCTAAGCGCCATCACCGACGGGTCGATAAGATACGCCGATGCGGCAAAGTAATACACGATGATCAGCAACGCGAAGCCGCTTAGCCAGGTGGAGTAGGCTTCCCACTTAAACCAGTGCAGGGTTTTTGGCATGACTTCAGGGCCATAAGCATATTTGCCGACCTCATAAAAACCGCCGCCGTGCACAGCCCATAAATCGCCTTTAATGCCTTTTTGTTTTTTCCAGTCCGGCGGTGTTTCCAGGCTGTTATCCAGCCAGATAAAATAAAACGAGGCACCAATCCACGCAATGCCGGCGATTACGTGAAACCAGCGTACAAATAATGAAAGCCAATCAAGCCACACCATGGTTAGAGCTCCTGTTGTTGATATTGTGGTTGACCTGCCACATAGGTGGCCACAGTGGCGCGATCGTCGCCGAGCATGGTCAGGGCAAAAAGGGTGTCTTCGCAGGTACTTTCTGTATCGATGCGTAGCTGAGTAAGGGCATCAAAGCGGGGATTTAGCACAACAAAGTCGGCATCACTGCCCGGATTAAGGTTACCAATTTGATCACTGAGTCCCAGACTATCAGCGGCGCCCTGGGTCAGCATATAAAAGCCTTGTAGCGACGACAGGCTGTAATTGCGTAACTGGCAAATCTTATAAGCCTCGCCAAGGGTTCTGAGCAGGTTAAAACTGGTGCCGCCGCCTACATCGGTAGCCAGTGTGACCGGTACGCCGAATTTTTCGGCTTTGCTCAGTTCAAATAAGCCGCTGCCTAAAAATAAGTTAGATGTCGGGCAGAAAGCCGCAATGGCGCCGCTGTCAGCCATGCGCTGCCACTCACTGTCAGACAGATGAATACAGTGGCCATAAACCGCTCTGGGACGCACCATATGGTATTTCTCGTACACCGCCAGGTAATCTTCGCACTCGGGGTACAGCGTTTTAACCCAGGCGATCTCATCGTGATTTTCTGATAGGTGGGTCTGGATAAAAACGTCTTCATATTGCTGCGCGAGCTCTCCCAGTGCAGCCATTTGTGCGCTACTGCTGGTAGGTGCAAAGCGCGGAGTGAGGGCATAGTAATTGCGCCCCTTGCCATGATAGCGGTCGATTAAGTCGGCACTATCGCGCTGAGCTGATTCGGGCGTATCCTGTAGCCAGTCCGGGCAGTGCCTGTCCATGCACACTTTACCGGCCACGGTGAGCATATTGCGCTGGCTGGCCGCCTCAAACAGCGCCTCGGTAGCGACCTTATGCACGCTTGAATAAACCAGCCCGGTAGTGGTGCCGTTTTTCAGGCATTCGGTTAAAAAGGCGTCGGCCATGGTGTTGGCAAAGTCGGCATCTTCAAACTGTCGCTCCGCCGGAAAGGTAAAGTTATCCAGCCAGGTCAGCAATTGTTCACCGTAACTGGCTATTATCTCGGTTTGCGGAAAATGCAGGTGGGTATCAATAAGTCCCGGAATAATAACCCGGCCTGAGTAATCGATAACGTCTACATCGGCATAGCGTGCTTTCAGCGCTGAAAAGTCGCCAAGATCGGCAATTTTGCCGTCTTTTATCAGCATTGCACCATCTTTAAAGCTCTGCAGATCGCTGTGATACTGTGTTGTTGAGCGCGGGTAATGATAAAGCGTACCGCGAATGAGTTGTGTCGTTGCCACTAGCTACCCCGGTAACTGCTAAAACCAAACGGCGAGATAAGCAGTGGCACATGGTAGTGGCCACCGTCTTCGGTCATCTCAAAATGGATATCAACGAAGGGATAAAATGACTGACCATGGTTAGCAATCAGGTAGTCTTTGCACTCAAAACGAATGGCATAAATACCGGCGCTGAAAGTCATATCGGGCCAATCCATACAACGTCCATCGCTGTTGGTAACGGCGGTTACCTGACTGCCGTCCGGGCCGGTAAGTGTGACCGGCATATCGGCAACCGGTTTACCTGAAGTGGTATCTAGCACATGGCTGGATAAACTGATCATTATGAAGCTTCCTGTGTTGGTGCGCTTAACCCTTTGGTCAGGCGTAGCAGGGTGATTTTGATTTGTTCGGCAGCGGCGTTTTCGAGCTCGCTGACCGTATCGTTGGGCAAGCGTTTTTGCAGCGCTTGAAGCATGGTATCGGCGCTAAGCCCGGTGGCACAGATAATAAAGATAAAGCCGTGTTTGTTAAGGTACTCATGATTAAGCGTATGCAGCACCTGCAGTGTTTCTTCGCTGGCTACCGCAGTGCCTTGCTGTTCTGATGCTGCGGTGTCTTTGGTGTTGGCGAATTTGGCCCTGAGACTGTTTACATCACCAATCATCGGGTGCGCTTCAAAGGCCTGGCGGTAATCGCTTTCGGTGAGCGATTCCCACACTTCTACCGCGTAGCTGTATACATCAGCAGCGCTTTTATACGGCCGGCCTGTGACCATGGCATTAACCCAGCGCTCAGCCGCGCAGCTGGCTTCAAACCAGTCGTAAGCGGCATTATCGTCCAGTTGATTTAATTCATTGAGTGTCATGAAGTACTTCCTTTTTCGTGTTGACAGTGCCGGATGCTGCTGAGCCAGTAACCCCATGCAAGCGCTGAATAATTTGTGCGCTTACCGATACAGCCACTTCCACGGGCAGTTTGCCCGGTATTTCACTAAGGCCAATGGGGGTCACGAAGTGCGCGAGTTGCTGTTCGCTGATCCCTTTACTTTGTAAACGGTGGACAAACCGTTTCGCTTTGGTCTGAGAGCCAATCATACCTACGTAAGGTAAATCCGGGTGTTTGAGGGCTTTTTCGGCCAGCTCAAAATCCAGTTGATGATCGTGGGTCATAATTACCACCCAGCTGCCACCGGGTAACAATGGAATTTCGCCAACCGGCTCATCGTCACACAGATAGTCCACATTCGCCGGCAGGGGGCCGGTGGGCGTAAGTGACTCGCGGTTATCAATCCAGCGTACAGACAGTGGTAGCTGCGCGAGGACAGGCACCAGAGCCTGGGCCACATGACCCGCGCCAAACAGCGCCAGTACCTGGCGGTGACTAACGTGGGTTTCTATCAGCAATTTTACTGCGCCGCCACAGCACTGGCCCAGTTTACTGGCCAGCGGAAAAGGGTGGACCGCCTGTTGGTTCTGGCGCTGGTTGACACTGTCTGCCAGAGCCTGCCGGGCCAGCTCTATGGCTTTAAACTCCAGGTGACCGCCACCAATGGTGTCAAACTGGCGGTCAGCAGTGACGACCATTTTGGTGCCTTGTTCACGGGGCGTGGAGCCAGCCGTGGTAAGTACCGTGATAAGCGCATAACCCTCGGCGTGTTGTTCGCAATAGTGAATAGCCTCGAACCAGCGTCGTCCCTGCCATTTTTCGTTTTGCATATTACTGCTCTCCACCGGCATTCTGTATGGCGTTAATGGCCATCAGGACTTTTTCTGGTGTGGCCGGGGCAGGCAGATCAGGATCCACCTTATAATCGGCCAGACTGGCAATGGCGTCTTTAATTGCGCACCACACGGAGATGGCCAGCATAAAGGGTGGCTCCCCTACGGCTTTGGAGTGATAAATACTGTCTTCGGCGTTGGGCCGATCAAACAGCGCGACGTTAAAGTGTGCAGGCGTATCGCCAATTGCCGGTATTTTATAGGTGGCCATGTTATTAGATATTAACCGGCCGCTGTCATCCCAGCGTAAATCTTCGGTGGTGAGCCAGCCCATGCCCTGAATAAAGCCACCTTCAATCTGGCCGCGGTCAATGGCGGGGTTAAGGCTGGTACCTACGTCATGGAGGATATCCACTTTATCGAGGGTATATTCGCCGGTCAGGGTATCCACACTGACTTCAGAAACAGCCGCGCCGTTGGCAAAGTAAAAGAACGGCCGGCCAGAGCCGGTTTCGCGATCGTAGTATATTTTGGGCGTGCGGTAGTAGCCGGTAGCCGATAACGAAATACGCGCCATGTAGGCATTCTGAATTAACTGGGTAAAGGGCAGGTGATGACCGCCGGCGCTTACCTGACCCGCNGCAAAGATCACATCTTCTGCCGGCACGTTAAATTGTTCGGCAAAGAAAGCGGCCAGGCGCTCTTTAATAGTAATACAGGCATTTTGTGCGGCTTTACCGTTAAGGTCGGTACCACTTGATGCCGCTGTGGGCGAGGTATTAGGNACTTTATCAGTGCGCGTGGCGGTTACCTCGATATTATCCAGCGTTACGCCAAATTCATGGGCCACAATCTGGCCGATTTTAGTGTGCAGACCCTGGCCCATTTCGGTNCCACCGTGATTAACCTGAATACTGCCATCGGTGTAGATATGCAGCAGTGCACCAGCCTGATTAAGGTATTTGGCAGTAAACGAAATACCAAATTTTACCGGCGTCAGGGCCAGACCTTTTTTGATTATCGGGCTGGCAGCGTTAAACGCTTTTACTTCTTCGCGGCGCTGCCAGTAATTGCTGTTGGCCTCCAGTTTGCCAATCAGGTCGGCCAGAATATCCTGCTCCAGTGGCATCCCNTANGGGGTAACCGTACCATTCTCNNCNCCATANAGGTTNAGCTTACGCACGCTTAACGGNTCCAGNCCGGTTTTTCGGGCTACCACGTCCATCATCAGCTCNGCCATAATNAGCCCNTGNGGGCCGCCAAANCCNCGNAATGCCGTATGNGANACAATGTTGGTTTTAAGNCGGTGGCCGGTGANNTGNGTNTCGCCTANCTGATANGCGTTNTCNACGTGAAACATGGCGCGGTCGACAATGGCGTCNGATAAATCCGGTGAGTGNCCACAGTTGCCNGATACGGTNACTTTGGCNCCNAGCATTTTGCCGGNTTCATTAAAGGCAATTTCATAGTCNTTTTCAAANGGNTGACGTTTGCCGGTGNCTTGCATNTCNANCATNCGCGGCAGNCGCATTTTTACNGCNCGCCGGGTACGCAGNGCAAACACNGCNGCCAGACANGCCCACTGNGCNGCCTGGGATTCTTTACCACCAAAACCNCCACCCATACGGCGCATGTCTACCGCNACNCGATGNAATTTTACATCNAGCACTTCGGCCACCAGTTTTTGCACCTCACTGGGATGCTGACTGGAGGTNAAAATGNTCATGCGATCTTCTTCTTCNGGGATCGCCAGGCTNACCTGACCTTCCAGNTACATATGTTCCTGACCNCCCACCGATAAATGNCCNGANGCGGTAAGTGGGGCGGATTGCAGGGTATTGCTGACATCACCACGACCNAATTCATGNGTNGGGCGCACCTTGGCATCGGCNGCNAGTGCTTCNTCGGTGGTCAGAATAGCCTCTGCTTCGGCAAAGCTCATGGTGGCTTTAGTGGCGGCAACCCGCGCTTGTTCCTGGGTTTCTGCCAGTACCGCAAAGACCGGCTGGCCATGAAACTTGACTTCCTTATCGAGCAAAATGGGATCGCCACCAAACACCGGGCCTATATCGGTGTGGCCGGGAATATCGCTGACGGTAATGACGTCGATAACCCCGGGAGATTGTTTNACGGCGCTGAGATCCAGTGAAGTCAACGTGCCACTGGCGACATTGGTAACCCCAGCGCTGGCATAGCATAGCGATGCCGGTGCGGGGATATCATCGACATACCGCGCGCTGCCCGAAACTTGTCGTATGGCACTTTCGTGTTTTTCAGAGCGCAGCAGCGGTGAGTGTTCGGCCTTGTGTGAAGGTTGTTCAACAAGTTTACGCATAAGCTGTCACCCGGGTTGTGGCTAATAGTTCAGATTGTGTTTCAAACCAGAAGCGCTGCCATAAATTGGCGAGAATTTGTTTACGATAGCTGGCNCTGGCCCGCACATCATCAATNGGGGAAAATGCCTCNGCCAGNATTTNCATGCCCAGTTGGCGGGTACTTTGNTCNNTCCAGNTTTTACCCNGCAANCGCTGTTCCAGNNNTTCNCAACTAACCGGGGTNGCGGCNACNCCNCCAAANCCTGAGCTGATAGCGCTNACGCTNCCGTTNTCCAGNGTTACCGTNAANACGGCACANACNGCAGANATATCATCTTCGTGGCGTTTGGAGACTTTGTANGCTTTTAACTGCGTCTNCTCATCCANANGGTTAAAGCGAATAGCGCTTATCCACTCTTTATCGGCTAANACGGTTTGGCGATAGCCGGTGAAAAACTNANCNGCCGGGACNTCGCGGTANTCNCTGCCGTTATCAATAATGACNNTGGCATTCAGGGCCAGNAGTACCGGNGGCATATCNCCNATNGGNGATGCATTGGCNACATTGCCGCCAAGTGTGGCCTGATTTCTGATTGGCAGTGAAGCAAAGCGGTCGATTAGTTCATGCAACTGAGGAAAATGCTCGTGCAGCACCGGGGCTATGTCGCTGAGCGGCAACGCTGCGCCAACGGTAACCGCTTGTTCGTCTACTTTCAGTTCACGGCATTCCTTAACCCGGGTAGTGCTTATCAGGGTTGGGAATGTTTTTAACTGTTGAGTGTATTCAAGCGACAAATCGGTGCTACCGGCGACAAAACGGGCATCCGGATGTGCTTGCAGCAAAGCTGCCATGGTTTCTCGGGTTGATGGCAAGTAGACCTTGTTCATCACAGGTGTGGATGTCTCAGCGGCGATGGCCTGTAATTGTTGAAGTACCTCGCTCTCCTGTACGGTGAACTTATCCGCGCCCCGGTGTGCGCAGCTATCTATCGTGGCTTCGATTATTGGCCGGTAGCCAGTACACCGGCAAAGGTTGCCGGATAGCGCGGTGTTAACGGTTTCACGCGTGGCGGGTTGGTCGGTATGATAAAGCGCAAACATCGACATCACAAATCCCGGCGTGCAAAAACCACACTGACTGCCATGGTGTTCGACCAGAGCTTGTTGTACCGGGTGGAGTGTGTTGCCGTCACTGAGATGTTCCACCGTGATCAGCTGTTTACCGTGTAGCGCAGCCATCAGCGTTATACAACTGTTCACACTGCGGTAGAAAATACCCGTTTGGGCAGGGGCAATTTCACCAAGAACGACCGTGCATGCACCACAATCGCCCGCTGCACAGCCTTCCTTGCTGCCTGTCAGTGCTTTCTGATCACGCAAGTATTGCTGTACAGATACTTCTGCAGCATTATTTTTTAGCGTAACTAATTCATTATTAAGTAAAAATTTTATCATCCTGTGCTCCGGGCCTGAGATGGCGGGCGAATTAGCGCATACCATACCGGAAATACTATTCAAAAAGTAGACCAAGTGGTCAGTTTTTTGTGTTTAAATAGCGCTACAGCCCAACCGGTATGCGTGCAGGGCGTTATCAGATAGGGCGATTGTCATGCTCTTACCTGCTTTCTGTAAAGTGTAGCGCAGGATACTGCGACGACAATTACGTGGACTGACCACCTGGTCCGCAAAAAAATGACTAAGTGGTCAGGAAATTGCTGTAAATCAGACTCAGTACTGAGACAAAGCAACGAGAAAGTGACAAGATATAGCATGAATGGACATCCGCCCGCTATCACAGGCAGGGCGATGCCTGATGACATTCAGGTGCTCAGTCAATTTCAGTGAAAAACAAGGAACGCAGTATTAATGGCGAGTAAATCGAAAATGGACGGTAGTATCGGGGCTAAGAACAAACAGAAAATTCTGGTCGCGGCTGAAAAGGCTTTCGCAACTTACGGTTTTAAGGGTACTTCGGTACAGCAAATTGCTGACGAGGCGGAGTTACCGAAAACCAATATTCTGTATTATTTTAAATCCAAGCAGGGCTTATACGTGGCCATGTTGCAGGACATTATGTCGCTGTGGAATTCACGCTTCGACCAGGTGACCGAAGACGACGATCCGGCAGAGTCGCTGGCTGATTATATCGCCGATAAAATGACCATGTCGCGAACCCATCCCCAGGCGTCTAAAATTTTCGCCATGGAAGTGCTCAATGGCGCGCCTTATCTCAATAAGTTTTTCAGCAATGAGCACGTAGCCTGGATGGAAGGGCGTGTTGCTATTTTGAATAGCTGGATAGCCCAGGGGCGGATGACCGCCGTAGATCCGCTGTATCTGTTATTTCATATCTGGGCCTGCACCCAGCACTACGCCGATTTTTCGGCACAAATTACCAGTTTGCGAGGCAAGACCATGAAACGGGCAGACTTTGATGAAGCTACCCGCCAGCTGGTGCAATTGATATTGTCAGGCTGTGGTCTTACCGTGCCTGAAAAATACGCGGAGTCAGCGAAATGAGTGATTATCCAAGAGATCTGATTGGCTACGGTGCCAACCCACCGCATCCACGCTGGCCGGGCAATGCTAGAGTGGCGGTACAGTTTGTGCTGAATTACGAAGAAGGCGGTGAAAATTGTGTGCTGCACGGTGACAGCCACTCTGAGATCTTTCTGTCCGAGATTATTGGTGCACAAGCCTATCCGGACCGGCACCTGAGCATGGAATCAATCTATGAATATGGTTCCCGTGCTGGCTTCTGGCGTCTGCACCGCCTGTTCACTCAGGCTAACATTCCACTCACCGTGTTTGGCGTGACCATGGCACTTGAGCGTCACCCTGAAGTGGTTAAAGCCATGCTCGATGCCGACTGGGAAATCGCCAGTCATGCACTACGCTGGATCCATTTTCAGGACATGGATATCAACGAAGAACGGGCCCAGATTGAAGAGTCTGTGATGCGCCATAAAGCGCTCACGGGTAAAGTCCCCGCAGGTTGGTATACCGGCCGCACCAGTCCGAATACTTTGGCATTAATCGCTGAGCGTGACGATATTCTATATTGCGCCGACTCCTATGCCGACGATTTACCTTACTATGATACGCATTACAGTAAGCCGTTGCTGATGATACCTTATACTTTGGATACCAATGATATGCGGTTTGCCACACCACAGGGCTTTAACAGTGGTGAACAGTTTTTCACTTATCTGAAAGATGCTTTCGATGTGTTGTATGAAGAAGGGCAGGACGCCCCTAAAATGTTATCCATAGGTTTGCATAATCGTATCATTGGCCGTCCGGCCCGGTTTGCTGCGTTAAAGCGCTTTGTTGAGTATGTGCAGAGTCATGATCAGGTATGGTGTTGTACCCGGGAACAAATTGCTCAGCATTGGGCAGAGCATTTTCCTTACGGCGAAAAATAACCGTATAAATATCACCGTCATACCGCCTGAATTATACAGTCATACCGGCTAAAAAAATCTGTCATATCGGCCAAATAAATCTGTCATACCGGCCCCCGAGCCGGTATCTCCCAAACCGGCTGACTCATTAAAACTTACCTGATACAGCATGGAGTTAATTGTTGTATCCTCATTCGTCGGGTCGCCGACAGCGACCAGGGGTGGCAGTGAGGCCACTCCTTGAGCTCTCTATAATAGCTTCGCTCAGTTCTAAATTGCGAAAAAGCCTATTGGCCGACAAAAAGGACAACCCTAATGCGCTGAGCGGGCGTCCTGCCCGCGCAGTCCTGGCTCGTCGTCCGTGACGAGCCTACGGATTACCAGAAACTTTTTGTCGGCCAATAGTTCGCAATAACCGAACGGGTAAAAAGCCGATGTTTCGACATCGTATTGCAGCCTTCAAACAACCTGTCATACCGGCCGCTGAGCCGGTATCTTTAAATATCAGCGAATCAGCATAGACAACCTTTTCAAGGGATCCCTGCTCAAAAGCGTGCGGGATGACGGAGGATATATCTGCGGGGGATGAGTTGGGAGTGTACGAGCGTGTTAGCGCGTATTGCTCTTTTATTTGGTTCTTTGTATCGCGAAATACTGTTATCGGGCAGATCAAGTAAAAGCGTAGAGGCATCATGGATGATGGCTCCGGTCAGGAGGGCAGGACGCCCTCTCTGACCGATAGGTTTTACCTGCCCGGTGACAGTATGCACCTTCGCGATTAAAGAACTGGAAGAAAGCTGTTGTGAAGAGCAAAGGGGAGCCATCTCCCCTTTGGGTGCAGTCGGCACCCCGACAAGATGTGGAGACTACAGCGGTATCAATCAGTATCTTTTGTTGGTAAGCATTTATAGGAGATACCGGATAGCGGCTAAAGCCGCTTCCGGTATGACGGGGGAAGAAGTCTATTTTGTTAGCTGATGTAACCTGTCATTTAAAGACCGAAGGCGTAACGCAGAATAAATACCAGTGCCAGCAGGTAAGTAATAACGCTGATTTCCTTGTGTTTTCCAGTGCCCAGCTTTACACCCACATAGGTGATAAAACCCAGCGCTATCCCTTCACTGATACTGAAGGTGAGTGGCATAGCCATAAGCGCAACGACGGCGGTAGCGGTAGCGCCAAGATCATCAAACTCAAGATGACGTATCGATTCCATCATTAAGATACCCACCATCACCAGTGCCGGAGTAGTGGCCATCAGCGGAATGATTTTCATCAGTGGCGTTAAAAATAGTGCCAGCAGAAAGCAGATACCCACTACAATAGCGGTAAGGCCGGTTCGGCCACCGGCCGAAGCGCCGGCTGCTGATTCCACGTAACTGGTTACCGGTGAGGTACCTAAAGCCGCACCGACCACACTGGCAGACGCGTCTGCGGTCATCGCAGCGCCAATTTTAGGCAGTTTGTCTTCTTCATTGAGCAGGTTTGCCCGGCGCGATACACCAATCAGGGTACCGATGGTATCGAACATGTTGACGAACATCAGGGCAAATATCAGATCCCAGGTTTCAGCGAAATGCTCCAGCGGATACATAATGTCCATGGCAAACCAGGTATCACTGATAGGCTCAGGCATGCCGACAATAGCCTCTGGTGTAGGCGTTAGCATGCCGTCTTCAGTAGGAATAATAAATCCCATCAGAGTAAGCAGAATAATAGAGAGAAGAATACCGCCGGTAACGTTTTTCTTCACCAGTATTACAGTCAGCAGAATCCCGGCGAGGGCAAGCATAACCGCGGGGTTGGATAAGTCACCAATGGTTACAAAGGTTGCCTGGTTAGACACGATCAAACCGGCATTTTTGAGACCGATAAACGCGATAAACAAGCCGATACCGCATTGCACGCCTATTTTCAGAGACGGTGGAATGGCTTCGGCAATTAAGGTTCGCACCCCTGTAAGGGTTAATAATAAGAACAGCACACCGTTCCAGAATACGATGCCCAGGGCGGCTTCCCAGGGGATTTCCCGGGTCATACAAATGGTAAAAGCAAAAAAGGCGTTAAGGCCCATACCCGGTGCCAGTGCAATCGGGTAGTTGGTCATAAACGCCATTAGCATGGTGCCCAAACAGGCGGCCAGTGCCGTAACTGTTATCAAGCCGGTAGCCGGCATGCCGCTTAAGCCCAGAATGCCCGGGTTAACCACCAGAATATAAGACATTGCTGCAAACGTGGTCAGGCCGGCGATCACCTCGGTTTTAATGGTGGTGCCGTGGGCCTCAAGTTTGAAAAGCCGCTCTATCAGCGATGATGACATAGTGAATCTCTTTATGGTTTGTAATTGTTGAGTGTGTTGGCTTAGTGCAAGCAAAAAACTGACCATTTAGTCAAAGAGTTGGTCTGGTATCTGCTAGACTTTTATATATCACAATAAACGGTTGGTACCGAACAGACCAATCTTACTATAAATCAGTTTGATGCAGGCTATTTTGGCATGGAGCCATTCAAAGATGCACCTAAATGGTGAATTTGCCTGACAACAGTGCGCGAGGGAGCCCGTTACGCGATGAGACTTATTGATTTAATTGAGCAATTGCCAAAAACCGAATTGCACCTGCATATAGAAGGCACACTGGAGCCAGAGCTGATGTGGGCGCTGGCGGAGAAACACGGGGTGTCGTTGCCCTACGATTCCGTAGAGGCCATTAAAGCAGCCTATCAGTTTGACAATCTACAGAGTTTCCTGGACCTGTATTATCAGGGCGCAGACGTGCTGCGCGAGGAAGAAGACTTTTACCAGCTGATGCGCAGTTATTTACAGCATTGTCATGCCGATAACATCGTACATACCGAGATCATGTTTGATCCGCAAACCCATACCGAGAGGGGCGTCGGATTTGATGTGTTTATGCCGGGTTTCCTACGCGCTATTGATGAAGCGAAAGCTCAATGGGGTATTAGCGTATACCTGATAATGTCGTTTTTGCGCCATCTCTCTGAGGCATCGGCTATTGAAACGCTTAATAACGCTCGGGACTATTACCCGGTTATTAAGGCAGTGGGGCTGGATAGTTCGGAGCAGGGTAACCCACCGGAAAAGTTTGTGAAGGTATTTACTGCCGCCCGCGCGCTGGGGTTTAAAAGTGTGGCCCACGCCGGTGAAGAAGGGCCGCCGGAGTACATCTGGCAAGCACTGGATCTGCTTAAAATAGACCGCGTCGATCATGGTGTCAGAGCCGAAGAAGACGAACAGCTAATCAAGCGTTTACGCGACAGCGGCATGGCGCTAACGGTGTGTCCGCAAAGTAATATTAAGTTGTGCGTGTTTGATAATATGGCGCAACACAATATTCTCGATCTGCTCGAGCAGGGGCTGTGTGTAACGGTTAACTCTGACGATCCGAGCTATTTTGGTGGCTATCTGAACGACAATTACAAAGCGTTAATGACCCATCTGGCGATGAATGAAACGGCGCTGGTTCAACTGGTTAAAAACAGTTTTATTGGGTCCTTTTTGCCGGCCGAGGAAAAGAATAAGTGGCTACGGTGTATTGATAACCTGGTGGCCAAAGCCGCTTAAGTCATTAAATGTAGAAAACTCAAAGGGGCCAAAAGGCCCCTTTGTTGTTTACGCAGTAGGTTCTGCAGAATTACTGCTGACCCGGCAGGGTATCCTGATACTTGTCCCAGTTAAGGACAATTTCATCAATCACGGTACTACCGACTGTATAAGCGGCTTCCAGTGATGGCAGCATGCCGGCATAGCCAGCGCCGGAGCTTTCCGAGGCGAGGTTTTCGGCAGCGGTCATGCCTGTTGGCTGCATGGTAAAGTTACTGGCAGTACGTAACACCATCACGCGTTTTTTATCGGCCAGACCGGCGTTATCCAGGTAGGTCAGAGCCTGATAGCTGCCGGTGTCTTCCATGCCGGAAGTCATAAAGTTGCCTTTGCCGTTGGTCCAGAAAGCTGTCCAGTCGTTTGCCCAGTCGTTAAACAGTTTGCCATGCCAGAAGGTAGATGCGGACAAGTGGTCGCCGCGTAAAACTTTAGGAGGCAATTGCGCTGCCGGCATTTCGGTGTACTTGCTGCGTAATGCCAGCATGGCATCGGTATCCATTAACTCGATATCCTTGGTGAGGTTGAATGCCCAGTCTACCAGCGTGGTATTCAACTGAAAGACTTCACCGTTACGGGCAACAACCTCTCCTTCCTGCTCTGGATAAGGTTCGTTGGCAAAGAGAGGGAAGTAACCTGTTGACCAGTCTTCCGGGATTTCCCGGGCATCAATCTGATGCGCCAGATCGCCGTCAACCAGGTAATCCGTCCATACCGCAGAGCCAATAGAAGCATCCTGAGGGTCGATACCGGCAATACCCGCAATCAGCCAGTAGGCTTTGGTTAAATCAAAGGAGAGTCCAGTCCCAGCGCGGTAAACGCCGATGAAGCGCGGGCAATCCCCATACCGGTGACCATGCCTAGTACGCCTTTCTCGGGGTTGTAATAAAGGTCGTGGAAGCCGTGAGGGAAGGGATACTTTTCTGTCAGGCCGTAGCGCTCTTTCCAGAACTGGAATTCGCCGGGGCGATCACCTTCGTCTTCGCCAATTTCAAACATGGCAACAACAACGGCTTTTACTTGCAGTTTTTTGGCGCTTTCAGCCGAAGTGTTCACCGCTTCTGCGGTAGTGGTTTGTACAGGAGCATCCGTGCCCGGCTGACAGGCGCTCAAAGCCAGACAGCTCAGCAAACTCAATAATAAATAACGCATGGTTTCTCCAGGAGGTAAAAAAACGGCATGCCGAGGCATGCCGTTATTGTAGAACAAAGTATTGCTTAGAACTTATAAGAGAACTTCACGTTAAAGTGACGTGGCAGTTCTGGCAGTACAATCTGGCTACCAAATAAGTCCGGGAAGTTTGCACGGTAGTAAGTTTCATCAGTCAGGTTTTTAACCGTCAGGTTAACCCCGAAGTTTTCATCCTGATAAGACACACCTGCGTTAACCAGGGTATACGCAGGCAGGGTAACCGCGCCAGAGAAGCCTGAAGACACTGAATCAACATCAATGATGCTCAGGCTGGCTGCATAGCCATTCTGGAAGTCATAGGTGCCCGTCAGCGTGTAGATGTTTTCCGGCATACCGGCTTTCAGGCCTTTCGGGTTGTTTGTGTTTGGACCAACCAGGTTAAGACCGATGACGTTACCACCAAAGATAACCGATGGATCATCAACTGCTACCAGGTCGTCAGCACCCAGGAATCCAAATTGGTTACCGTTTTCAAGGGCGGTCAGGTTAACCACTTCAACGTTAGAGTAACCGGCAGACAATACCAGGTTTTCGTTCACTACCCAACGCAGTTCAAACTCCAGACCTTCGTTGTTGGTGGTGTTGTTGGTAACGGTGTTCTGTGTATTGTAGTCGGTACGTTCTTGTTCGAAGATTGACAGGGCAAAGTACAGCGACTCATCCAGGAATGAACCTTTCACACCGTATTCAATTAGTTCAGAGGTATCGAATGCACCACTGCCATCAGCATTACCCAACTGACCAATGTTGATTTCAGCTCCCTGACCAGCAACCAGTGTAGCCTGCTCAGCCATGGTGATATAAGGGATCAGACCAATTGGTGTGGTGTAGGAGATACTGGCATTCCAAGATACGCCGTCTACGGTTTCATCCAAAGTGATTGGCGTTGTGACATTCTCGTCCTCACGAGCGCTTGGAAGCAATAAGTCCTGACGTGACGTGGTTTCGATATCGATGGTGTCGTAGCGAGCACCTAACACGATGTTAAGACCCCAGTCCCAGGTTAAGTCAGTCATGGCTGCAAAACCCAGATCCAGATAATCCCCTTCATCGTAGTTATCGTAGTTCATGCCAGAGCGAGTTGCTAACAAGCGGCGATCCAGCGCACTGGATGGCATGGTTAAATCACGACGGTTGAAATATTCGTGGGTAAAATCATCTCCGTGAAGGAAGTCGGTGTAGCGGATTGATGGTGAAACCTGGAACTGAGCGTAAAGCGAACCCGTTTCCACTTCGGTGGCGAATACCACTTTATCTTCAACAACCCAGCTATCGTGGAATTGTGAGAAGCCGTAAGCGTTTTCGTTGATGTTATCGTAGGCATCATAAAATAACTGGTTTTTGATTTCCCAGTCACCGGCGTAGTAGATCACATCAAAGTATAGGGTAGTGGCTTTGTTACCTAACTGGTCATCCGGTGCAACCAGAGTCTGGTTTCCTTTTAAGGTCGTCGTTCCTGGGTTTTGAAGTGCCATTAATGGATCAAAAAAGTCTTCAGTGACGGTATCCAGAGGAACAGCTGGCGTGAAAATGAACGGGTTTAACTGCTCTTGAACGTCGGTATACTCCTCGTGGGAGATTGAGCCGTCGCCATTGGCATCAATATTCTGCGCGGTACCGGTTACGTAAGTTCCGCTATCAACCAGTTCCTGAGTCAGACGGTTCCAGCCCGCTACCTGGTTACCCTGATAGTTGTGGTACATGCCACCAAATTCAACGCGCAGGTCATCGGTCAGGTCGATATTGAAAGAAGCCTGAATAATTGACTGATCGGTATCTGTGTTGTCGTAGTATGAACCTGAGTTTTCAACCTCACCGTAAACATAGTAACCCATTTCCTTGCCGCCAATGCTGGCAGGCCCGCCTACCTCAGCGGTGATAATGCTCTTATCCCAGGTACCGTGGGTATAAGACAATGCACCGGTAGGTGTATCCAAGTACTGACCTGATGAGGCACGGGCAGATTTAGGGTTAAAGTTCAGGTAACCACCAATTTTTGACGGCCCGTAAATAGGCGACGCCGGACCACGTACGATATCGATACGGCTGGAAGCACCAATTGGCGTAGGGTAGTTACCCGGGTTGTCCAGACGCTTCATGCCACGGAAATAAGCTTCACCGGGATTACCACGAATATCCAGAGAACCGGCCACACCAAAGAATGACTGGGTAAAGGTACCTGGAGATAATTGGACTCCCCCAACTCATTGAGCTGGGTTAATATTTTAGTTCTCACACAAAAAATATTATGGAGTCCAACATGCACAATATAATCACAGGTGTTGATTTAGCGAAAGAAGAAATTCA
>NZIK01000037.1 GCA_002691625.1 Alteromonadaceae bacterium
CACCGACAGTTCCAGTGTTAATATGAACCGCCGTGGTACGGAACCGTATGCCCGGTGGTGTGAGAGGACGGGAGTTGTAAAACTCCCTCCTACTCGATTTTTAAAAACATCGTATCAGGCGATAATCTTTCTCAGGTCAAAGGTTTGATTCTTCCTCGGGTAGTTCCTGCACGATTAAACGGCCTACAATGCGTTTTACCATGGGCGCGACAACCATGATGGTAGGGAAGGCGATGGCAAAGGTCATCGGCCATGAAACAAGCCAGCGCAACAATAAGTCATCGACCAGACCAATATTGATGGTAGTAACCACCAGCGACATGATCCCCGACATAAAGAACGCCATAAACAGGCCAAACAGGATAGGTGCAAAGCGTGGATGGAGCATATTATGAGAATTCCTGTGAATAGGGGACAAACAAATTAACTACCTTAAAAGTGGAGTTAGTTACAATTATGGTATAAATGATTAATTTATTAATCTTAAATTACATAAATGAAATCATCTCTAGACGATATCGCGCTGTTTGTTCAGGTGGTAAAGCACGGCAACCTGGCCAGTGCTGCACGCCATGCCGGGTTACCTGCGGCTACGGTCACACGCAGACTACAAAAACTTGAGCATGCCCTGGGCGTAAAGTTACTTCACCGGTCTGCCCGAAAGTGCGTTCTTACGCAGGATGGAGGCGCCTACTTTGATGCCTATGCGGAACTTGTCGAACGTTTTGAGGCTGCTCGTCAGCAATTTAGTGAGGAGTCGCAAAAGCTTGAAGGTAATTTGAAAGTGCTGGCTCCGGTGAATATTTCCCATGGGATACTTGGGCCAATGTGGACCGCTTTTACCCGGGAATATCCCGAAATCGAACTTGAACTGCATTTGAGCAATCACACGATGGATATGATAGCGGTGCAGGCGGACCTGGCCATCCGCATCGGCAGACAGGATGATTCATCTTTGTATCAGCGTCGTCTGGGTCAGATTGAAAACGTGCTGGTGGCCAGTGAGGGATACATTGCCCATCACGGGATGCCCCAAACTCCCGCCGACTTATCTGAACATGACTTAATTGGCCTGAGTATGCGCCCAAAGTGGCATTTGCATCATGAAACTAACGGCCAGACCTTTACCTTGTATCCTCGCTGTCGGGCGCAGGTAAACGATCCTCTGATGGTTAAATATTTTGTTCGCGATTCCCAGGGGATTGCCCTGGCGCCGATTACTGAGGTAAAAGAAGAACTGGCCGGTGGTCAACTCATCAGAATACTCCCTGAATGGGGCGGAGAGGTCAGAGATATGTTTTTACTCTGGCCAGGTGGCAAGCTGCTGAGTCAACGGGTAAAATGTTTAAGAGACTATATTTACCAGTATGTACAGCAGCACTTCTAAGTCGGTTCGGTACAGTTATTTAGCCTGATCCGGGCTTTGCTCTACCGTAGGTAATTCTTCTTCGGTGCGGTGCACCGGCTTGCCGACGATGTAAAGCACTATAAATCCCAACACGGCAGAGACCGCTGAACCGGCGAGTATGCCGACCCGTTCATCAAAGATCTGGTTGATGCCGGTTTCCTGAAACGCCAGTCCGCCAATAAACAAACTCATGGTAAAGCCAACGCCACACAGCAGTGAGCAACCATAGATATGTTTAAAGTTAAGATCAGACGGCAGTGATGCCAGCCTCAGTTTGACAATCAGCCAGCAAAAGGCAAATACGCCTACTTGTTTACCAATCACCAGACCTAAGAATATCCCCCAGGTCACCGGGTGGAAAATACCTTCAGGCGCGATGTTGCTGAAATTAATGCCGGCGTTAGCGAAGGCAAATATAGGGATAATCGCAAAACTCACCGCAGAATTCAGCTCGTGCTCCAATCGCACCACCGGTGAATTATCCGGGTTACTTTTTTCTCGCATGGGAATAAAGGCGGCCAGTAACACGCCTGCCAATGTGGCATGCACACCGGATTTCAACAGCGCCACCCAGAGCACCACACCAACGATAATATAACCGGGTAAATCCACCACGTTACGTTTGTTCATGATCCATAAAATCAGAAAACACACCGCGGCAATCATTAACGCCACTTCCGTAATATTCTCGGTGTAAAACAAAGCGATGATCACGATAGCGCCAATGTCATCAATAATTGCCAACGTCACCAGGAAGACCTTAAGACTGGCGGGCACCCGCTTGCCCAGTAAGGCCATGACTCCCAGGGCGAAAGCAATATCGGTAGCCGCGGGAATAGCCCAGCCAGACATGGCGGCGGGATTACCCCAGTTGATAACAACATAAATCAGCGCCGGAATGATCATGCCACCTATTGCACCGCTGGCAGGTAGAATAATATTTTTCGGATTGGCCAGTTCGCCCTCACACACTTCACGCTTGAGTTCCAGCCCGACATGGAAGAAAAACACGGCCATCAGACCATCGTTAATCCACAGCAACAGGGGTTTATCGATTCTGAAATCACCGGCAGCAATGATTACTGGCATGGAAACCAGTTTGTCGTAGTAGAGGTCGAGTGGGGTATTGGCTACCACTAATGCCAACGCGGTGGCGATCATCAGCAGAATGCCGGCTGAGGACTCACGCTTAAGAAAATTTTCTACGACTTCGGTAATTTCATTTATCTTTTCCACACATGCTCCTGCCTTGCTAAATCAAGTAGTTATTACGCTCCTCTGCTAAGGATAGTTTACTCCACCGGCGATGAAAGATTAAACATTAATCGAAGGTCTATAAAGCAAAGGACTGAAAGGGAACGACTGCGATGCACAATAACAAACTCGTTTCGCGAACACGACAGGTTTACCTGGCGATTGTGTTGCTCGGTGTACTGCTGGCCGTTGGCGTCTATGGACTGGCTGCCAGCGTGCAGAGTAAAGCGCGAAAATACATGGAAACCGACCTGGTTATTTTTAGCCAGGTTCAGCAAATAGGCATGTTACTCAGTGAGCAGGAACGCATATTGTATGAGTATTATGCCACCGAAGAATCCTCACTGTACGAAGTGGGATACTTACAAAACTTCAATCAGCTCAATAATATTCTCAATGAAATGGCCGGTGCAGAACGCTTTACCGACACGGTCACCGATGTTTCTGCTCACCTGTTGGCGGCTTCAGAGGTAGCCGGGGCACTGCATGAAAACCTGATGTCATCGCAAACACAATGGAATTTGTCACGTACTCAGCTAGAGCAAATCAGCCAGCATCGCCGGGCCGTGTTACCCTTGCTTAAGAAAATAGAGATGGCCACCAACCGGTCGGTGAGCAATGGCTATCTGTCTATCATTAAACTGCTGGAAATTACCGTTTGGGTGGTGGCGTTATTTTCGTTAGGTATTGCGGCTATTAGCTTTTATCTGGGCCGCTATGCAGCCCGGTATATCCGCCTTAGTACCGAAAACGAAACGCTGGCACTGTTTCCGAAAAGAAACCCCAACCCGGTGATCAGAATTGATGCGAAAGGCAAACTTTTGTATGCCAACCCGGCTGCGGATGACCTGATAGCACAATTGTATCCGACAAATCAGCTTTCTATGGCCAGTTTTCCAGCCCCCTTGTCTGAAGCGCTGTCACTGGCCAGCAGTGGTGGTGAGCTCTGCGCCCAGACGGTGCTCAAACTTTAAGAGCGCTTTTATGCCATTCAGAGCCATTGGATAGCAGAACATCAAACCTATGATTTGCAT
Source organism: Alteromonadaceae bacterium (assembly GCA_002691625.1). Taxonomy (GTDB): domain Bacteria; phylum Pseudomonadota; class Gammaproteobacteria; order Enterobacterales; family Alteromonadaceae; genus Alteromonas. The sequence goes on from NZIK01000037.1 coordinate 3,697, forward strand.
GTGCGGGATATTACTCAGCGTCACCGTGCTGAGCAGGCTTTGGAGCATCAGGCGTATCATCATCCGGTCACCGGTATAGGTAATCGCAGTTATCTTGAAAAAACCGCCAATCAGTGGATAGCGCAACAGCAAACCTTTAATGCGGTGATGATTGATGTCACGGACTTTAAGTTACTCAGTGAAAATTTCGGGCTGGCCGATGCGCTGGCGTGCATCTATTCGGTAGGTTACTTTTTACAAAGCAGTGTGCAGCAGTATGCCAGCGTAAACAGCGAGCCGGATGACGTGTGTTTATTTCATGTGGCCGATGCCTGTTTTATGGTACTGGTAAAAACGCAGGGGCCGGCTCACCGCCTGGCCTCTTTACTCAGTATGTTACGCACCAAGCTTGCCAACACTATCGATACCCCTATGGGGGCAATGCGCTTTCATGTGACTTTTGGTGTCAGTGACTATCCGGTGCACAGTGTGGACTTCAACACGCTGTTGCTGCATACCAACATCGCGGTGGAAATCGCCCTGAAAAATAATCAGGGAGTGCACTATTTTAATACTGATGACGGCGCTTACCATCAGCGCCGGCTCACCATTACCCGCCGCCTTGAGCAGGCTCTGGCGCATGACGAACTGACCCTTTACTATCAACCCAAGCAACAGCTCAGCGATGGCAGAGTGCAAAGTTGCGAATGTCTGTTGCGCTGGATTGATAACGGTGAATTTATCTCGCCCGGCGAGTTTATCCCCATTGCTGAACGCAGCGGCTTAATTCTGGTGCTGGGGGAATGGGTTCTCGACAGTGCGTTTAATCAGGCCAGAGCGTGGTATGAAGAGGGGCGTCAGATACAAATTGCGATCAATATTTCTGCCCGCCAGTTTTTACAACCGGGTTTTGCTGAGTCGATAGCGCGTCGCTTGCGTGAATACGCCATTCCGGCTGCGTTAATTGAGCTAGAGCTGACCGAAACTTCTATTATGGACAATCACCAACTGGCCAGTGCGGTGCTGGTGGAACTGCGAGCACTGGGGGTGAGTTTGTCGATTGATGATTTTGGTACCGGCTATTCGTCGCTCGCGTACCTGAGTGCTTTTCCGGTGGACAAAGTAAAAATCGACCGCTCTTTCGTCAGTCAGATGGTGGATACACCCAAGCAGCAGGCAATAGTGTTAACCATTTGTCAACTGGCGCATAACCTCGGCCTTAAAGTCATTGCCGAGGGGGGGGAAACCGATGTTCAGCGTGAGCTCTTACATCAGTATGGTTGTGACTACCTGCAGGGCTATTTGTTTGCCCGGCCTGTGCCGGCCAGTGAAGCGGTTAATCTGTTTAACTAAAAACGGCGCCTGCCGGCGCCGTTTGACGTAAATACATCAATATTCAAATACCTCAGGCGGCATCACTCACTTTCACGTCATCCTCTTTACCCTGGGCAAGGCCAAAGTCGAATTCGTCAACGTTAACGACCTTTTTACGCAACTCGTCTGCTGCTGCAATCTGCTCGGCCTCGGCCTGGGTAATTACCTGCTCAGCCAGCGCTTTCTCGCGTAACTGGAAGATACTGCCTTTGCGCGGCAGGGTTTTAGCCTGCTGCGCTGCTTTCACTTTTGCTGCCACCGGCGCGAGTGCGTCAATGGCATCCATAGCCTGGTTCAGCACGGCAACGGCATCATCTTCATTTTTACCCACATAACACATGGGAGTAATAGCATCGCGCAGTGATTTATCCTGACACAGGTTAAGCGCCAATTTAGTTTTCAGCGTGTCTTTAGGTGGATTGTAGGCACTGCCCCACGGGAAGATAAGACGCTTGATCAGCGCACCAATTACCGGATTAGCGATATGGCGGCAATACCCTTTAAGCGCTACCTCACAGTTATACAGAGACTTTTGAATCAGGTAGTCAACAATGTGCTGCTCTTTAGGGTTAGCGCCGCGGCTGTAGAAGTGCTTCAGTACCGCTGAAGACATATAGAGTTCGCTTAATACATCTCCTAAGCGGGCAGAGAGCATCTCACGTCGTTTGAGCTCACCACCGAGCATCAGCATGGCAATGTCGGAGCAAATGGCCAGTGCTTTACTCATACGGTGAATTTGCTGCGTATGGCGCTTGTTGGCATCATTTTTCGGGGCAGAGGCAAAACGGGCGCCGGTTAAGCCGTGACCGAGGGCTGCAAAGGCATTACCCAACGCAAACTTAATATGTTTAAACAGTAGCGGCTCAAATTGCGCCAGGCCGGCTTTAAAGTCCGGTTCGGCTGCTGCTACCATTTCGTCAAACACGTAAGGATGACAGCGGGTGGCACCCTGGCCAAAGATCATCAGGCTGCGGGTCAGGATATTGGCCCCTTCAACCGTAATGGATACCGGCATCGCCATATACAGTGACGCCAGATAGTTATTCGGGCCCATCTGAATGCCTTTACCACCGTGAATATCCATGGCGATATTAATACTCTGGCGGGCAACTTCCGTCATATGAAATTTCGCAATGGCGGTCACTACCGCCGGCTTCTGGCCTAAATCGATTGCGCCTGCAGTCAGGTGGCGCACGGCTTCGGCCTGATAAGCATTGGCTGAGAGCTGAGCAAGGCCTTCCTGAACTCCTTCAAACTCGTAAAGTGAGCAACCAAATTGTTGGCGAATGCTGGCATAAATGGCCGTGGTCTGTGCGCTTAACTGAGCATTACCGGTAGACAATGCTGGCAGCGAAATACCGCGGCCGGCTGATAAACATTCCATCAGCATACGCCAGCCTTTGCCCGCATAATCCGGTCCGCCGATAATCCAGTCAATCGGAATAAACACGTCTTTACCGCGAGTAGTGCCGTTCATAAAGGCCTGTTCGAGCGGCAGGTGGCGCTGGCCAACTTCCACACCCGGGTGGCTGGTGGGGATCAGCGCGCAAGTAATACCAATGCTTTCCTTATCGCCTAACAGCTTATCCGGATCGTACAGTTTAAACGCCAGTCCTAATACGGTGGCTACCGGGGCGAGAGTAATATAGCGTTTGTCCCAGTTAAGGCGGATCCCAAGGGTTTCCTTGCCGTCGTATTCACCCATGGTAATGACACCCGTATCCGGAATGCCACCGGCGTCAGAGCCGGCTTCGGGGCCGGTTAACGCAAAACAGGGAATATCCGTACCGTCGGCCAGACGGGGGAGCCAGTAATCTTTTTGTTGCTGCGTGCCATAATGGCTTAGCAATTCACCAGGACCCAGTGAGTTAGGCACCATAACGGTAACGCCGGCACTTACCGAGCGGCTGGCAATTTTCGAGACGATGGTTGAATTAGCCAGCGCAGAGAAGGCCTTACCGCCATACTCTTTAGGTATGATCATAGCGAAAAAGCCTTTTTCCCGCATATAGCGCCAGGCGTCCTCAGTGAAGTCTTTGTCTTTGTGGATCACGTCGAAATCATCAATCATGCCCATCAGTTCATTCACTTCATTATCTAAAAACGACTGCTCTTCGTCGGTTAACTGGGGCAATGCCATGGAGTACAGGCGCTCCCAGTCGGGCTTTCCGGAAAATAAATCGCCTTCTACCCATACCGAGCCGGCTTCCATAGCCTCCCGCTCGGTTTGACTTAACGGTGGTAATACCTTTTTGAAAAGCTTAAATGCAGGGCCGGTGACCCACTGTTGGCGCAATGATTTAACCTGAAACAGGACGAAAATCAGTGCCGCGACAATAATCCAAAAGAGCATAATGTATCCCCTGAGTTTATTTATGAGGCAAATCCCGATTTAAATATTTGAATTAAACGGGCGTTTGAATTTTGCAAATTTAAACACTTGTTTTAATTGTCGTCAATCAACAAATTTGTCGGATCACACAAAAACGCAACAGGGTCAGATTGTCTCAACTACGCCACAACTTACTAATACATAATATAAAATGACTTAAACCGGTGGCTGGCAACAGAAAGGCGTAAGGACTTTTACAGCTCATCCGATGAGCTGAGTGTCATTCTCTGGCGGCAGAGAATGACGTGTGATGGTTCAACTGACTTTTGTATTCGTGAACCACTGCTAAAAAGGCGCTGAGTAGCGGTGAGTGATCGTCTTTGAGGTAAATACAGCTTAAATCTACGGTGGCGTTATCCGGTAAACCGCCAAGGGGAATGTATTTAACCCCGGGCAATTGTAAAACACTGGCCGAACTAGGGATTAAACAAAAGCCAAACCCTCCGGAAACCAACGCGATACCGGTGACGGCATCAATGACCGTTTGGGTGATATCCATGGTCACACCGGCCTCCTGAAAGACCCTTGAAACCAGGTCGACAAAGTTGGGCCGTGCACCTTTGGGGAATACCACAATGGGCTCATTATCCAGCTCTTTAAGGTTGATGAGGGGTTTAGTGGCCAGCGGGTGATCATCGCGCACAGCCACCATCAGCTTATCCTGCAAAATCATGGTGGAATCGATATCCGGCAGGGGCGCAAGCAGGCGATTAAAGCCCACCGAAATGCGTTTTTGCCGCAGCGCTTCGATTTGTTCCGCCTTACTCATTTGATGCAGAACAATATTTACGCCCGGGTAGGCGGTTTTAAAACGCTTCAGGATATCCGGGATAGTGATGAGGATCCCGGAGCCAAAAATGGCCACATCGAGCCGGCCTAACTGACCTTTTCCTGCCCGCTGGGTTCGCTCCTGCGCCTGCTCAATAAGACTTAAGATGTTGCGTGATTCATTAAGGAATAGCTGACCTGCCGAAGTCAGCTCTACGCCTTTGGCGGTGCGCTCAAACAGTCTAACCTGGAGTTCATCCTCGAGCTGTTGGATCTGCCTGGTGAGCGGTGGCTGAGAGATAAATAATCGTTTCGCAGCGCGACCAATATTGCGCTCTTCAGCAACGGCAACAAAGTAACGGATTTGACGAATATCCATGGCAGACATTTCGGGTGAGTAAACTTGATAATACCTTAAAGGTATCAATCAGGGCCGTCAATAGTATTGGAAGGTAATTAACAGCAAATATACATTTCGTTCACAACGCGTGATTTATCAATATCCAACCTATTTGTTGCGTCAGAGGTTCGCTGTCGCAACAGGCTGTGAGGTGGGTATGCGGGTCGCGCAACTCAGCATAGTGAAACATTCGAGGAGGAACGCTATGAATGAAGTGTGGGTGAAACAAAACAACAATAAGTTGCCTCGCAACGCACTCGCCGCAGCCGTTGCCCTGGGCCTTTTAGCCTCAGCGCAATCCCAGGCTGCAACCATCGATACGGGTAACCGCGACCTGCGAATTCGTTGGGATAATACTGTGAAATACAGTGCTATGTTCCGCGTAGCGCCGGTCGAAAGAGACGTAGCCGATGCATCCATTGGCCCGCAGGCCAATACCAACGACGGTGATCTCAACTTTGATAAAGGGTTGGTCTCCAGTCGCCTGGATTTGTTTTCAGAGTTTGATCTGCGTTACAAGCGTCGCTACGGGGTGCGTATCAGTGCTGCTACCTGGTACGACTCGGTGTATAACGAGAGCAATGATAACCCGGGCTACTACGATGGCGCGCTGGTCAATGCGCAGTCTGTACCAGCCGGTGAGTTTGCTGAGGATACTAAGGCCTTACACGGCCAGTATGGCGAAATCCTGGATGCCTTTGTGTATGGTGGATTTAACGTCGGCAAAAAGTCGATTAACCTCAAAGCCGGCCGTTTTGCCCAGCTTTACGGTGAGAGTCTGTTCTTTGGCTCAAACGCCGTGGCCGGTGCCATGACCAGTCTCGATCTGGCACGTGCATTGTCGGTACCACAGTCTGAGTTTAAAGAAGTGGCACGTCCCACCGGTCAGTTTGCTGCCCAGTTGCAGGTTAACGCTAAGTTGACCCTTGCCGCCTATTATCAGTTTGAATGGCGTAAATCGCGTTTACCTGCAGCGGGCAGCTATTTTTCATTTGCCGATTTTGTTGATAAAGGTGGTGAAACGATCATCCTTGGCCCTGGCCAGATTGTCCATCGCAGTGAAGACATTGTTGCCGACGACTCAGGTCAGTTTGGTTTCCAGGCCCGTTATAAAATTAACGATTACGAAGTGGGTTTCTATGCCGCCCAGTTCCACGACAAAATGCCGCAGTTTTACGTGCGTCCGGGGATTAACGTGCAGGACGGCGGTATTGGTGATTACGCCCTGGTGTTCGCCGAAGACATCAAAGTGTATGGCCTGAGTGTGAGTACCCTGGTCGGCGAAACCAACGTGGCGGCGGAAATGTCAGTACGTCAGGATATGTCACTGGTGGCCACCGGTAATACAGTAATTCTGCCGGGTGATACGGTGTCTGATGGCGGTGATAACTCGGCTTTCCCTCGTGGCGATACGTTCCACTTCAACGCCTCCATGATCAGCATTTTAAATGAAAACAGCTTATGGGACGCCGCGACCTTTATCGGTGAGTTTGCTTTCAACCGCCGCTTAAATATCTCGGAAAATGCCGATCAGCTTGATCCCCTGGCGACTAAGGATGCCAGTGCGATTCAGTTCACCTTTACACCGGATTATTTCCAGGTTTTACCTGGCCTTGATATGCAGGTGCCCATTGGATTCGGTTTTGGCATTGAGGGGCGCTCGTCGGTGAACGGTGTGCTGTTCCCATCAGAACAAGGTGGCAATGTCAGTGTTGGCCTGAAAGGCGACTACAACCGTATGTGGCGCTTCTCACTCAACTACAACAAGTATCTTGGCGATGCCGGCTCGATAATCCAGTACAACACCCCGGTACCTACACTTTCTTATGAGAACTTCCTTGGCGATCGTGACTTCATCTCGTTGTCTGTACAACGCACCTTCTAACGATCGAGGACAGGAGAATAAATATGTTTAACCAAATTCGTAACGCAATCACACTGGCCGTCACTCTGGCCGTGGTACCTGCCACTTTTGCGGCAGGCACTGACGTCAGTAAGCTCGGCACTGAACTTAACCCACTGGGTGGCACCATGGCAGGCAATGCCGATGGTTCTATTCCGGCCTGGACTGGCGGACTGACTGAAAAAGTGGCAGGCGCCCATGCCGGTGACATTCCGCTGGAACTGTTTAAAGACGAAAAGCCGTTGTACCGGGTGGATGCCAACAATTATCAGCAATATACCGAGCAACTCACTGACGGTACCATCGAATTGCTGAAAAAATACCCGGAGACGTTTTATATCGATGTCTATCCTACCCATCGCACAGCAGCAGCCCCAGAGCATGTATACGATGCCGTTAAGGCCAATGTGAAAAATTGTACGCTGGCCGAACAAGGGTACAGCCTGGAAGGGTGTATTGGTGGTATTCCGTTCCCTATGCCTGAAAATGGTAATGAGGTGATGTGGAACTTCCTGCTGCGTGTTGAAGCACCTTCAATAGAATATACCTTTAAAAACATTGTGGGTAATGCCGATGGTTCGCACACGCTGGCGACCCGTAACGAGATTTCGTTCCAGTATCCGCCGTACTATGAAGATGCTGATCCGGATGACTGGAATGGTGAGTACTCCATGTTCCGTTTTAATACCATGGAACCACCTTTCAAAGCGGGTGAATCACTGGTAATACGCGACAGCATCGATGCCGAAAGCCCACGTAAAGCCTGGCAGTACCTGTTAGGTCAGCGTCGCGTGCGTCGTGCGCCAACGGTGGCTTATGATACGCCGGATTTCGTGGCATCAGGGGCCAACTACTTTGACGAGGTTCAGGGATTATTAGGTCATATCGACCGCTACAACTGGACCCTGAAAGGTAAAAAAGAACTGCTGGTGCCATACAACAACAACGGTTTTATCGCTCCAACGGCGGAAGAAGCCATCAGCGAATTCCACCTGAATCCACAACACGTACGCTGGGAAAAGCACCGCGTATGGGAAGTAGAGGCACAGGTTGCTGATGGTAAGCGTCACGCGGTTCCTACCCGTACTTATTACATCGACGAAGACTCATGGGTTATTTTGCTGATGGATGGCTTCGACGCCGAAGGCAATCTGTGGAGAACGTCTCAGTTAACGCCGTTTGTGGTGCCTTCCGTACCAGCGTTACTGATCAAAACAGCAACCGTGTTTAACCTGCAGGCTAAAACCATGAGTGTGATTCAGTCACTCAACGGTGAACGCTTCCACGTGGTTGATGTTAAACCAGAGACTTACTTTACCGGTGATGCGGTAGCCGCCGACGCGGTGCGCTAAGTCCCTCACAGGCCCGCAATTGCGGGCCTTTCACGTGATGTTACAGAGATCGTTATCATGAAACCAATGAACGTAGATGGCTTGTTCGGCTTTGCATTGCCCTCAATCTTCTTCATTTTTCTGCTACTGTGTGCACCGCTGAATGCCGCAGCACAGAACGAAGCCGAATCTACACTTCAGGATGTGCTGGAATCTCCCGCCAAACAAAACAAAACCAGTATTCATACCCTGCAACTCGGCCTGGCCCGGGCAGGTAACCGACTGGTGTCTGTTGGTGAGCGCGGCGTGATTCTGCTCTCTGAAGACGAAGGGAACAGCTGGACCCAGGCTAAATCAGTGCCGGTGTCGGTTACCCTGACTGCAGTAACCTTTAGCGATCCCCTGAACGGCTGGGCGGCCGGTCACAGTGGGGTTATTCTCGCAACCGCGGATGGTGGCAAAAACTGGCATGTACAACTGGACGGCTTCAAAGCCGCAGAGCTGGCCATGGCCGAAGCAGATTCCATGATTGCTGCAGGGGATGAGCGTGGCGAGCGTGCCAAACGCAATGCTGCCTACCTGATTAAGGAAGGCGCAGATAAACCCATTCTTGATGTGTATTTTGCCAATCAGTTTGATGGCTGGGCAATCGGTGCTTATGGCCTGGCTTATGCCACCAATGACGGCGGTGATAATTGGTATTCGATAATTGCCCGGCTACCAAACCCTGCCGGCAAACACCTGTACAAGGTGGTTCGCTCCAATGACGAACTGATTATCTTAGGTGAACAGGCGGCGGTATTTACCTCTGCAGATGATGGCGACACTTTCACGAAGCTCGACACGCCTTACTACGGCAGCTTTTTTGATGGTCTGCTGCTTGATGACGGCACCCGCCTGTTGTATGGCCTGCGCGGTAACGTATGGCGTCAGAGTAAAGGTAAAGGTCGCTGGAAACGGGTGAAACTGGGGTCCGAAGTCACGCTGACCAGTGGTTTGGTTGGCTCTGACGGTCAGATTATGCTGGCGGACCAAAGCGGACAACTGTTTATCAGTGCCGACTCGGCAAAAAATTTCAGCCTGATGGGCCAGGCACCCTTTGGTGGTATCACCGATATTATTCAATCGCAAAGCGGCTATGCCGTTGCAACCGCGCGCGGTTCGCATCCGGTTAGTGACGACAATCTGGTGAGTAGGGGAGCGCGATAATGACAACACATACTACGTCTAAGACACAAGGCGAGACCTTAATTCGTCATCTCGAAGACTTCGATACCAGCTCCGGACGGGTGCTGGAGCGGGCTATATTTAATTTCAGGCCAATCATTATTTTGTTATGCCTGGTAGTGACCGGGATTTTGGGGTATCAGTCGACACAACTTACCTTAAGTGCTGCGTTTCAAAAAATGATCCCCAGCAATCATCCGTATATTCTTAACTTTCTGGATAACCGCAAACAACTATCGGATACCAGTAATGCGCTACGTATTGCCGTGCATAATACCGAAGGCTCAATCTTCGATGCCGATTACCTGGAAACGTTGCGTGAGTTAAACGACGAGCTGTTTCTGATGCCCGGCGTAGAGCGGCCGTTTATGAAGTCACTCTGGACACCTTCGGTAAGATGGACCGGTGTTACTGAAGAGGGACTGGATGGCGGCCCGGTGATCCCCGATGATTATGACGGCTCCCAGGCATCGCTGGATCAGGTGCGCTTAAACGTAGAACGCTCGGGCGAGGTTGGCCAACTGGTATCGGGGAATTATGCCTCGAGTATTATTCTGGTGCCACTACGGGAAATGGACCACGAAGGTAATCAACTGGATTACCATGCGTTTTCAGCAAAGCTTGAAGAGCTTAGAGCGAAATACCAGAAAGACGGCATTGAGATCCATATCACGGGTTTTGCCAAGGTGGTAGGCGACTTAATCGACGGCCTTAAGCAGGTACTGGTGTTCTTTGCCATAACCATCGGTATTGCCACTGTGGTGCTATTTATCTACACACGTTGTATCCGCAGTACGCTGCTGGTGGTGAGTTGTTCGCTGGTGGCCGTGGTGTGGTTGCTGGGCTTGCTGCCAACCCTCGGTTATGAGCTGGATCCTTACTCCATCCTGGTACCGTTTCTGGTGTTTGCTATTGGCATGAGCCACGGCGCCCAGAAGATGAACGGTATCATGCAGGATATTGGCCGCGGCATTCATAAACTGCTGGCAGCGCGCTATACCTTCCGCCGTTTGTTCCTGGCCGGTATCACTGCGCTTATTTCCGATGCGGTGGGCTTTGCGGTACTGATGGTCATTGATATTCCGGTCATCCAGGACCTGGCTGTCACTGCCAGTATCGGTGTCGCCGTACTCATTTTCAGCAACCTGATTTTGCTACCGGTGCTACTGTCTTACACCGGGGTTGCCCAGTCTGCCGCAAAACGCAGCATCCATGCAGAGTTAAGGGATGAAGCGGACGTTTCACACAGCAAGCATCCGCTGTGGGCATTCCTGGATCTGTTTACCCGGAAGAAGTACGCCACTGTAACTGTTATCGGGGCGATAATTCTAGGCGTCGGTGGCAGTATGATCAGCGCCAATGTAAAAATCGGTGATACCGATCAGGGTGCGCCGGAGTTGCGTCCGGACTCTCGCTATAACCTTGATAATGCGTTTATGACTGCAAACTATGCTACCAGTTCGGACGTGTATGTGGTTATGGTTAAGACAGAGCAGTACGCCTGTGCTCACTACGATACCCTGATGGCGGTGGATGCTTTAGAGCAGGAATTACGGCAGTTATCGGGAGTGGTAACCACCTCGTCGCTGGCCGGTTTAGCCAAAGTGGCCAACGCGGGCATGAACGAGGGTAACCTTAAATGGTATGGCATACCCCGTTCACAAGGCATGCTCAACGCCATCATTACCCGTGCCCCGCGAGAAATGTTTAACCAGAACTGTGACCTGCTGACCATTTTTGCTTATCTGGAGGATCACAAGTCTGACACCCTTAATGACGTGGTGCAGACCGTAGAGGCCTTTGCCGAGCAAAACAATACCGAAAAATTCCAGTTCTTAAACGCTGCAGGTAATTCGGGCATTGAGGCCGCCACCAATATCGTGGTGGAAAAAGCCAATACCCAGATGCTGCTGTATGTGTACAGTGCTGTAATTATCCTGGCGTTTATTACCTTCCGCTCATGGCGGGCCGTGGTGTGCGCCATTTTGCCACTGATGCTGACTTCAATTTTGTGTCAGGCACTCATGGTATGGCTCAACATCGGTGTGAAAGTGGCTACATTGCCGGTTATCGCGCTTGGTGTTGGTATCGGTGTGGATTACGCGTTGTATATTCTCACCGTCATGAAGTCCCGCTTACAGGATGGTAAATCGCTGTCTGAAGCTTATTACGACGCATTGTTGTTTACCGGTAAAGTGGTGGTACTGACCGGGATTACNCTGGGCATTGCCGTAGCNACCTGGGTGTTCTCACCGATTAAATTTCAGGCTGACATGGGGATCCTGCTAGCCTTTATGTTTATCTGGAACATGTTAGGGGCACTGATACTGTTGCCAGCGCTGGCAAGGTTTTTAATGCCAGGAGCAGCCAGGCAGAGAAGTGCTTAAACATAAATTGCGGTAATGGTAAGTATTTTGCTTAATTGAAATTACGTTGTAATTAAAGTGTTAACACTTTTGGNATTAAAGGGGTATGATGGGCCAGAGATGGCCCCATACCCCCTGTTGTTGGANAGTAGTATGATTGCAGATCAACAAATAGCGCAGGAAGAAAAAGAAGTAGTCGATCGTTTCGACCTTCGCTCTAAACTCCGTTTTAACCAGGAAACAGGGAAGATCTGGCTGGGCGAAAGCCGTTTGTTGTTATTTCATGCCAAAGCGCTGATGGAAATGCGCACCAAGTTATTTGATTACCTTGACGCAGAGTCCGCCAAGCGGATGCTCATCCGTATTGGTTTTGTTGCTGGCGAGCAGGATGCCGACCTGGCCCACAAGCTGGCAGATAACAAAAATAACTACGATGTGTTTCGCATTGGGCCTGAGCTGCATGCCTTTGAAGGGCACGTGCGCTCGCACATCACCGAAGCTGAAATCGACTGGGAAACCGGGCGGTTTTTTGGCGAAGTCATCGTTGAGAACTCCTGGGAAGCCGAAGCGCATTTGCAGTCGCTGGGCTTATCTGAAGAAGCTGCCTGCTGGACTATAGTGGGATATNCGTCAGGCTATACCAGCCGCTTTTTCCGCCGTTTTATTGTGTTTAAAGAAATTGAATGCATGTGTAAGGGCGATCATCACTGCAAGATTGTAGGCAAACCCGCAGACTGCTGGGATGATGAGAACTATATTGAATTATTTCGTGACGATCCGCTCAGCCCGTCATTACGGGAAATCGAAAAAGAACTTAGCCAGCTGCGTGGTAAGCGTCAGGTAAAATATGATACCGATGGCCTGGTGGGCGCCTCGCCCGAATTTACCAGTGCCCTGAACTTGCTGAAGCGAGCGGCGGATTCGCCAATTAACGTGCTGTTGCTTGGCGAGACTGGCGTGGGTAAAGAGGTCTTTGCCCGTTGGTTACATGAGCACAGCAGTCGCAGCGAAAAGCCTTTTATTGCCGTCAACTGCGGGGCAATTCCCCATGAATTGATTGAAGCGGAACTCTTTGGGGTGAAAAAAGGGGCCTATACTGGCGCTCAGGAATCCCGCCCAGGGCGCTTTGAGCGCGCCGATGGCGGTACCTTGTTTTTGGATGAGTTAGGTGATTTGCCTTTATCGGCGCAGGTTAAACTCCTGCGGGTATTACAAACCGGTGAAGTAGAACGACTCGGCGATGATGAGGTGCGTAGGGTGAATGTGCGTTTGGTTGCCGCGACCAATGTTGACCTTCAACAAGCCATTAAAGACAGTCAGTTCCGGGCCGATCTGTATTACCGTATTGCCACCTACCCGGTCAACATTCCGCCTTTAAGAGAACGACGGGGAGACATTCTTATCCTTTGCAACGCCATGATAGAGCGCTTTTCTGCCAGCTACCAAAAGCGCCTGACAGGATTGTCAGGCCAGTCAATGCAGGTGCTGACACGCTATGAATGGCCGGGCAATGTGCGCGAGCTGGAAAACGTGATTGAACGCGGTGTACTGCTGGCAACGGATGGCGGCTTAATTGAGTTGGAGCATTTGTTTGTCAGCCCGCCGGATTTAGAGGATACCCAGGAACGTATTAGTGAAGTTGATGAGCAAGGGCTGGTTAAGCCGCTCAGTGCAATACCGGAAATGGATACCCAGTTTTACGATAAGCTGCTTGAGCAAGGCGAGTTTGATTTAGCCAGCCACGAACAGCAACTGTTCGAGGCCGCCGTAAGAAAAGCGAAAGGTAACCTGACTCATGCGGCGCAATATCTTGGCGTTACCCGCCGGCAGTTGGCTTACCGGGTCAACGAAAAACCGCGCTGAAGCCAGATTAAAACAGTCCCAACCCCACCGGGCGGGTTTGATCATTTGATCAGCTCGTTTCGGTGTTCCCTTCCTGATTTAATTAAATGGTTAACTGCCGGCAACGGTTTTTATTCACTCATTTTATTTTTAATCCTAACCACCTGCTTCAGTAGGTAGTGATCATTTAAGATAGGTTTTTGCCTGTATTGCTAGCGGTTAACAAAGGAAATTGTTTATACCGTTTTGTTGGAGTCGCCGACGACATAGTTGGGAATATAGCAACAAACCTCTCCGTGATTCATTTCAGTCTCGCTATCCGTAGCATTCCTCATACTGAGACATGCCAATGGCATTCTGGTTATTCGTCACCCCGCATTACCAACCTTACAAAATTGTAAGGGCACAACATCAAACTAACAAATGCGTTATGCAAACGTTAATTAAAATCGCTAAAAATTTACATGAAATATATAAATATCAATTAAAACAATAAGATAAAATGTTGGCATGATACCTGTATTAAGTTAATGGATTGTTGCGCTCAAGGGCGCTTAGAAGCTCATAGTGGAGAACAGATTATGGCGATGACAGGTGTATTACGTCCAGGACATGTAGCTGTACGGGTATTAGATTTGGATGAAGCGGTTAAGTTTTACAGTGATGTAATGGGACTCGTTGAAACCGGTCGTGATGACATGGGACGGGTTTATTTCAAGTGCTGGGATGAGCAGGACCACAACAGTTATATCATTCGTGAGGCCGAGCAGGCAGGTGTTGATTTCGTAGGCTTCAAAGTACTCGATACTGCCACCCTCGATAAGCTTGAGAAAGATTTGAACGCTTACGGTGTAGAAACCCGCCGTCTTGAAGCCGGTGATTTACTTGAAACCGGTGAGCGGGTCCGCTTCACGCTGCCATCCGGCCACGAATTTGAGCTTTACGCAGAGAAAACCAAAGTGGGCAACGGTATGGGCCTGATTAACCCGGCCCCCTGGTACACCCAGAGTGAGCACGGTATTGCGCCGGTACGCCTGGACCACATGCTGTTGTACGGGCCAGACATCGCTAAAGTGAAGGCCATTTTTGAAGATGTTTTGGGTTTCTTCCTGGTTGAGCGTGTACTGGCTGAAGATAACGAGTCAGAAGCGGCTATCTGGCTGTCCTGCTCGCACAAAGTTCACGATATAGCCTTTGTTGAATATCCGGAGCCTGGCAAGCTGCATCACACTTCATTCCTGATGGAAAGCTGGGAACGTGTGCTGCGTGCTGGTGACATTATGTCGATGAACAAAGTGGCCGTGGACATTGGCCCCACGCGTCACGGCATCACTCGTGGTTGTACCATTTATGCCTGGGATCCTTCCGGTAACCGTTTTGAAACGTTTATGGGCGGTTATCACCCTTACCCTGATTACGAAACCATTACCTGGACCTGGGATAACTTCGCGCAGGGGCTCGATTACCCGCAGCGTAAGCTGCACGAGAGCTTCCTGACGATAGTGAGCTAACGGCAAACCTGGAAGGACAAATCATGAACGACAGTATTGCGGCCCCGAAAGAGCAGTTCGACACCTCGTTACATTACGTGCGTGTGACAGGCAAACGAGACGACGGATTTGTGGAGTTTGAGTTTAGTGTAGGCCAGCCGGAGGTGGCACTGGAAATGGTGCTTAAACAGCAGGACTTTGAAAAGTTTTGTGAAGAACAAAAGGTGACATTCCTCGATGAGGAAGCGGCTCCCTCCGACGATGAAGAAAAGAATGCATTCCAGTGGAGTCTCCACGACGCTACCCACCACTTTCGTGACGAGTAGATAGGCAAGTTTAGAGGAAAGAATTATGCAAATCGATGTACAAACGGTCAATATTGAACAGAAAAATCAGACCTTTACCCATTTAAAGAAGCGCTTTGGCGATAAGAAAATCCCATCGCGGTATCAGGAAGCCAGCTATGACCTGCAGGCCGAAGAGAATCTGCATTATCGCCCGACCTGGGCGCCAGAGCAGGAGCTTTACGATCCGAATTTAAGCAAAATTCGCATGAACGACTGGTATGACTTAAAAGATCCCCGTCAGTTCTATTACAGCACCTACACGCTGAATCGTGCCAAGCAACAGGAGACCATGGAGTCTAATTTCAAGACGGTTGAGTCGCTGAACCTGATTGAAGGCATGCCGGACCCGGTTCTGGCTGTGGCGCAGGACCTACTCATTCCGTTGCGCCATGCCAATTACGCGGCCAACATGAATAACACCCTGGTTTGCGGCTACGGTTANGGCACGGTNTTTACNCAGCCNTGTGTNTANCACGCGATGGATAATTTNGGCATTGCNCAGTACCTGTCTCGTCTNGGCCTGATGATTGGNGATGTGGAATCCCTCGAAGCNGCNAAGCAGGACTGGATGGACAGCGATGCCTGGCAACCGCTGCGCCGCTCACTGGAAGATCTGATGTGTGTGCGCGATCCGGTGGAAGTATTCATTAAACAAAACTTTGTGCTGGATGGCCTGCTTTATCCGCTGGTGTATCAGCGCATTGTCGACCAGAACCTGGTTGAGCAGGGTGGTTCAGGCATTTCAATCCTTACCCAGTTNATGACTAACTGGTATCTGGAGTCCAAACGGTGGGTGGACTCGGTGATCAAAACTATGGCGTCTGAATCTGCAGAGAACAAAGCGGTTCTGGAAGAGTGGATCGACAGCGCCGCTAATCACTTTACCTCGGTATTGCTGCCAGTGGCAGGGTTAGCGGTTGCAGGTAATCAGGCCGACGAACTGGTTAGTGAAGCTCACGACGAATTATTACAGCGCGCTAAAAAAGCCGGTTTGTTTAAGTAGGAATCAAGATGTCTAAAGTATTTATCATTTTACAGGCCAATGAAGAGACCCGCTCGATTGTGGAAGCCATTGAGCAGGATAACCCGGATGCCGAAGTGGTACACGAGCCAGCTATGGTGAAGGTACAGGCCGAAGGCCACCTGGTGGTGCGTCGCGAAACCATTGAAGAAGAAATTGGCCGTGAGTTCGATATGCAGGAACTCAACATTAACTTAATCACGCTCAGCGGCAACGTCGATGAAGACGAAGACGCTCTGACACTCACTTGGAACAGCTAGGAGACTATCGTGGATATTAAAAAGACCCCGAAGAAACTTAACGTAAAAGAGAAGTATCGCTTAATGACCCGNGATCTGGCCTGGGAGCCAAGCTATCGCGANGAGAAAGAAATNTANCCTTATGTTGANTACGAAGGCATTAAGGTNCACGACTGGTCGAANTGGGANGATCCGTTCCGNNTNACCATGGATGCNTACTGGAAATACCAGGCAGAAAAAGAGCGTAAGTACTANGCNATCATTGANGCNCANGCNCAGAANAATGGCCATCTGAANGTNACCGANGCNCGCTANTTAACCGCTATCAAGCTGTTNCTGCAGGGCATCAGCCCGGGTGAATATGCGGCTCACCGTGGTTTTGCCCGGGTTGGACGTGAGTTTGCCGGCGTCGGTCCACAGGTGGCTTGTCAGATGCAGTCGATTGACGAAATCCGCCATGCACAAACCCAGGTTCACGCTATGTCGAACTACAACAAGTTCTACAACGGCTTTAAAGATTTTGCCAATCAGCGTGACCGGATCTGGTACGCCTCAGTAGCCCGTTCATTCTTTGACGATGCCATGTCGGCAGGGCCATTTGAGTTCCTGATCGCCATTGGTTTCTCATTCGAGTACGTACTGACCAACCTGCTGTTCGTGCCGTTTATGTCAGGCGCTGCCTACAACGGTGATATGGCCACCTGTACTTTTGGTTTCTCGGCACAGTCAGACGAAGCCCGTCATATGACACTGGGTCTGGAATGTATCAAGTTTATGCTCGAGCAGGATCCGGACAATATTCCAATTGTGCAGAAATGGATCGACAAATGGTTCTGGCGTGGTTGCCGCCTGTTAACCCTGGTTGCGGCCATGATGGATTACATGCTGCCTAAACGCGTGATGTCATGGCGCGAAGCGTGGAATATCTATGGCGTGGAAAATGGTAACGCACTGTTCCGCGATCTGGCTCGCTACGGCATTAAACCACCGATGCACTGGGACGACGTTGAAAAGTCAATCGATCACACTTCGCACCAGATTATGCTGGGCCTGTATCAGTGGAAATTTGGTACGGCGTTCCATTCCTGGACACCGACTGCCAGCGACATTGAGTGGCTGAAAGAAAAATACCCAACCACTTTCGAAAAATACTACCTGCCGCGCTGGGAATACGCCATTGCGCAGAAAGAAAACGGTGGTGAGTACAATAACTTTGGTTTAGCCAAGCTGTGTCAGACCTGTCAGTTACCTTGTCTGTTTACTGAGCCGGATGATCCAACGCAACTGGCGCACCGCGAAACAGAATACGAAGGCGAGAAATATCACTTCTGTTCGGATGGCTGTCAGCATGTGTTTGAACAGGAGCCTGAGAAATACGTGCAAGCCTGGCTTCCCATGCCTGCCCTGATGCAGGAACCGTTAAAAGGTGACCTGGCTGCCTGGATGGAGTGGGTGAGCCTTGAGCCTACGGCAGCGGGCGAATATGCCAGCTCAGAAGACAAAGCCAACTTTGAGAAATGGCGCAAGCAGGTGTCGACCGACTAATCACCGTCTTTAACCGCTGCCCGGCCAATTCGGGCAGCCTAAGCCTGCCAGCGCAGGTGTAACAGGAGAATTATTATGGCAGTTGTAGCAAATGGCGAGTACAAGTTCCCGTCGCGAGACCGGGTAGAAAATTACTATGGTCATCAGTTGTTATTTGCATGCTGGGATCATCACATGCTGATGGCGGCGGCTTTTATGTTGTTTGGTGCGCCGGATCAGAAACTGGGTGACATTATTGAACAGCAGTTAAAGCCACTTATGCAGCCGGATCCCGATTTCGACAAGATTGACTGGGACGCTATTGAGTGGACCAAAAGTGGTGAACCATGGACGCCCGACTTTAATAAAACAATTAAGCAAAATGGCCTGGTGCATAAAGAGCAATTCTGCTTTAAAACCCCTGGCTTGTCGACACTGGTTCCGCCTCAGGGAGAATAACCATGAGCTTTGAAGTAACCATTGAGCCATTGGGACAAACCATTGAGGTAGAGGAAGAGCAGACCATTCTGGATGCCGCGCTGCGGGCGGGGATTTACCTGCCCCATGCCTGCTGCCACGGGTTGTGTGCCACCTGCAAGATTGATGTGCTGGACGGCGAAGTCGATCACGGTGAAGCCTCCAGTTTTGCCTTAATGGATTTTGAGCGCGATGAAAATAAATGTCTGGCGTGCTGTGCGATCCCGGAAAGTGATTTGGTGATCGAAGCGGAGATTGAGGAAGATCCTGACTCCCGTAACCTGCCGGTGCAGGACTATCAGTGCACGGTAAGCCGCATCGAAGAGTTAACCCCAACCATTAAAGGTATCTGGCTGAAGATAGCAGATGCCGATGGTATTGAGTTTCAGGCGGGTCAGTACATCAACCTTAATCTGCCGGACGATATTGGCAGCCGGGCTTTCTCGATTGCCAGCACACCAGCGGAGCCTGGCGAAATTGAGCTGAATATCCGTAAGGTTCCCGGCGGCGTGGGAACGGCCTATATTCACGATGAGCTCAAAGAGGGCGATGACATAACCTTTAGCGGACCCTACGGACGCTTCTTTGTTAAAAAATCAGCCGACATGCCCATGATATTTATGGCGGGTGGTTCGGGGCTATCCAGTCCCCGTTCGATGATAATGGAACTGCTGGAAGAAGGTTGCGAGCATCCGATCACACTGGTCTACGGTCAGCGCACCCGGGAAGAACTTTATTATCACGACGAGTTTCTAGCCCTGGCTAAAAAGTATTCCAACTTTACTTATATTCCGGCGCTGTCTGATGCCGGTGACGATGGCGACTGGCAGGGAGAGGTGGGTTTTGTTCACGAAGCCGCTCAGCGTGCGTTTAATGGCGACTTCAGTGGCAATAAGGCTTATCTCTGTGGGCCACCGCTGATGATTGATGCCTGCATTAATACCTTAATGCAGGGGCGCCTGTTTGAACGGGATATTTATACGGAGAAGTTTATTTCCGCCGCGGATGCACAGCAGGTGCGCAGTCCGCTGTTTAAAAATATCTGATTTGTGTCACAGGGAAGTGATACCCGTCAGCCAGAGTTGTCCAGGTAATAACGGTTGTACAGCAACTGCCGCAATGCGATCCGAACCCTTAGGGTGGCGGACCTTGCGGCTTTTTAGTTTGCAAGTCAGGCAGGCTTGTGACGGCACTGGCTGACTCACTCTTAATTATACCTTTTAAGTATCAAGTTGTTTTTTAAATGGTATTAGACGGTATGGAGTTGGGGATTTACACTGACCTTAAGTGTTATTGAGTTGTAAATATTAATTTAAGGGCTTGCGTAGCCTAAAGTGAGAGTCCGATATGCGCCAAGTAGAAAATTTTATCCGCGGAGAGTTTGTCGCAGCCAGAGATGGCAAGCGCTTTGACAAAGTATCTCCGGTGACCGGCGAAGTTATCGCCAGCATTGCCGAAGCAGGACGTAGTGACGTTAATGAAGCCGTACTGGCGGCCAAAGCAGCGCTGCAAGGCGAATGGTCTACCTTTACCACTAATCAGCGGGTGGAAATGCTGTATGAAGTGGCTGATGAAATCACCCGCCGCTTTGAAGATTTTGTGGAAGCCGAAATGGCCGATACCGGTCAGCCTTCTCATGTCATGCGCCATGTCTTTATTCCTCGCGGCGCGGCCAACTTCAAAATCTTCGCTGATACTATCAAAAATGTCCCCACCGAGAGTTTTATGCTCGACACGCCGGATGGCGCAGGCGCACTGAACTACGGTGTTCGCACACCTAAAGGCGTAATTGGCGTTATCAGCCCGTGGAACGCGCCGTTCATGCTGATGACCTGGAAAGTCGGCCCGGCACTGGCCTGCGGAAATACCGTGGTAGTCAAGCCATCTGAAGAAACGCCGCTGACGTCGGTATTACTGGGTGAAGTAATGAATAAAGTGGGCGTACCCAAAGGCGTTTATAACGTGGTAAACGGTTTCGGCCCGGATTCAGCTGGTGCCTTCCTTACCGAACACAAAGACGTTGATGCCATTACCTTTACCGGTGAAACCCGCACCGGTACCGCCATCATGAAAGCCGCTGCCGAAGGCACCCGCGATGTGTCTTTTGAAATGGGGGGTAAAAATGCCGGTATCGTATTTGCCGACTGCGACTTTGATAAAGCCATTGAAGGCATCTCCCGCTCGTCTTTCTTAAACTCCGGGCAGGTGTGTTTAGGTACCGAGCGGGTGTATGTGGAGCGCCCGATTTTCGACAAGTTCGTGGCCGCACTCAAAGAAAAGGCCGAAGCGGTTAATTACGGTAAGCCCACCGACGAAGGCGTTAACTACGGCCCTTTAATCAGTAAAGAGCATCAGGATAAAGTCCTGTCTTACTATAAAAAAGCGGTAGAGGAAGGCGCCACGGTGATCACCGGTGGTGGTGTACCCGAGGTACCAGAAGCGCTCAAAAACGGTCACTGGATCCAACCGACTATCTGGACTGATTTAGCCGATGACGCCGCTGTAGTAAAAGAAGAGATTTTTGGCCCTTGTTGTCACATTCGCCCCTTCGACAGCGAAGAAGAAGTGATAGGCCTGGCAAACAGTACTGATTACGGCCTGGCAACCACCATCTGGACCAAAGACCTGCCGCGGGCACACCGTATGGCGGCCAAAATCGATGTGGGCATTTGCTGGGTAAACAGCTGGTTCCTGCGCGATCTACGCACCGCATTTGGTGGCACCAAGCAGTCCGGTATAGGCCGTGAAGGCGGCGTGCATTCCCTGGAGTTCTACACCGAGCTGCGTAACGTTTGCGTCAAGCTATAGGAGCGGTCAGACATGGATAATTCACAAATTAAAAAACTAGGTAATGCGTTGTATGAGGCCATGGTGTCACGCAACACGCTGGTGCCGTTTACCGAGCAACACCCGGATATTACTTTAGAGCAGGCTTACGAGATTCAGTTGCAATATATCCAGCGTCGCCTGGACGCCGGTGAGAAAATTGTAGGCAAAAAAATTGGCGTCACCAGCAAAGCGGTACAGGATTTTCTCGGCGTCTTTCAGCCAGACTTTGGTCAGCTCACCGACAAAATGGTGTACCAGGAAGGCGAAACTATCGACCTTAACGAGCTTATTCAGCCTAAAGCAGAAGCGGAGCTGGCCATTGTGCTCAAAGAAGACCTGATTGGCCCGGGCATTACTGCGGTAGACGTGATCCGTGCCACCGATTATGTGAGCCCGTGTTTTGAAATTGTCGACTCACGGATCACCGACTGGAAAATCAAAATTCAGGACACCGTGGCCGACAATGCCTCTTGCGGTGTGTATGTGGTCAGTAACATCAAAGCCGATCCCCGCAAGGTGGATATCACCATGGCAGGTATGACCCTGTACAAAAATGGTGAGCTGTTCTCTACCGGTGTGGGCGCAGCAGTACAAGGCTCGCCTTTTAACGCGGTGGCCTGGCTGGCCAATACTCTGGGGGAACTTGGTATTCCGTTTAAAGCAGGCGAGGTGATCCTGTCCGGCTCACAGTCTGCCCTGGTACCCGTTACCGATGGTGACGAACTGGAGTGTTACATCGCCGGCGTGGGTGGTTGTAAAGTGAATTTTGCCGGGAGCACAAAAGTATGAAAACCAGCTTAACCCAAGAACAAATTATCCGTTTCTGTGAGCGAGTGGAAGGTGCTCAGCGCCGTGCGAATGATATCGCAAAACTCACCAACGAATACCCAGAAATGACCATTGAAGACGGCTATGCTGTGCAGAATGCCCTGCGTGCCCGGTTCATAGAGCAAGGCGAGAAGCTGATTGGCTGGAAAGCAGGCTTAACCTCAAAAGCCAAAATGGTTCAGATGGGCGTGGATAAACCGTCAATTGGTTTTTTAACCGATGCCATGTCACGGCCGGAAAATACCGCCATCAGTACCCACGATATGGTGCATCCCCGGGTGGAATGCGAAGTGGCGTTTGTCACCAAGGCCGACCTGAGCGGCCCGGCCTGCACGCGCGCCGATG
Source organism: Alteromonadaceae bacterium (assembly GCA_002691625.1). Lineage (GTDB taxonomy): Bacteria > Pseudomonadota > Gammaproteobacteria > Enterobacterales > Alteromonadaceae > Alteromonas. Next base: position 26,379 of record NZIK01000037.1, read on the forward strand.
TACTGGCGGCAACCGATTTTGTGATGCCAGCCGTTGAGGTCATCGATTCGCGCTATGAAAACTTTAAGTTCGATTTACCCAGTGTGATTGCAGATAACAGTTCATCAGCCCGTTTTGTGGCGGGCGGTCGTCCACGTTACGTTGATGATATCGAAGTCGATGGTATTGGTGTCGCCATGGAGCTTAACGGCGAAATTGTTGAAATGGGCTCTTCTGCTGCGGTAATGGGTCATCCGGCCGATGCGGTGGCCATGGTCGTCAATATTCTGCATGACATGGGTGAAACCCTGCCAGCCGGAAGCTTTGTGATGAGTGGCGGAATTACCGCTGCCGTGGCGGTGAAACCTGGTGACAACGTGATTGCACGCTATCAGGATTTGGGCAGCGTTAGTCTGCGTTTCGAATAAACCCGCTAATTGAACGGAGAACAACCATGCCAATAATCGAAATGCACCTCATGACAGGGCGAACGGAAGAACAAAAATGTAATGCGGCCAGAGCGGTTACTGATGCACTGGTATCGTCCCTAGGCGTTAAACGTGAGTCAGTGCGGATCCTTATTACTGAACACGGTGAACACGACTTTTTCGTTTCCGGAATGACCATGAAAGAGCGCAGTCAGGCTCAGCAGGCAGCCCAACAACCAGCGAATGCAGAGGGGAAATAGTAATGAAGAAGATTAAATGTGCGTTAATTGGTTCGGGCAATATCGGCACCGACCTGATGTATAAAGTGATGCGCAGCGAATGGCTTGAGCCGGTCTGGATGGTGGGTATTGACCCTGAATCCGAAGGCCTGGCCCGCGCTGCCAAAATGGGCCTGAAAACCACCGCCGAAGGGGTTGATGGATTACTTCCTCATGTGGATGAAGACGGTATCCAAATCGCTTTTGATGCCACCAGTGCTTATGTGCACGCCGAAAACAGCCGTAAGTTAAATGCTAAGGGAGTCATGATGATTGACCTTACACCGGCAGCTATCGGGCCTTTATGTGTACCGCCGGTAAACCTTAAGGAGCACGCTGACAAGCAGGAAATGAATGTGAATATGATTTCCTGTGCTGGCCAGGCAACCATTCCTATTGTTAACGCGGTAGCACAAGTACAGGGCGTGGAATACGCGGAAATAATTGCCAGTCTGTCGAGTAAATCTATCGGTGCGGGTACCCGCGCTAACCTGGATGAATTTACCTTTACCACCTCTAATGCCATTGAAAAAGTGGGCGGAGCGAAAAAAGGCAAGGCGCTGGCCATTATCAACCCGGCCGATCCACCGATCATTATGCGTAACACTATTTACTGCCTCACCGAAGGCGAGCCCGATGAAGTGGCCATCCGTGATTCGGTACTGAAGATGATAGAAGAAGTACAGAAATACGTGCCGGGTTACAAGCTGGTCAACGGGCCAACCTTCGACGGCAATAAAGTCGCGGTGTTTATGGAAGTGGCCGGGCTTGGCGATTACCTGCCAAAGTATGCCGGTAACCTTGACATTATGACCGCTGCGGCAACCCGCACTGCAGAAATGTTTGCCGAAGAAATTGCTAACGGCACCATCACGTTAACCCCAACGGAGGCCGCGTAATGAGGGATAACAATATTATTTTACATGACATGTGTCTGCGCGATGGTATGCACGCCAAGAAAGAGCAAATCAGCGTAGAACAAATGATTAAAGTCGCAAAAGCGATGGACGATGCCGGAGTACCCTACATTCAGGTCACTCATGGTGCTGGCCTTGGCGGAAATTCTCTGCAGCATGGCTTTGCCCTTGCCAGTAATGAAGAGTACATCAGTGCCGTAGCCGAAGCAGTAAAACAAACCATTATTTCTGTACTGCTTATTCCTGGCCTTGGCACCATGAAAGAATTGAAGTCTGCTTATGAAAGTGGTGCGCGCAGTGTACACGTTGCTACCCACTGTACCGAAGCTGACACCTCACCCCAGCACATCGCTTTTGCGCGTGAATTAGGTATGGATACGTCGGGCTTCTTAATGATGTCCCACTCAAATACGCCACAAGGGCTGACTGAGCAGGCGCTGCTCATGGAGTCCTACGGTGCGAATACGGTTTATATTACTGATTCTGCAGGCTTTATGCTGCCGGAAGATGTCACTGAAGTCATTACCCGTTTGCGTGGTGAGCTAAAATCTGAAACTGAAATTGGTTTCCACGGTCACCACAACATGGCCCTGGGTGTATCCAATTCTGTGGCTGCCATTAAAGCCGGAGCGACTCGTATTGACGCTTCCGTTGCCGGCCTTGGCGCAGGCGCAGGGAATACGCCTCTGGAAGTACTGGCCGCAGTGCTTGAGCGAATGGGCATTCCAACCGGCCTGGATCTGTTCAAGCTGATGGATATCGCCGAAGACATCATTACCCCCATGATGGACCACATGGTTCGCATCGACCGTGACTCGCTGACGTTAGGTTATGCCGGGGTTTACTCAACCTTCCTGTTGCATGCTAAAAAGGCGGCCGAAAAGTACGGTTTATCAGCCCGGGACATTCTGGTTGAGCTGGGGCGTAAGAAGATGATCGGTGGTCAGGAAGACATGATCCAGGATACCGCTATGACGCTGGCCAAAGAGAAAGGTCTGTTAAAAGAAGCTGTTTAAAAAGGTGCATTATGCCTGATAAAAACCTTGCCATTGTTGTGGGTGCAACCGGTACCTTCGGCGTGGAAATCGTCCGACAACTTATCGACAACGGCCTGCATGTGCTGGCCGTTGGCCGCAGCGCCGATTCGCTGGCCAATTTAACCGAAACGTTCAGTGAAGTGAGTGGAGTGCAGGCTGATATCAGCCAGGATAGCGCCATTGACGCGATTAAGTCTGCCATTACCGGACCAGTGAAAATGGTAGTACATGGGCCGGGTGTGGCAGTCGCTGGGGGCATTCTAAAAGCGCCCACAGCAGCCATGGTGGATGCGGTCAATATTAAAGTGGGCGGCATCTTACGCTTGAGTCGTGCTGCCGATGAACACTTTAGTGACAACGCGCGCATTGTCGCGATTGGTGGTCATTATGGTCTTGAGCCGACTGAATATGCAGCGTCTGCCGGTGTTGCTAATGCTGCACTGGTTAATGTGATGCGTCAGTTATCCTTAGCCTATGGCCGCCGGGGCATCAGTGCTCACACTATTGCACCGGGACCTGCCGACAGTGAACGCTTGCGCAATGTTGCCGCGGCTCGCGCTGAACAGCGCGGGATCAGCGTGGATGATGTACTGGATGAATTACTCGATGAGTCTTCGGTGCATCAGTTTACTACCGCTGAGCAGGTTGGCTGGGCAGTGTGTAACTTGTTGGATGATCGTGCCATTGGCATGACCGGCTCGACCATCATGCTCGATTCGGGCCGTCGTAAAGGGTTGCCGTAGGCAGCCCTTGTGTTATTAAGGAGTAAACAGTATGCCAATTGTTAAATTTCACCTTGCTGATAAAGACATCAGCGATGCGCAAATTGAGTCGGTTATCGAACAAGCCACGCAAATTTATGCTGAGGTACTCGACAGTCCGGTTGATCGCATTCGAGTGTTTGTTGATCTGCACGCGCCCAACTTGATTGGTGTGGGCGGTAAACTGGTAAGCAAAGGCGGGAAGAATGCCCCGTTTTTTGAGTTCATTGTGATGAAAGGGCGCTCCCTTGAGCAGCGCCAGGCCATTGCAGAGCAGTTTACCAACATACTGGCAGTCACGCTAAAGGTAGATAAAGCGGATATCCGCGGCAACTGCTATACCGTTGAACCAGAGAACTGGAGCATCGCCGGTAGTCTGGCATCTGAAATCCGCAAAGCCGAAATCGAGGCCAGAGCGCAAGCTGGCGCTTAAGCAATAAAACGTGAACGGACAGGGGAGTGGGCCATGGCTTATACGATCGACATTCTGAACACCCGGGAAACTTACTCCTGTCGTGCAAGTGAGTCGTTACTGGATGGTATGGCGCGCCTCGGGCGTAAAGGGATCCCGGTGGGCTGCCGGGGCGGCGGCTGCGGGATCTGCAAAATTCGGATTGAGAGCGGTGAGTATTCGGCTAAAAAGATGAGCCGCTGTCATGTGAGTGAAGAAGAGCAGGCGGCAGGCGTGGTATTAGCCTGTAAGGTGTTTCCGCTGTCTGACATTACCCTGCGGGTAATCGGTAAGTGCCAGCGTCAGTTTGAGCGCAAATGTGTTAAAGCGGAAACCTTCCTGCTGGCGACCAGTGAGAGTGGAGAGTAGCTATTTTTTAGTATAGAGCACGAGGTGCGGATAATTTGGACATTATCAACACTTCTTTGACAGGGCGTTTTCGCCCTGTTTTTTTGTGGTGCGCCGGGCATGGCGCGTAGTGCTTTAGCACTGTTCGACTCACTGTGGTGGTGAGTTGATGACTTGGAGGTGGAAGTCCTCTGCACA
>NZIK01000038.1 GCA_002691625.1 Alteromonadaceae bacterium
CGGGTTTGGTAGCGTTGAACGAAATTTGAGCACTCATGCTCTCGCCCTGACCACCTCACCTCCCAAAACGTAGATGATGTCATTTTCAGTCAATACACCATTGCAATTCAGGCGAAAGACGTTAATGAAGTGCAAAATACAATGCTTGCTGCACCGCTCTGTAACCCAGGCAGTTCCGATTTGGTCAGACTCGCAGAATCATTTCAGTTAGCATGTGATTACTACAGACCTGCGGTAAGTCACAATAAACAGGCTTTAGTTGCAGAGTACAAAATGTCTCCCGGCATGGATAAGTCGGTGACATTCAAAGGCTGGCCTGCATCGATTAGGGATGGCAATGCACCACCCCCCAGCCACTTCGACACGGATTCAGCGGATAATCGCCATGTGCGAGTGGAGTTTCGATTTGGATTTTAGGTGAATCAAAACGGCAGGTTGCGACTGAAATTAAATGACTAGTGTTTGCCATCCGCAATAAATCACATCACAGGTAACCGCTGCAAAGTGGTTATCTGTGTACTACTCGTCTTCGTTAAAGCGGCCAACAATCAAAGTTTCCACTGCTGCCATGGCGGCTTCGGCATCCGGGCCTTCGCTGATCACGTCAACCTGTTCGCCCTGATGACTTTCCATCAGCATTAAACCCAGTACACTGTTGGCATTGGCTTCTTTATCCCCTTTTTTAAGGGTGATTTCGGCATCAAACTGATTAGCGAGTTGCACTAACTGTGTGGCTGCACGGGCATGCAGGCCTAGCTTATTAACGATGGTAAGTGTTTTTTCTACGCGCATTATCGGTTTAACTCCCGGTGACGAATTTGCACATCAGGGTGTTTATCAGAAAATAACTTGGCCAGCGATTGTGCCACAAATACCGAACGGTGCTGTCCGCCGGTACAACCTATAGCAATGGTTACATAGCTGCGGTTATTACGTTCCAGATGGGGCATCCAGGTGTCGAGCAGGTTTTGAATCTGCCAGATAAACTTGGTCACAATGGGCTGTGAACCCAGAAAGGCTTCTACCGGGGAGTCCAGACCGGTAAGGTGCTTTAGGTCCGGCTCCCAGTGCGGGTTGGGTAGAAAGCGAACATCAAACACGTAATCCGCGTCTTTGGGTATGCCGTGCTTAAAGCCGAATGACTCAAATACCAACACTAACCTTGAGCTCTTTTTACCCAGAATACGTTCGCGGATAAGTTCGGCGAGCTGGTGAATCGATAATCTGTCGGTATCAATGTACAGGTCGGCCCGCTCGGTAATGGGCGCGAGTAATTCTTTTTCTGCCTGAATGGCATCGGCCAGGGATTTATTCAACTTGGCCAGTGGGTGCAGGCGGCGGGTTTCACTAAAACGCTTCACCAGCATGTCATCGCTGGCATCAAGGTAGACGATGGTCATAGACCAGGATGAAGGTAGGTAATCAAGGATTTCCACCAGTTCATCGGGATCCTTTGGCAGGTTACGCACGTCGATACTCACGGCTACCTGATCGTATTCGTCGACCACGGTATGGGTGAGGGTAGGGAGCAGGTTTACCGGAATGTTATCAACGCAGTAGTAGCCCAAATCTTCCAGGGCCCTTAGCGCAACGGATTTGCCGGAGCCGGAGCGCCCGCTGATAATAATGAGTTTCATGGTTTGTCAGACTCCCTGCCGGACTACTGTGCAGCCTCGTCGCATAGTGCGGCGATAACCTGTTCCTTCGATTCGGCGTTACGGATGGTTTTTACAATGCTTTTCTGGCTCAACTTGCCGGCAATCGTGGCGAGGGTCTGCAAATGCCCCTCGGTCTGGTTTTCTGGTACCAGAATGGCAAAAAAGATATCAACCGGTTTATCATCAATGGCGTCAAAGGCAATGGCTGGGTTGGTGGTTACTACCACGGCTGTTACATTGGAAAGATTAGCCAGTCTGCCATGCGGTAACGCTATGCCATTACCAATGCCGGTGCTGCCCATTTTTTCGCGACTGAGCAGGGCGTTAAGCGCGTCTTCTTTTTGAATTTCGGCGTTGGTTTCGGCAGCAATATCGCTGATGATTTCTAAAATTCGTTTTTTACTGTTGCACTGGACCGCACATTCAGTGCGATCCAGGCTAACTAAGGCTTGAATATTCATAAGGTTAAATTGGGCCTAGTGCTTTTTGAGCTTTTCCTTATGCTTAATTACCTGGCGATCCAGTTTGTCGACCATACTGTCTATCGCGGCATACATATCTTGATTTTCTGACGAGGCAAATACTTCCGCGCCACTCAAATGCATCGTGGCTTCGGCTTTTTGAGCAAGCTTTTCCACGTTGAGGATCACATGCACATTGGATATGTGATCAAAGTGGCGCTCCAGTTTACTAAACTTGGTATCAACATAATTACGCAAAGAATCGGTTATCTCGATGTGATGACCTGTAAGATTTATTTGCATAGTTCGTCTTCCTTATATTTCGGCCTAAATAAGGCTCTTGCGTTGGTTAGACGGTGGAATCGACAAGGATTCCCGGTATTTTGCTATTGTCCGCCGGGCAACTTTTATACCTTGTTCGGCCAACAATTGAGCAATTTTGCTGTCGCTTAGTGGTTTACTGGGCTTCTCGGCGGCAACCAGTTTTTTAATCAGAGCGCGGATGGCAGTAGATGAACATTCTCCGCCCGACTCGGTGGCTACGTGGCTGGAGAAGAAATACTTCAGTTCAAAAATACCGCGGGGGGTGTGCATGTATTTTTGAGTGGTTACCCGCGAAATGGTAGATTCATGCATATCAACCATTTCGGCTACGTCATTGAGGACCATAGGCTTCATCATTTCCGGGCCGTGTTCGAAAAAGCCCATTTGCTGCTGCACAATGCAGTTAGCAACCTTGAGCAAGGTTTCGTTACGCGATTCCAGGCTCTTGATAAACCACTTGGCTTCCTGCATATGCGAGCGAATAAACTGGGAATCTGAACTGTTGCGGGCCTGACGGCTCATGGCAGCGTACTGCTGATTTACGCTCAGTTTTGGCAGGCTGTCGGGATTGAGTTCAACCACCCAACGGCCTTTTTTCTTGGTGACCGATACGTCGGGAATAACGTACTCGGGTTCCTGAGTAATTAATGCACTGCCCGGACGCGGATTAAGGGTTTGCAGTAAGCGCATTGCCTCACGCAAATCATCTTCCTTCAGGCGTGATTTACGCATTAAGGTGCGATAGTCCTTGCTGCCCAGCAGGTCGGCATAGTCTTCAATCAGGGTTTTTGCTTCCTTGAGCCATGGCGTGTCGGGAGCAAATTGTTTTAACTGGACCAGTAGACACTCCTGCGGGGTACGTGAGCCTGAACCAATCGGGTCGAACATTTGGATCCGTTTCAGTACGCATTCAATTTCGTCCACTTCAACCGGTTCTTCCATATCTTCAGTATTGACGCTCTGCAGGATATCTTCAACTGTTACGGTTAAATATCCTGATTCGTCAATCGAATCAATAATGGCAATCGCAATGGCACGGTCTACATCGCTGAAGGGCGTGAGGCGCATTTGCCAGAGCAGGTGGTCCTGAATATTGTCGGTGGTTTCACCCTGAAAAACATTCTCATCGTCGTTGGAAGCAGGGCCTGGCGCTGGCGCTGAGGAGGCCGAATAATATTCATCCCAGGTGCTGTCGATGGGTAATTCGTCGGGCAACTCGTTCTTTTCTAGGGCCTCATTGGTGTCCATGCTGGTCTCGGTGCTGGCGGTTGCTGCGGCATCCGCTTCCGCATCGAGTTTACTTTTCTCAACCGTATCGTTGTCGCTGTTGTCATCAACTTCCAATAACGGATTTGAATCGAGCGCTTCCTGGATTTCCTGTTGTAAATCCAGAGTAGATAGTTGCAGCAGTTTAATCGCCTGCTGCAATTGTGGCGTCATAGTAAGTTGTTGACTAAATTTGAGCTGTAAAGATGGTTTCATCTACTTCTGTTCTTAACGCCTTGCTTATTATTGATCGGGACAAAATTTGTTGTCTATATGCATCTAACTATAGCCTGAATTGCTCACCCAGGTATACATCCTTGACCTTTTGATTACTTAAAACCTGTTCGGCGGTGCCCTGGGCGATTAATTCCCCCTGACTCACAATGTAGGCTTTCTCGCATACGTCGAGGGTTTCCCGGACGTTGTGGTCGGTAATCAGGATACCAATTCCACGGTCACGAAGATGCTGTATGATCTTCTTTATATCATTAACCGAAATTGGGTCAACTCCCGCAAAGGGTTCATCGAGCAAAATAAATTTTGGATTCGCCGCCAGTGCCCTGGCAATTTCTACCCGACGCCGCTCTCCCCCCGACAAACTCATCCCTGTACTATTACGTATATGGTTGATATTGAATTCATCAAGTAGCGCATCGGCTTCATTTTGCTGTTCGGCAGAAGAAAGGTCTTTGCGTGTCTGCAATATTGCCATGATATTGTCAAAAACCGTTAACTTTCTGAAAATAGAGGCTTCCTGGGGTAGATAACCAATTCCGTTGCGGGCACGTTCGTGCATGGGCTGGCGGGTCAGATCCATCTCGTCGATGCGAATATCGCCCTTATCCAGTGCCACCAGGCCTACAATCATGTAAAAAGTGGTGGTTTTACCTGCACCATTGGGGCCTAACAGGCCAACAATCTGGCCGGAAGATACCTCAACGCTAACATCCCTTACTACCTGCCGGGACTTATACGACTTAGCTAAGTGGGTGGCGGTCAGGGTGGTCATTCGTTGTCATTATCCTGTTGGTCGTCTGTGCTATCACTGGCCTTGCTTTCGTCGCGCACGGCTTCAATATCTTCCAGACTAAACACGGTACGCACCCGGCCATCTTCACTGCCGCTGCCGTCACCGGTGGCTTTAAGTTGTTCTTTTTCCATGTCGTAAACGATGGTTTCACCTTTTACGACACTGGTATTCTGATTCAATTCGGCATCACCGGCCAGCGAAATAGTGCGATTCGCCACTTCATAACGGATCTCAAATGCACGGGCTTCCACAACCCGGCCATCGTCCAGAGTCTGGCTGTATACAGCAGGTTTGCCAGTAGCGATAAATATTTCCTTGCCCTTGCCGCCGCCAGCTTCTACTTCTACCCGGTCGGCCTTAATGCTGAGCGAGCCCTGGGTAACCTGTACATTATCAATCAGGATAGACTTTTTATTCTTACCGTCGAGGAACTGTGACTCGGAAAACACCTCGATGTCTTTTTTGAAATCAGACTTGGCTGCCATGACCACCGCCGGCGAGAGCGTCAGCGACAGGCTAGTTAGCAGGGGAATAAGTCGTTTGCACATGTTGATTCAACTCATAAGTTTTATTCAATAGGTTGGCGCGAAGTCCGTTACTAAATATCAGGAAATCAGGCCCCGAAATTTCCACCCTGGCGTCGGAAACCATGGTTTGTTGGTCCAAATCTATCTCAAGGTAGTCTGTGGTTACCCGCTGTACAAAGTCAGCCTGGTCCTTACTCACAATCACTACGTTATTTTCCAGTTGTATCATGTTGTTATCATACAACGTCCCTTCGTCGGCGACTACCTGCCAGGGTGGCTCGCCAGACTCCTGGTAAATGGTGTACTGCGGCGCTAAAAACAACACAAAGCCCAGCTGCTCGTAGTTTTCCATGGTAGATGAAAATACTTCATGCACGCGCTGACCCTGTTCGTTATATAAGGTGGTGGTCAGGTTACGGGCTTTATAACTGGGTGTAATGGCCAATACATCCTGATCCGGGGGGATAAGCGGTTCTTCTGCCAGAAACCCGGGCAGGTAAAGCAGTGTGGCCAGAATAAACAGGCAGGCAATGCTCAGGCCTACTTTACTCATACACTGGCTCCTAAAATACCTTGTAACTTATCGTTGGCCTGCAGCAGGGTGTCACACACTTCTCTTACCGCACCAAAGCCGCCAGGCAGGGTGGTTACCCAGTTTGCCTGCGCAATCACCTGTGGGTGAGCATCTTTCACCGCAATGTTAACCGCGCTGTGGGTATACATACCGGTATCCGGCATATCATCACCTATAGCGGCCACCTGTTCCCGGCTAAGTCCCAGTGAAGCCATTAACTCAGCCAGCGCGTCGGCCTTGTTTTCTTCACCCTGGATTATGTGCGACACCTTTAATGATGTCATACGGTCCTTAACGATAGCTGAACGCCGACCGGTAATAACTGCCACTTCAATGCCGGCATTAACCAGCGCTTTAACGCCATAACCATCGCGGGTATGAAAAGCTTTTAATTCTTCGCCCTGATTGCCCAGATAAATGCGTCCATCTGAGAATACACCATCCACATCGCAAACCAGCAGCTTAATCTGTTGCAGTTGCTGATAAAACGCATGAGGAAGTTCAGTATACAGGGTTTTAACCATGCTCATTACAGTACTCCGGCTTTTAACAGCATGTGCATGTTAAACGCACCTACTGGCTGGTTGTTTTCATCCACCACTAACAGGGCGCTGATTTTGTATTGTTCCATTACGTTAAGTGCCTCAACGGCGAGGTTTTCACCGCGGGACGTTTTACAGCCACGGGTCATTACTTCTTCTACACGGGTATCGTGGATATCCACCCGGGCATCCAGCAGGCGGCGTAAATCCCCGTCGGTAAATACGCCCAGCAGGTTGCGCTCTGTATCGGTAATGCCGGTTAGGCCCAGGCCTTTACGGGATATCTCCAGTAATGCTTCAGAGACTGTTGCCTGCTCGGGGACCAGTGGAATTTCATCACCGGTCAGCATAATGTCTGCAACGGTAAGCAGTAATTTACGGCCCAGGCTACCGCCAGGGTGCGAGAGCGCGAAGTCATCTGAGGTAAAGCCATTGGCGTCCAGCAGGGCCACCGCCAGGGCATCGCCCATTACCAGCGTTACGGTGGTGCTGGTGGTTGGCGCCAGGCCCAGCGTACAGGCTTCCTGTTCTACGCCAATGTCGAGTACCACGTCGGCATGTTTGCCCAGGGTGCTGTCTGCGCGGTTGGTCATGGCTATCACCGGCACATTCAGGCGTTTTACTACGGGCAGCAAATTGAGTAGTTCACCGGTTTCGCCAGAGTTGGAAATGGCTAACAGCACATCGTTAGAACCGAGCATGCCCAGATCGCCGTGATTGGCTTCGCCCGGGTGCATAAAAAATGCCGGCGTACCAGTGCTGGCCAGGGTGGCGGCAATTTTGTTACCCACATGACCTGATTTACCCATGCCACTTACTACCACCTTACCCTGACAGTTTTTAAGTAGCTCGCAGGCTTTCACAAAACGCTCATCAAAGCGTTCGCCCAGCGCGGCAATGGCGGCTTGTTCGATTGCGACAACGCGCCTGGCTGATTCAATAAAGGAAGATTGTTGTTGTGATGTCATTAGGCAAATAACCAATACTGATAACCCAGGTAGCAGCCTGCTAGCAGGGCCGCCTCGACACGGTTGATTCGTCGTGTCCCACGGAAATTAAAACTAAACACTAATAATAGCAGGGTCAGTCCCAGCATCACCAGCGCGTCCCGATGTGCGGCGTTTTCATCAAGGATACCTGGTGCAATTAGCCCAGGCATGCCGAGTACCGCCAGCAAATTAAAAATATTAGAGCCGATGACATTACCCAGGGCGAGGTCGTCTTCGCCTTTCAACACACCGGCTACACTGGCCGCTAGTTCTGGTAAACTGGTGCCCAGGGCAATAATGGTTAATCCGATCACCAAATCGCTCATGCCAAAGTACCGTGCAATATGCACGGCGGAGTCTACCATAAACTGAGCGCTCACCGGCAACAGCACTAACCCCAGACCTATCCAGAGCACGGCATGTGAGGTTTCCACTGCGTTGGGAATTTCATCGCTGGTTTCATTCATCAGCGGATCGCCTTTNTCGACCAGCAGAGAAATCCANGCCATCCCGGCTAACACAAAGATAAACAGCAGAATAAGAATNATGCCTTCCAACGAAGACAATTCACCGTCATACAGGAAGTANACAGCAATCAGGTTGATTANCAGNAATAANGGGAACTCNCGTTTNAGGGTTGTCGACGANACCAGCAAGGGCTTNATNAGGGCNGTAATACCAAGTACCAGGCCNATATTGGTAATATTGGAACCCAGCGCATTACCGACTGCGGTGTTTGGATTACCGTTGATNGACGCCACCGCTGAAACCACAATNTCCGGNGCCGACGAACCCATGGCCACAATNGTCAGACCAATCATCATGGGNGANATGCCGATGTTCCTGGCCAGGGCAGAAGCGCCNTAAACAAATTTGTCGGCACTCCAGCTTAGTACCGCGAGTCCGGCCAGAAAAATAGCTACCTGAAGTATCACAACAAAACCTGCTTCCATCGAAAGTTGTATTCTCGCAAAAAAATGCGCTTATTCCTATGTTTAGCCTGACAGAAAAACGCGTAAACACGGTCTTATTAAAGGCNGGGCGATATNTANCANGTGAACTTTATAANCTTGCGGNGCGTTTTAATGGCNAAAGAGGGAGNTTTTNTNTGCNNAAGTCGCATCGTCATGGAACGTATGCTTGTGTAGAGTGTCACANAGTTANCCGTGGTGCTATTTGATAGCANTTGGCAAGTAATTGATTAGNCGNTGAATTAAACGCTATGCGCAACTGGTTATTAAATATACCTACATGAATGTATGTAATCGACTTATACTATGGTAGAATCCTCTGCACTTAAGTTGGTAACAGCTTCAGCGAAGATTCAGCTTCTATTCTACAGCATAGAACAATGTTATTCGTTAANTAAAACGGAAATTCCGGGCGAATANCNGGATAATGAAAATCTAATATACTTCGCTNGTAGGCTATATCCTGCAGTGGCGTTCGTGATATAAATTGTAACCTTTTCGGTTTAGGCAGAATAAGCAAACCGNCATACAATGAACGCGGAAAAGATAAACCGANGTCGGGTAGTGTAACCAGGCTTCAGGGCTAAGGCCTGCACAGGAAATGCAAAGTAACATGGACTATTTAGTCGACGTAAAAAATATGACCTTTTCCCGTGGGGAGCGCGTTATTTATGACGGCATCTCNCTGCGTGTGCCCAAAGGCAAAATCACTGCCGTGATGGGCCCGAGTGGAATAGGTAAAACCACGTTGCTTAAGCTGATAGGCGGACAACTCATNCCTGACGGTGGNGATATTACCTTTGACGGTGAGTCCATCCCGGCAATGAGTCGCAAAGCGCTTTATCATAATCGTCGTCGCATGAGCATGCTGTTCCAGAGTGGCGCATTGTTCACCGACATGACNGTGTTTGATAANGTCGCTTTTCCGNTGCGCGAGCACACAAAATTATCAGAATCTATCATCGCCACTATCGTTGCTCTTAAGCTGCAGGCTGTAGGGNTNCGNGGNGCAGCGCANATGATGCCCAGTGAACTNTCCGGCGGTATGGCCCGACGGGCAGCGCTGGCCAGNGCAATTGCTNTGGATCCGGATTTAATTATGTACGATGAGCCATTTGCCGGCCAGGACCCGATTTCCATGGGCGTGCTGGTAAAGCTGATCCGCGAGCTTAACGATGCCCTNAANCTCACCAGTATTGTGGTAACCCACGATGTTACCGAGGTACTGACTATCGCCGATTATATNTATATTCTCGCCGACCAGCGGGTTATCGGNGANGGCACCGCCGAGCAAATCAAAGGNAGNGATTCNGAGNTGGTACAACANTTNCTGCAGGGCAAGGCAGATGGNCCGGTACCNTTTCANTATCCGGCGGATGANTTACGCGCAGCATTTTTGGGAGAAAGCGATTGAACTGGATACAACAAACCGGTCGCCACACTCTGGAACGGGTAGCTGCCTNCGGCCGGGCTGGCTTNATGCTGTTCGGCGCGCTGTTTGCTGCGCCCAGNCTGAAAAATATCCCGCTAACCATCCGCCAGCTTTATGTGGTGGGTGTNCAGTCNCTGGCGATTATTATTGTGTCAGGCCTGTTTATCGGCATGGTTATGGCNTTNCAGGGCTACACCATTCTTACCGACTACGGTGCAGAAGGCAGNCTGGGNCCCATGGTNGCGCTGTCGCTNCTGCGTGAGTTAGGGCCNGTGGTAACCGCCCTGTTATTTGCAGGNCGCGCNGGNTCTGCGCTTACCGCCGAAATTGGCTTAATGAANGCCACTGAACANTTAAGCAGTCTGGAAATGATGGCGGTGGATCCGCTGCGCCGTGTGGTCGCGCCACGCTTTTGGGCCGGTATGATAGCCATGCCTATGCTGGCACTCATTTTCTCTGCAGTAGGCATACTTGGCGGCCATTTGGTTGGCGTTGACTGGCTGGGCGTTGATGCCGGCAGTTACTGGTCAATTATGCAGGCAACCGTCGATTGGGACAAAGATGTCATAAATGGGGTGATAAAAAGCCTCGTATTTGCCCTGGTTGTGACCTGGATTGCCATATTTAAAGGATATGATTCGATACCAACCTCAGAAGGTATCAGTCAGGCAACCACACAAACCGTGGTGTTTTCGTCATTGGCAGTATTAGGGTTGGACTTCGTGCTCACCGCCCTGATGTTTGGTATTGAATAAGGGGGCTGGGTACGATGAATCGTTATAAAACGGAATTAATGGTAGGTGTGTTTGTATTAATGACTATCGCAGCCTTGTTACTGCTGGCGTTAAAGGTAGCTAATCAGACGGTGGTAACCGACGGTGATACCTACACCCTGTATGCCAAGTTTGAAAACATTGGTGGCCTGAAAGTTCGTTCACCGGTAAAAGTGGGCGGCGTCACCATTGGTCGCGTAAATGCAATCAAGCTGGATAAAGACGATTATAGTCCGGTCGTTGAGTTAACTATCCAGAGTGAATACAACGAGTTTCCGGAAACCAGTTCGGCGTCAATTTTGACCTCTGGTTTACTCGGCGAACAATATATTGGTTTTGAACCCGGATTTACCATCGATGGGGTTGAGAATCTGGCTGAAGGTGACTATATCGAGGACACCAGTTCAGCGTTAGTGCTGGAAGAACTCATTGGTCAGTTCCTGTTCAGCCGCAATAGTGAAGAATAGTGACAATAAGCCGGTCTTTACAAATAAGTATCGCATCGCATTGTCAGGTTAGGAGAAAGAAGTTGAAAGCAAAATTAGCCGCATTTTTTACATTACTGGTGATGGTTATCATGCCGGTAAGTGCTCAGGAATCTTTGCCAGAGGTTAATAGCCAGGACCCGTATAAAATGGTGGAGCAGGTCGGTAACCGCACCTTTGAGCGCATTAAGTCCTCAAAGCAGGAAATTGCCGCTAACCCTGAAATCCTTCGCGACATTATGGACGAAGAACTGATGCCCTACATCGATTACCAGTACAGTGCGTTTAAAGTACTGGGCAAATATTTCGATATGAAGAAAACCGATCGCGAGACACTGATCGAATACATTCGTGTGTTCCGTCAGTATCTGGTAACCAGCTATGCTGATGCACTGAGCTATTACGATGACCAGGAAGTGCTGTTTTCCCCACCACAGGAATTTGAAGGGGATAAAACTGTGACCGTACGTGCACTTATCCGTGATGGCGAACGTCCGGACATTAAAGTGGCTTTTAAAGTGCGTAAAAAGGATAAAGAGTGGAAAGCTTACGACATGGTTGCCGAAGGTATCAGCATGCTGCAAAACGAAATCAAGCAGTATGAGCCGGTAATGCGTACTGAAGGCATTGAAAAAGTAATTGAAATCATGCGCGAGCGCATCGCTAAGCCTATCCAGCTGAAATCACTGGATGGCAGTACCCGTGAGGCGGATTAATAGTGGCCGATAAACAAACCATCAAGCTCAATGGCGCTCTGGATCGTCAGACCCTGAGTCAGGAATGGTGGTCTTCGCTGGGCAACAGTGAACAGCAATGTCTGCGCGCTGCTAAACATTGCGAACTCGACTTTCAGGATGTGCAGCGTGTCGACAGCGCTGGCCTCGCATGGACACTCAACGCCATTCGTGAAGGAAATGCACAAGGGGTTAAAATTACCTTGTGCAACCTGCCGGAAAAAATGCTTAAATTGGCAAAAATCAGCGAACTCGACGACGTATTGCCGGTCGGGTAAAAACTATACTGCCGGAGAGTCATGGACACTAAAGAAATTGAAAGCTTACTGAAAGAAAAACTCGACTTAGCCGAAGTTTATGTAAAAGGTGACGGCTCACACTTCACCGTAATTGCAGTGAGCGATGCCTTTGCCGAAATGAGCCGGGTGAAACGCCAGCAAGCGGTATACGCTCCTCTGAACGCATTCATTGCCGATGGTTCAATGCATGCTGTCTCTATTAAAACCTTTACTGAAAAAGACTGGCAGCGTGAGCGTCAGTTTAATATGCCGCAATAACCCACGCAGGATTCACCAGTGGATAAACTCATTATTAAAAAAAGTCCGCCGTTGAATGGCGAAGTGGTTATTTCTGGCGCTAAAAACGCCGCCTTGCCATTGTTAATGACCAGCTTNCTAACGGCACAGCCCTGNCGTTACAGCAACGTNCCNCANCTTAAAGATATCAGCACNACGCTGGCGCTGNTGAAAGACTTAGGCGTAGGCGTAGAGCAACANGACACCAATANNGTNNTGTTGCACGCTGCTGAACTNTCCAGTGATACCGCNTCTTATGAANTAGTGCGTACTATGCGCGCATCNATNCTGGTGCTCGGNCCNCTGCTGGCCAGANTNGGNACGGCNAATGTGTCTTTNCCCGGTGGNTGTGCCATTGGTGCCAGACCGGTTAACCTGCACCTTGAAGGCCTGGAAAAAATGGGTGCGGTTATCAATGTAGACGAAGGCTACGTACGTGCCAGTGTTGATGGTCGCCTGAAAGGTGCGCGTATCTTTATGGATATCGTGAGCGTGGGGGCTACCGAAAACCTGATGATGGCCGCGGCACTGGCCGATGGCGAAACCGTTATCGAAAATGCCGCCCGGGAGCCGGAAATTGTTGATCTGGCTAACTGTCTGAACAGCATGGGGGCACGTATCTCCGGCGCCGGTACCGATAAAATTCGAATTCACGGTGTTGAAGCTCTCAACGGCTGCGACTACGCGGTATTACCGGATCGCATCGAAACCGGTACTTACCTGGTAGCCGCTGCGGTAACCGGTGGCCATGTTAAATGCTTAAACGCGGCACCAGAAACCCTTGATGCTGTGCTATCCAAACTGCAGCAGGCCGGGGCAGTCCTTACCACCGGTAAAGATTGGATTGAGCTGGACCGTCGCAACACGCCGTTAACTGCAGTAAAAGTAAAAACGGCTCCTCACCCGGGCTTCCCAACCGACATGCAAGCTCAGTTCGTGGCGCTTAATGCCGTTGCGAAAGGCACCGGGGTGATTACCGAAACCATCTTTGAAAACCGTTTTATGCACGTGCCTGAGTTACAGCGTATGGGCGCGGAAATCGCGCTGGAGACCAACAGTGCGGTAAGTCAAGGTGAGTCTTCGTTGAAAGGCGCGCCAGTGATGGCCACCGACCTGCGGGCTTCGGCCAGTCTGATCATTGCCGGCTTAGTTGCCGAGGGCGAAACCCATATTAGCCGCATTTATCACCTGGATCGTGGCTATGAAGCCATCGAGCACAAACTGGGCGGTTTAGGCGCAGTGGTATCGCGGGTTAGCGAATAACCTGCGTTATCTGCTAGTCACACCGGCCATTAGCGGCCAGAATATTTCGTACCCGCTGTTCGTCAAAATGAATCCCATGTTTGTCGAGAGCGGGTAGGAAATCATCCAGAGAAGCACCGGTTATCGCACCTGGAAATGCCTTTTCAACATTTTGCCGGGCAATATGCAGCGACAGGTGGTTGTTACCTTCCGCAAAAATAAATTGCGCCACCATGCCCATTTCTGCGCCGCGTCGGA
Organism: Alteromonadaceae bacterium; assembly: GCA_002691625.1. Lineage (GTDB taxonomy): Bacteria > Pseudomonadota > Gammaproteobacteria > Enterobacterales > Alteromonadaceae > Alteromonas. Next base: position 13,842 of record NZIK01000038.1, read on the forward strand.
TCACATTTGAGACCATATTGATCGCTTCGGGTGTGCCCAACTGCCATTCACTGATAATGGCTATGGATGCAAAGTGATTAAGCCCGTGCTCGTGGCGGAATCGGGATACGTCGCGGATATAGTCTGATGCACATTTTTCTGACCAGGTGCCACGAAAAAACAATAGCAACAGACTCCCACTGATATGAATGGAGTAACTTCCATATTTAAGACTTGGGCTGGAGTCGACCCTGCTAATAATGTCTAACATTAAAATTGTTCCTGAACTGCAGATCCATTACCTCAATAATAGATGAGTAATTCAAAAACAGCGTAAGTTTTTTAGTAAAACACTACTGAAGTTGAAGCTCTGCCACCGTTACCTGCATGGTAAACAGGCTCGCATTACGGCTGACTTCCAGTTCCAGCACGGTGCCGGGTTGGGTTTCCGCTATCATATCCAGCGCTTTGGAGGCGCTCTCAAGACGAATACCATCAATTGACATAATGATGTCGCCCGGGCGCAAACCAGCCTGCGCAGCGGGCGAATTGGCTGCTACTGCTTTTACCTCAATACCGGGGCCGCCGCGTAATTCTTCGCCGATGAACCCTAACTGCCCACGGGTAACTTTACCATTGGTAATAATCGACTCCATTACCCGCACAGCGAGCTCGTAAGGGACCGCGAAGTTGATACCATCGACGATGTAGGTGCCACGACGTTCATCACGGACCTGGAAATTAGCGTTGGTAATGCCTACCAGATAGCCGTTGCTGTCGACCAGTGCGCCACCAGAGTTACCCTGGTTAAGTACCGCATCGGTCTGAATAAAATCAACGTAACTGTTGGAAAGACCGGTTCTGCCGGCGCGGCTCACAATGCCCTGGGTAATGGTTTGACCGAGGTTGTAGGGGTTACCAATGGCCATTACCACATCACCCACGCGTAAATCCGGCTCTTCTAACTGGGGGATCACATGCAGGTTGTTTTCATTTATTTTGAGTACGGCTAAATCGGTAAGCTGGTCGGAACCGATAATTTGCGCTTCGGCGACCCGGTTATCTTGCAGCGCTACAAAAATACTATTGGCATCTTTAATCACGTGGTGGCAGGTAAGAATATAACCGGATTCGGTCATGATAACGCCAGAGCCCAAACTGGTACGTTGCCGCGCCTGATTATAATAATTGGGGTTGTTCTCAATACTGACGCTGTAGATGTTAACCACGGCAGGTGCGGAGCGACTCAGGGCAGGATAATAAGTTTCCCGCTTGGCACTTTGTGGTGTTTGCGCCAACCAACTGGTGCCAAAGCCGGTACCCTGGCGTAAATCCGGCACCAGAAACAGGATAAGTAAAGCCACTACCAGTCCTAAAAAGACTGAACGAAAAATATATGAAAAGAGTTGTCTGCTCGCCACGTTAATTCTTATTCTGCTTGACGTTGGGCCTGCCACAACCCAGAGAGATTAATAATAATAACAAGCATAACATTTTCGTCAGGAAGGTTATAAGTAGTTTTGCCAAACAACTTCTGTAATCGGGGCTAACGTTTTGATTAACCCGTTATTCCGGTAATCCAAACTACCTCTGTTATGCCGGAATATTTCAAAGAAAATATCCGGGACCTCCTGAACCGTTTTGCTCATTCAAAAGGATATTTATGGGTAGCCAAGCGGTTAAGGAGATACCGGCTCGGAGGCCGGTATGACGAAGAGGTAATCTCCGCATTTTGTCGGGGTGCCGACTGCACCCAAAGGGGAGGTGGCTCCCCTTTGGAAACCTGCCAGTTCTTAAATCGCGAAAGGCATACTGTCAATGGGCAGGTAAAACCTATCGACCAGAGAGGGCGTCCTGCCCTCGCTGGCCGGAGTCGTCATCCATGCCGCCTCTACGCTTTTACTGGTTCTGCCCATTTCCAGTATCTCGCGATAACAAGAACCAAAGGAAAAGCAAAAGCGCGCTGACGCGATTGAGTCTCCCGTCATCTAAGAATTATAAAACCTTTCGTCATACCGGAAGATACGCAGTAGCTATCCGGTATCTCCCTTGGTCGTCATCCCGGAATTTTCGCAGAAAATATCCGGGATCTCCTGAACAGTTTTACTCATTCAAAAGGATATTTACGGGTCGCCAGGTAGTTTAGGAGATACCGGCTCGGAGGCCGGTATGACAGAAATAAAAGTCGTCATCCACACATGCACCTCCTCCGTCATCCACACATGCATCTCCTCCGTCATCCACACATGCATCTCCTCCGTCATCCACACATGCATCTCCTCCGTCATCCCCGCATGCTCTTGAGCGGGGATCTCCTGAACAGTTTTACTCATTCAAAAGGATATTTACGGGTAG
>NZIK01000039.1 GCA_002691625.1 Alteromonadaceae bacterium
TCTGGCATCAGAACTTTTGAGATAACCGCATGACCAGCCTCATGAAAGGCGGTTTCTGCCAGCATTTTTGCGCACTTATCAAGTGTCCGTTTAGCGCCATATTTAAGAATATTAATTTCTTCCAGTAACGTACTTTGACCAATTTTGCCAGTATTCTTACTTAGAGCCTGAAGCACTGTCTCTCGATGCACTTTTTCTAAATCTGCACCACTCATACCAGCTGTTAAAGAAACAATTAAATCAACGTCTATAGCCTCTTCGTAAACATCTAACTGCAAGAACTTTTCTATAAACCAGCGCCGGGCATTTTTATCCAAAAATGGAACATGGACATGAAGATCAAGCCTTCCGGAACGTAATAATGCTTCATCAAGCTTATCCAGCCGATTGGTAGCCGCGACAATAAAAACCGCGCCTTTATTTTTACTAAATCCATCAATCTCAGTCAGCAAACGATTCATTAACGCGTCAGCTCCAGGCCCGGCTTCACCTCGCTTCGGCAATGCATCAATCTCATCTATAAATAATATACAAGGTGCGTATTTCCTAACTCGAATGAACAGCTCCTTTATAAAATTATCAGACAGCAGATCAGTACCTGAACAGGTTGCTATTGGCAGGCCAGCCTCACTGGCGAGTGCTCGCGCCAACATAGTTTTTCCCGTTCCCGGGGGACCAAACAACACCATGCCTTTAGGAGGCTCTACACCAGCATGCTCAAGTTGTTCCCGGTGATTTAAAATTCTGACTGTCTCCAGTAAGCGCTGTTTCACGACGTCATGGCCAGCGATGTCGTCAAAGCCAACATCAGGCATATCCAATATAATACCGCCATCAGCTTCCACATCATCCACATGTAAGAGTAATTCTTGCTTTGGATTGGAGTAAGTTAATATCAATACCTGTTCATTCGCTCGACATGATGCTTCCATGTACAACACTTCTCCGCGTAACGTTAACGCATCGAAATGCTCAGAAAGTTCATTATTGGCCAGCATGTCTTTTATATCTGCGCCTAATGTAATCTGAACCTGGTTAAAGTCTGATTCAGGATGGGCTCTGATAAAGTCAGTTACTGGATCAACCACTTTTGCAGTGATATTCGATTTGATATCACGCACATCAAAAAACGGCGCAAATGTGAATAATAACAGACGAGTTAAATCACTTTCATAGGGCAGAAAATCGATTTTACTTTTTTGAGTGAAAAAGCTTAATTCGCGATTCAACTGTTTGCCAGATAACAGCATTAACTCGTTAACGCCCAGTGAACGAAACAATATAATACTGCCCTGGGATAGGCGAGAAAGTAGCTCTGGTGGTATCGCTTTTACTTCGTGACTTCGTTCGATTTTAGTTTCGTTTCGCAGGTGCGAGAGCATTGCAGCCCGGGCTTGCACAGGCTGGTCCACTATAGTTTTAAGGTAATCCGGCTTATTATAAACAGTCCCACCAAGATTCGACGTAAAAACAATGATTGTACTGCGAAAATCAATCTCTTTTTGAGTATATTCGTCTGTTACAAAGCCGGCTGAGAGCATCCGCAGCAAAGATAATAGTACCTGGGTATGGGCCTTCTCAAACTCATCAAACACAATGATCGATTTCGGAAATTTCTCAACAAAAGTTGTCAGCTCACCTGGCGCAGAATCATCATAGGTTTTCTTCGCACCGACTAAGCCAAAACTCTCGTTAGCATTAGTGTATTGCGTCATATCGAATACACGATACTGGTATTCATCCTTCAAATGATGAGCAAAGCGTTCGGCTAAAAACGTTTTACCCGATGCCGGAGGGCCCGCAAAGAAAAACACTCCCTGTGGCCGGTTCTGCTGTGGCTGCCATACGGCTTTCGACATACTGTCAATCAGGTCTTCAATTGCATGCTCCTGACCGACTACTTCTTCACATAAGGCCTTTTTGAGCTGTTCAAGTTGTTTCAGGCTTTCCCGGTAATCAACAGCCATCTCAGGTAAAACAAATATTTCGGTAACTGATACCCAATCATCATTAGAAGCGGCTGGACGAAGCTCTTGTAAAAAAGAACAAACCTGGTCAGAAAAAGGTAAAACCGGTTTCTCAGCCATATAGCTGAGCAACACGCTACTCAGGTCGTTTTTATAACGATCTGCTATAAACTCTTCGCCAATATCAACCGACTTAAACCTGTTTTGAAGTTCCCCAAACAGGGGGGCCGAATGATCTTTGGCAAAAGGTTTCAGGCATAAAAAAGACGCCGCGACGTGGTCTAAATCAATCTTTTTTTGGCTTTCTTCAAGCGCGATATATTTCGCAAAAAGTAACAGCGTTCTCAAGGTAAACGATCCCTGTAATACATGAACTGAGAGTAGTTATTATAGTGGCATGGCGCCTGTAGATTTAATAGCAATAGTTCTGCAAAAGTCTGGCCCTGGTAGTTAATTCAATTAATTATACTATTGAATTAGTGATACTTTTCTATTTAAATGACAACCTAATGTGGTAGATAAGTTCGTACTTATCGCTATTAATATACCCTTACTTGTAGTCAGTTGACGACGTATTTGTAGTTTTTGAAAGGAGTCACTAATGAGTTCAACACAAGAATACCGCGAGCTTCTTACCCGCATCGCAGACCAAAAAGAAAACTGGTCTGTTACCTCACAGCAGCCATTTATTATCTCTCGTCAAAAAGAAGAAAACACATTACCTATTTCGATCAGAATGTATGGTAATGAGAATAAGGTCCACCTCTTTTACAACCTTTACAGCGAAAGTCCGCTTACAGAGTTAGCACAAAAATTTCTGCGCCTGAAAGATAAAGAACAGATTCAGCAAAAAAATGAAGAAGCCGGTTTGGTCATAATGATAGACGAGGACGGGTTCGCCGTCGTTTATGATGCCTCTGGCGAAGAAAGCGGAAGCTTTGAGCAACAATTCGACGCTATTTTAGATAATGCCGAAGCCGTTTTACTCGGTGTTGTAAAAACGGCACATGAAACTGTCGAGAATGCACCGGAGCAAGCACTGCAGGTCGAAGATTCAACCACCGGAGTCGACGCCCCACAATCAATTGCTGATGCGGTAGAGCAATATCTCGAGGAGAAGGATTATTCCTTCAAACACGATGAAGACAAACAGCGGTTTATCTTTGGTTTTTCCACAGACAGTTACATCAACATTAAGGGAGATGCCAGCCTTCGAATAGTCATAAACTACTCAGATAGCGACCTACTGCGTTTTGAAACCCCGTGGCTTTATGAATTTGATCTGAATAAAACGGAATACAGCTTAATAAGTATGGCAATAGCCTGGTTTCAGTTTGAATATAAGTTTTTGTCCATGTCACTGGATCCAAGAGACGGCGAACTAAAAATATCTATCGATATTCCGCTCGGTAAAGGGACGTTACACACCACACAGATACACCGCCTTGTGACTTTTATTTTGCAATTCACAGAACGTACTTATGATGAATTGTTTTCACTAATGCTGAAGGATAGTGAAGCTGCTGAAGTGAAGCTAAAGGGCCTCATCGATAACTATAAAGCCGAATCTGAGAACCATCAGTGGATTGATTCGATTAAAGACAAACTTGGTGGCATAACAGAAGATCAGAGAAAGGCAATTGAAGAAATTCTGTCCAACGGTGCTGATGATAGAAGCCAAGGTGGTATCTAATGAGCAATACCAATACAAAGGTTAATCCAGCAAGCTGGCTTAGAAGGGTCTTGTTTGGGCCTGTTAGCGAACTAATCATACTGACATTATTTTTCGGTACTTTCACTTTTGCCCTGTTTTGGTTGACTATCAAATTTCAATTACTTCCCACCGAGTTAATGAGACCTGACTTATCGCAAGAAGATACTGGCCTATTTGACGCACTTGGTGGCTGGGCCCTGGGCTTCGCCGGCGCGGTCGTCGCAATTCGGATTGCTGGTATCGCCAAGAATACTCAACTCAATGACTCTATACGGGAACAAATTCGCTTATGGGAAGAACATGTTGAACGTATCTCAGATTTGAACTCCCGACTTACACGCTCTATATCTGATACTAAAAGAGCATGTGCAGCCGTTCTTCTGTATGCGAAAGATCTATATATAACTGAGCAGCGAGCTCACCTAATCAACCCCAAACCTGGGAGAGATGGCAAAGCAGTCAAACCTCATGAAACTCATGATCCTGAGGAGATGCTGCAGGAAAAGCTAGAAGAAAAGTTGGAAAAACTGGTCGAAACGATAGAAGAAGCGTTTAAAGACTCTGTATTTCGTTCCGTGTTACAGTTTTCCGTACAAGCTGACACTAACAGTAGATCGGAGCCTGAAAATACACACGTAAAAAATTACTCGGAGAGTTTTTTTAGCTCTTCAAAAGATAGAGAGGCAGTAAAAAGAATTGTTGATGACGACAATGAATTCTTTGATGTCCTTAACGTTCTAAGTGGATTAAACCAAGGAGCAAGAAACTTCGGCATAGGCCTGGTAGAACTTCGAGCAATGGGTTTGATTCAGCATTTTAGAATGGATCTTATGCGCCTGACAGAATACCAGGAAGATAACCAGGGAGATGACGAGGCTCTGGAGATTGCAGACGCCGCCTGGTTGCTTTTAGGACTGCTCCTGTCAAGAAGGAAACGTGAAAATTCCTCTATAGGACAAAATGATGGCTTCATAATTATCGCTCTCCTATTGGGCTCATTACCAACCGAGAAGACAATGAACGACTATTTAAACAGTAAGTTTAACCAAGTCGTACAAACCTATTCAGGTGATGGTAGCGAGACCATGAAACGAGAAGTCGATGCGTTGTCAAAACGACTCTATTACGTAAAAGGTAATGAACTATCTGAGCTCGCAGGTCTGATAACGAAATGTAGTAATAACCTGAGTTATCTTGATGTGTTGACCAAGAGTACCGGAGTGAGTGCCGCTTATGAGTCGAAGAAAGAATCAGGCAAACAAAGTGGCTAAACATACTTCCTCTCCAGTGAAAACGCGTTAATTAGTAAGTGGCATTAAAATGTGCTGTAGAAGGTTTGAGTGAAAAGGATTACAGACACCTTTTACAGTCTCGAGAAGTGATACCTGGCCCCTGAATCTCAGGGGCCGATTTTCCATTCCAGAAAATTCTATAGATGTAATGCTTGCGAACCGGATTACCTACCCAGCTCATCCCGCACAATTTGCGCGCCAGCATTGAGGGCTGCCAATTTGCCTTGCGCCACCTCCCGGGACAACGGTGCCATGCCGCAGTTTGTACATGGATAAAGCTTATCCGCATCAACAAACTGTAAAGCTTTACGCAGCGTATCGGCGACGTCCTCCGGCGTTTCGATCGCATTGTTTGCAACATCGATGGCACCGACCATCACTTTTTTACCGCGGAGCAATTCAATCAACTCCATGGGCACCCGGGAGTTATGGCATTCCAGCGAAATAATATCGATATTTGACTGCTGTAGTTTTGGAAACACCGCTTCATACTGGCGCCACTCATCACCCAGGGTTTTCTTCCAGTCGGTATTGGCTTTAATGCCATAGCCGTAACAGATATGCACCGCGGTTTCACACTTAAGGCCTTCAATGGCTCTTTCCAGCGCTGCGATCCCCCAGTCATTCACTTCATCAAAGAACACATTAAAGGCTGGTTCATCAAACTGAATAATATCCACCCCAGCGGCTTCCAGTTCTTTCGCTTCCTGATTAAGAATTTTGGCAAATTCCCAGGCCAGTTTTTCACGGCTTTTGTAATGATCGTCGTACAACGTATCAATCATCGTCATCGGCCCGGGTAACGCCCATTTTATTGGTTGGCTGGTGTGTTTACGTAAAAAACGGGCATCGTCGGCAAAGACCGACTTTGTTCTGGCCACGGCATCCACCACTACCGGTACACTGGCATCGTAGCGATTGCGAATTCTTACCGTTTTACGATTTTCAAAATCCACGCCGCTGAGGTGTTCGATAAACGTGGTGACAAAATGCTGACGGGATTGCTCGCCGTCACTAACAATGTTAACACCGGCGCGGAGTTGGCCCTGCAACGACAGCAGTAGCGCATCCTGCTTCCCTTCCACCAGTGCCTCACCCTCCAGTTTCCAGGGTGACCACAGGGTTTCTGGCTGTGCCAGCCAGGCTGGCTTAGGTAAACTGCCGGCGCTACATACAGGTAATAAGTTTTTCATAGTAAGCATGCTTTCCGGTTGTTAATTATTGTAATTGGCAGACCACTGCTCAAGCACGGCCTGATAAGGTTTAATGAAATACTGTTCGGCAAACTGCCCCTGCTCGATAGCAAGCTGACTGCGCTCTTCACGGTCATACACTATTTGGGTAATCGAGTGATCCGGGTGTTTAAGATTAGGCTTATACTGTTGCCCGGCCACTGCATTGGCGTTATAAATCTCCGGCCGGTATATCTTTTGGAACGTCTCCATAGTGGCTATGGTGCTAATCAACTCCAGGTTGGTATAGTCATTCAGCAAATCGCCAAAGAAGTAAAAAGCCAACGGCGCAACACTGTTTGGCGGCATGAAATAGCGCACCTTGAGGCCCATTTTCTGAAAATACAGTTCGGTGAGTGACGACTCGTTTGGCTGGTACTCAACACCCAGTACCGGGTGGGTATTCTCGGTGCGGTGATAAGTTTTGCTGTCTGACACACTCAAACAAATCACCGGCAGCTTAGCGAATGCCTGTTGATATTCCTGCGAATTCACAAAACACTTAAACAACTTGCCGTGCAGATCGCCAAAATTGTCCGGAATGCTAAAGCCAGTCTGGTTTTTATTATGATTAAGCAGCAACACACTAAAATCATAGTCACGCACATAAGAAGAGAAATTGTTGCCAACGTTACCGTTAATGCGCTCATTGGTTTGCTTATCAACAATATAAGTTTGCAGCATTTCAATGGTGGGAAAAGCTTGCCCGCTGCCATCGATATCAATGTCCACCGATAGAATTTCAAGCTCTACGCTGTAGCGATTACCCGCCGGGTTATCCCAGCTTGCCAGGGCATTAAAGCGGTTGTCTATCATCGCCAGGGCGTTACGCAAGTTCGCCTTGCGGTATTCACCACGGGCCAGGTTGGCGAAATTAGTAGTAATTCGCGTGTTGTCTGATGGACGGTAATCTTCATCGAAACAAACGCGCTTTATGGAAAAGCTAAAATCATCTTTCATGGTCATCTGCTACCCTGCTCCAAGAACTAAAAACTCGCCAAACACCTTAAGTGTTCAGAACTTGAGAGAGTTATACGCACCAATTCACATGAATAAAAGTGACTTTATTTCATTAATTTATGAATAAAATGCATACTTTAATTGGTATAGAAAGAAGCACTGATTAGTGGCAAAACCGATCCAGTGCCTGTAGCAGGCGCTGATTAAACTCATCCGCCAGTTGGCTTTGCGGGGCTATGGACTCAAAGGCATGAAATGCACCGGGCACAGTGAAAAGCTCAGTTACAATACCTAAAGCCTTAAGCCTTTCGGCAAAGAAGCAGTTTTCGGCATAAAACAGATCCAGTTCTCCCACCGCAATGTAGGTAGGTGGCAATCCGCTAAGGGTTTTCGCTCTGGCTGGTACATGGTGACTGGGTATTTTATCGCTACCAGGGGCTTTGCCGAGGAAAGTGCGCCAGCCATAGTGATTCTGTTCGGCTGTCCATAAATACCGCCCCTGATGTGCTAGCGGCATCACGGTACTGCCGGTTTTGTCGTCCAGCATAGGATAAAGCAGCGCCATACCGGCTAAACCTATCATCTTATTATCGGCACAGCGTAGTGCCAGATTTACGGCATGGCAGCCACCGGCGCTCACGCCCAATAAGCTGATTCGGCTAGTATCAATTGCCAGCTTACCTGCCTGTGCAATGAGCCAGTTCAGCGCAGCCTGATGCTGTTTTTGCGCCTCGTCGGGCCCCACTTCAGGCGCCAGGCCGTATTCCACCGATACCACCGCGCAATTTAATGCTTTGGCCAGGCTTTGCATACGCGGCAGGGAATTCTGGCAGTTGCCCATTACCAGCCCGCCACCATGAAAGTGCAGTACTGCCGGCCGCGCCAGAGCATTCGCATTTGTATTGATTACCCAAAGTCGAAAGCCCCGGTATCCTTGCCCCTCGGCTACATCCACCACCTCAAAAGGCACATCATCAAGGGGCTTGCTGCCCCCTACTCTGGCGCGCTTGCGATAAAACCCCAGATTCGCGCCGTTTAAGGGCGGCGATTGCTCGGTTAGCTGCAATAAAGCATTAAGGGAGGGTAATAATTCATCCGCAACCAGCGGATCGGTTATGGCCATATGCGTTCTCTGTGATGGTTATACGATGTCAGCATCCAGACTTTATGCGTCATTCAGTAATGGTGTTTTACCAGGCCATACATGCTGCAGGCCCTTGAATTGTTATACTATAACGCCATTCTGTACCATACCAATATTGCTGTTTAGCAGTGTTTCATTTTTTAAGCGAAAGAGAAGTTATGAGCCAGAACACCCCGTTGATCCCCACCAATATTATTACCGGCTTTCTGGGCGTGGGCAAAACCACCGCCATTAATGCGCTGCTGGCTGATAAACCAGAGGGCGAAAACTGGGCGATACTGGTTAATGAGTTCGGCCAGGTGGGTATTGATCAGGAAATGTTACTCGATCAAAACGGTCTGCATGTAAAAGAACTGGCGGGAGGCTGTATTTGCTGTGCCCTTGGCGCTTCGCTGGGTAAAACGGTTCGCGCGCTGATTGAACAGGCCAGTCCCGACCGGCTGCTCATCGAGCCTACTGGTATTGGCCATCCTGAAGGGATAATTGATACGTTAACCGGCCCCGCGTTTCGCGATAAACTGGATTTACGCGCCACCATCTGCTTGCTGGACCCGCGTTCTCTGGGCGAACCGGAGGTAATTAACAACGAAACCTTTCACGACCAGTTAAACCTTGCTGATGTTGTACTGATTAACAAGTGCGATCTGGCTAGTGCAGAGCAGATTGCTGCCACCGAAAACGGCCTTAATGCTATGTTTCCGCCCAAGCAATACGTGGGCCGTACCACCCGTTCGGTTATCGATATAGCGTTACTGGACGTGGTACGAAACGGTGAACTTAAAGCGCAGTTTCCTGAATCTCATCACCATTCACATCACAGCCATGACCACAAACATGAACATACACAAGACCACAGCGACCATGCTGAAATCGCTACGCCAGGTAAGCCGGTGCGAAAAACCGGCGACGGCAATGGCCTTTACAGCTGCGGCTGGATATTTCACCGCGATGATTGCTTTGATTACTGGCAACTCGAAGCTATCCTCAACGGCCTTGAGCCTATAAGCCGCATTAAAGGGGTGATAAAGATTGGTACGGTGTGGGTCTTTTATAATCGGGTGAAAGACAAACATGACTTCGACAAAGTCGCCTATCGCCGTGATAGCCGGATTGAAATTATCAGTACCCAACCCTTGGACTGGGCACAAATCGAGGGCGAGATGCTGGCGTGTTTAACCTCATAAAAAAAGCCCCGCAACAGCCGGGGCAAGGAACGGATGGGAACATCCATCAATGAGGAAAGTTAAAGAGTAAGCATTTACTTACTTTAAATTAATAACGAAATTTCAGCTAATTACTGATTTAGCGCCAGCTCTTTCTCGGTTTTAAAGCCAAACACCTTACGTAAAATAATGGTGGCCGGACAAAAACCGGTAAAGCTTTGCTGAAACAGGTTGGCGCCAATAAACACGGTAAACCATAAAAAGTTTTCATGAACAAACCAGGTGAGTACCACAGACAGCAACACCATAAATCCGGCAAAAGCGGTTAACGCACGTTCTGCAGACATAACTAACTCCTAATAAAAATAACGGAAAGACGCATACACATTGCTGGCGTCGTTAAATTGTGAGTAAAAGGTGTGGGGCTCATCACCGTAAAACAGGTTGGCCCCGCCGTTTATCTGCCACTCATCTACCGGTGAATAGGTAGCACGAAACTTCATGTAGCCGTCACTATCAGTAGGCGAATAGAAATTAAACCAGTTCAGAGTCAGCGTTTGCCTGAGCGCCCGGTACATTAACTGGGTCGTCACCACATGACGGCTCTCTTCCTGTTCGTACTGCGGCCAGTAAGAATTGGCAAGCAGCACATCGTGATCAACAATATGCTCGGCGTACCACTGCACGCTGCCGGTTAAATTGGCAATCAGTTCCTGCTCGTAACCCACTAAAAACCGGTGCTGGCTATTAGGTACTAAAGGGTTGGTACCGTCATCGTCTTCCATGGCATCGTGGTAAGCATATTCAAACTTGGCGAGACCCGGTCCGAGCGGCTTAACCGCACTGGCGCCCCACACATTTAAGCGGCTGTAACGAGGCAAGCCTTGCTCATCGGCCGCCATCGGCGTTTTGTTGTAGCCCCGATACCCGTAGAAGGCGAGCTCAGTTTGCCCGACGGTTTGATACATCCGCAACGCCCACTCGGCGTTATCTGGCTCGTTGCTATCCAGCACGTCAAACGCCGGTGCGACATTCATTCCGAATTGCGGATTAAAAAAGGAAAAGTACTCACCGGTAATACCGTTATCCGGCTCAAACTGCCCGGTGACTACCAGATCCACATTCACCCAGTCAAAATAACCGGATAACTTGGCCGATAGACTGGGGGCCTTCAAATACTCGTCATCCCGACCGGCAAAGAAGGACTGATAATCCTTGGGAAACATATCATTTAAAAACACATAGTCACCCGTGCCCCAGGTTAATACCTGCTGACCGATTTTAGCATCGAACTTGCTACCCCAGTCACCTAAGAAGGCCAGGTTACCCTGCCAGGCCGCTTCGCGAATTTGCACTTCCACACTGTCGAGGACACCGTCGTAATACAGGTCGCCCCGAAACGACAGGGTTGACGCTTCGAGGGTATAGTCGGCCTGTAACTGCACCCGTAAATCCCGTAAGGTTTTATCGGTATTTACTGCCGGGTCGGAATTTAAGCGCTGACCCACAGCAATTTCCCCAAAGCCTGCCCAGGTAAAGGGGGATACTTCTTCGCTTTCCTCGAATTCATCAAACTCATCCCAGGCATCCCACTCATCACTGCTGGTCTGAGCTTCCTGAGCAGTCGATTCAGCTGAATACAGTGCCGGTGCTGCAATCAGAGCAGCCACAATGGCTAAGGATAACAATGAACGGCGCATTATTTTATCCACTGCACTGGTGGGTTACGCAGGCTTCGCTCGGTGAACACCTCATCCGGCAATCCCACGTTATATTCTGAGCCGCGGAACTCCATTAAGGTGTAGCCGCCGCTGCTCAGATCAGACACTTTTGAGCGCAATACGGTTGGGAAACCTTGCACATCATCGACCTGCACCGATTCTACGCGGCGGTAATTAGTATCATCACTTTTGTAGAAGTTAATCAGTACCGGTAAGGATGTGGCCTTGTCGATTTCGACGATGTAGTAGGCGAATTCTACCGAGGCTGGATCTTTAGGCACCGCTTTAAGTACATACCGCTCTGCGTTTTCTTCTACCAGTGAGAAGTTATCCTGGGATACGGCACGACCAGACACGTCTTCATAGAAGAAGTGCGAACCCACAAAGGAGGTGCGTTTATCGCCTGCTGAAATTCGTTTCACCAGATCCAGCGCAGGCAGGTACAACCAGCGGTCGTCATCCACATTGGTATCGGCATGTTTCTCTACCCGGAAAACCGTGTCTTTCACATCGGTAGGACGAGAGAAAAACACCATCATTTTCTGGTCGCCGTTGTCTTCTACGTCCTTGCGTAAAATAGTGAACTGACGCAACTGTTTACGGCCCTGGCTGTCTACAATCATCATGCGGGCATCAGAGCGACCGTCGTCACCTGCATAGTAAGCGGCTTTTTCGGCCTGTTTGATCAGTTGGTCTACATTCACCTCTGCCATAGCGGGTGTCAGAAGTGTCAGGCTACTGGCTGCCAGAATTGTCGCAGCCAGGGGTGTTTTAGCAAATTGTGTGAATTTCATAACCACTCCTTAATTCGCCGACTTGAAGACGATTTTACGGCCCAGACTCATTACCGCCGGTAATAACAACAGGGTTACCAGGGCGGAGATAGCCATAATGCTCGCAAGAAACACACCAACGGTGATGTAGGGTACGAGCGGGGCAAACAATAACGGGGTAAAGCCCAGCGCAATCACCAGTGCATTACGCGAAATGGCGGTTGCCGGCTCTTCAAACATAATAGCCATAGTTTGCTGAACGCTGCCTGTATCGTTGAAAGTCGCCCGGGCGCGTTCCAGGAAGTGAATAGCAAAGTCCACCGACAAGCCGAGCGTTAACGCGGAGAGCACCGCGATAGGCATGTCATAGTCTTTACCCACAATACCAATCAGGCCATAAATGAAGGTAATAGTGATGGTAAGCGGCAACATGGCCAGCACACCGTATACCAATGAACGAAACAGCACTATCATCATCACAAACACAATCACAAAGGCGCCCATTAAGCTGTCGAGCATGCCGGCTACCATGTTTTCCTGCCACACTACGTTGAGGTAGGCTTTACCGGCCCAGTCGGCTTCAATGCCGGCAGGCAGTGGGTTGGCGTCGATATAGTCACTAACCAGTTGTACTACGGCGGTCATATCCTGATTGTCGCCGCTGGTCAGCTGCAGCCATACCAGCGCTGCGCGGTAATCCGGCTTAACAAAGTGCCACAGATCGTTTGGCCGGTGTGACGACTGGTACTGCAATAAGGTTTGCGCAACGGCATTACTGCTGTCTGGTAACGCATAGTCTTTCTGATCGCCTGAGCGCAGCTCACGATTAACCACTTTCACTACATCAGGCAGTGCATTGGATTTACCCACTAAGCCGGAGTCCTGCAGGGTTTGCTGTAGCTTTTCAATATAGGCCAGTACTTCAGGGTTCTGAAAGGTTTTGCTCTGACTGTTGGCCGCTTCCACGTTTGCCATTACCGCATCGAGATAATCGACTTCCTCGGTAGTGAGGTCATCAAACAGTTTATCGTCGATGGCAAAGATCAGGTTTTGTAGGGCTTCGCCTGGTGCACCGTCCTGCACCGCTGCCAACGTTTCTTCGCGCCAGTCTTGCAGCGACGCAGGCATAGCCTCGCCATCCAGCATGCTCTGTGGCGTGGCCTGCTCAGTACGGTCGGTTAATACCAGATAAGCATTATAGGTACCGGCAAAGTTCTCGTTTAACACGCGGTCTGCCACACGGATTTCGTGATCGGATTTAAACCAGCGTACCGGGTTGTCGTTAATCTGAATTTGCGTAACGCCCCAAACTGAAATCGCGAAGATCACGCCAAAGGCTACCAGTAAAGAGCCTTTATAACCTGTGGCAATTTTGCCCAGTCCGCGCGCGATACGCGCAATGCGTGAACCATCGCCGTTGCCATCCTGATGCAGAGCTTCTTGTAAATTATTCAGCGCTTTGTCACTCATGCGAGATAGATAAGCGGGAATAAACACAATGGTGACTAAAAACGCAAACAGGATCCCAAAGCCCACAAAGGCACCAAAAATCTGTACCGGCGGGATAGGCGTTAGCATTAACGAGAAAAAACCCACCGATGAGGTAATCGAGGTATACAGCATTGGCGTAAACAGGTGACCAACCACCTCTTTAACCACCGCTTTTAAGTCTTCACCGGGTTTATAACGGTCGGAGAATTCCGACAGAATATGCACTGAATCGACCACCGCAATCGGCATCAGGAAGATGGCGATCATNGANGACATAATNTGCACGGTAAANCCAAAGCCNATNAGNANNCCCATGGTNACGATAACGGTNGCCATNGCCACNACCATNGGNGCAATNATNAGNGGNATATTGCGGAAGAAAATAAACAGCANAATAAAGATNGTCAGCCCCGCCANTGGCGCNGANATGCCCATTTGCACNAACATTTCAAAACCGAACTGATCTTCGGCCACCGGNAANCCGGTNATATACCATTGCTCGGTNCCGTCAAACTGATTGATGGNNGCGCGGATTTCTTCGGCNATTCGATAGCTCTCNTTTTTATCNAGAATNGGCACGTANATNGCCGCGGCTTTACCGTTTTGTGAAACNAGCGTGTCNTACAACANNGGCAGGCGTTCAATATTGGTTTGAATTTGCGCNGCNGCNGCCTCATCAGCCGGTGGNTTTGGCATNATCCATTCAAAACGAATGGTGCCNGGTCCGGCCTGAGAAATATTGTCTACCGTGGANATAGACATNANATCGGCATCNACNACGCCNTCAATTGNCAAAATTGACTCAGTTAAGTCAAAAATGTCAGTCAAAGATGACTNATTGTAAACGCCCTGTGAATTTTCATCGTCCACAACNCCNACAACAATGGCGTCGTACATGCCAAAATCNGCTTTNGTCTGNTTGTGAAAAACCCGNGCNGGATGATCNGCATCCAACATGTTCTCCGGGTCTGTATCGATGGTAATCCGTGGGATCTGGCTACCAACGCCGAGGGTCAAAAGCAGCAGTATGGCATAAACCCATAATGGCTTTTGCGTACTGATTGCAACAAGTTTGCTGGATATACTATTCATAATCACCGTCGTT
Source organism: Alteromonadaceae bacterium (assembly GCA_002691625.1). Taxonomy (GTDB): domain Bacteria; phylum Pseudomonadota; class Gammaproteobacteria; order Enterobacterales; family Alteromonadaceae; genus Alteromonas. Next base: position 14,563 of record NZIK01000039.1, read on the forward strand.
AAGACAATAAAACCTAATTTGTAGCAGCAATATATGCGCCAAATCTAATATAACAAGTCTTTTTATTCATGAAGTGCTGCTGCGCGGCAGCTAAATTGACAAATAAATACATCTAACAACCTGATATCGGTGGCAAAGCATCTGTTCGTGTTAGACTGGCAATTCATTCATTTATTTTCGGTGTCCCCTTCCTGACATGACCTTTCGCTTACTGTTCTTTTCGTTGCTTGCCACCGCCATGGGTCAGTCTGTGGTGATGACAACATTGCCGCCGCTGGGCCGCGAGGTCGGGCTTAGCGAATTTAACGTAGCGTTTCTGATGTCCAGCTCGGCCATGATGTACGCAGTGGGTAATGCATTCTGGTCACGAATTGGTAAGCGTCGTGGATACCGGCGTCTCCTCATCACCGGACTGACTGGCTACACCATAGGTACATTGATATTTGCCTCGGTATGGCTAACCGGTTTTCAGGAATGGCTAGTTGGCTCGGCCTTATTTATCGCCCTACTGTTTTCCCGCACAGCCCAGGCCACCATCATGTCGGCTACTCCGCCATCGGTGGTGGGAATGGCCATCGCGATCAGCAGTGAAAAAGAAAGGGTTAAAGCAATCAGTAAAGTGTCCTCTGCGCACAGTCTCGGGCAAATACTCGGACCAACGTTCGCAGGACTGATGGTTAGTTTTCATCTGTTGGCACCACTTTATGGGATTACCCTGATGACCCTCATAGCGGTTGTGCTGGTCTGGCGTTTTTTGCCACCGGAACATGGTCAACCTGCCAGTGTTACAACCAGCAAAGCAGTACAGCCTGGCTCTCGAAGTATACAGCCCTATGTACCGCTGCTAATCGGCATGAACGCCAGTGTGTTTCTGGCTATTGCGATGATGCAGCAATCCCTGGCGTTTTTCCTGATTGATCATCACAAACTTACCACTACCGAAGCCGCCCAGGCGGTAGGACTGGCGATGATGTTAAGTGCCATTTGTGCGTTAACCGTTCAAATCACGCTGGTTCAACGNACCAGCATGCACCCTGGNAACCTGGTTAAAATCGCTTTTCCATTGCTATCNATTGGCTATCTGATTATCTANNTGCATCAGCAAACNCCACACTTATATNTGGCNATGCTGTTTTTAGGCAGTGGGTTNGGAATTAGNTACCCGGCCATNGCGGCACTGGCCAGTTCCAGCTGCAAACCGGAAAATCAGGCCACGGTAACCGGGTTTATCACCGCCTCGCCAGCCATGGGTTACATTATCGGCCCGCCTATTGCCGCAACCTTGTATGGCATCGGGCATAGAATGCCTTTTATTGCCGCTTCAGTGCTGCTGGCACTAGTTACTGTAATCGCCATAACCCATTTGCGCGCCCGGCCGACGCCCCAACCTACGTCTTCAGAATAATCATGACCTCAGTAGTTATGACCGTGTCTGAACAGCATTCCCTTTGCTACTTTTAGCTATTTTTCCCGACATTTCCATGGCTCTAAAGTCAGATAGAATGATTAGTCTAAAGTGCAATTAAGACAAGCTCTGTAAAAACATTTTAGATTTTTATCGGTGGTCTTACTTGTATCCTTAAAATTAACTATATAGACTAGTCTGTATAGTTAATTGCGGGGACGATTATGAGCCGTGTTAGTGCGCGGGATAAATTACTTAAAGCAGCAGGAGAATTGTTTTACGACCATGGCATCACTGCCACCGGTGTAGATGCGGTGATCACCCGGGCCGGCGTTGCCAAGATGTCGCTGTATAATAATTTTAAATCCAAATCTGAACTGATTGCCGCTTACATCGATGCCCGCCATCAGGAATGGCTCGACCTGTTTGCAAGGCGATCAGACAACCTGTCAAATGGCTGGGAACGGGTTCTCGCAGTTTTCGATGCCTATCAGGATCACGCCGAGTTCGACTATCAGAATGGCTTTCGCGGGTGTGGCTTACTAAACGCCGCGGCAGAAATGCCGGCAGATAGTGCTGAACGAGAAGCGGTCAACCGGCATAAGCAGGAAGTCCGGGAAATCGTGATAAACCAGCTCAGTGAATTACCCCTGACCGAAGAAAGCGGTAAGACCGCTGCTGCACTCGCCGAACATATCTGTTTTTTACTTGAGGGCTCAATTTCGCTTGCCGGGCTTTCACGTGACGTACAAGCCATCTCTCGCGCCAGAACCATGGCAGACAAATTGATAGAGCGCGCCCTATGAGTTCACAGCCAGGTTATTTGGTTGGCATTATTGCCGTGGTGATTGCCGCCGTACTGTGGGGAACCACCGGCACTGCGGCTACTTTCGCGCCACAGGTCAGCCCATTAGGTATAGCTTCAGTCACAATGGGGGTTGGCGGTCTGTTACTGGCGTTAGTGGCTGCAAGGCCCATAGCCCGGCATAAAACCGCACTTTTTAACAACCGTCTGCTGGTATTGGCAGCCGCGGTGAATGTCGCCATTTACCCCCTGGCTTTTTACAGCTCCATGAAACTCTCAGGCGTCGCCGTTGGTAACGTAATCTCCATTGGCCTGGCGCCCATTGCCGCTGCGCTGATTGAGTGGACTTTCGATAAACAATCGCTAAATCGCAGATGGCTTATCAGTATTGCCTTCGGGATAACCGGAGTGGTGTTTCTGGCGACAGCAAAACCCGCCAGCTCATTTGAAAACACTGCCACCAGCTGGCATAACAGCGTCGGGATCCTGCTTGGTTTAGTTGCCGCTTTTACTTATGCCATGTATTCCTGGATAGCTCGTCGCCTGATTGACCGGAGCATTGCATCCCGGGCCGCTATGGGCAGCATGTTTGGCGTGGGTGCCATGCTGTTAATGCCCGTATTGTTCGTCACCGGCGCACCGCTGCTCGCATCAGTGAATAATTTTTCAGTGGGGCTATATTTAGCAGTGATCCCTATGTTTTTTGCCTATCTGTTATTCGGCAGAGGCCTGACGGTGGTGCGCGCAAGCCTGGCCACCACCATCACCCTGCTGGAACCGGTTGTGGCTGCCCTGCTGGCAGTAACGGTTGTAGGTGAAAAACTGTCTTTCACAGGCTGGTTTGGCATTGGCCTTATCAGTGCCTGTTTGCTTATCGCTACCCTAAGAAAACCAGTTAAGAACAGAACGAAACCCATATATGAAGTTAGCGAAACCAGCACATAGCCGTTACACTGATGGCACACTTACCCGCGTACAGATAGCACAGGAGTCGTTGCTGTGATAATGCAAACGCAACATCTGAACTTGGCAACCATTGATGATCACAGTACAGAATTGCTGGTCATTCTGGTGCCAGCCGGACAAGCCGGCTTTCCTTCCCAGGCCTATCCGGCCAGCCTCGAAACCCTCATAAAACATTATAAAAAAATGGGTGACTGGCATTCAGAAAGTAAATACTTACTGTGCATAAATCCACCAGAATTTAAAGCTTCACGCATTTTGTTAGTCAACACTAACTTCGATATTATAAAGGCTGATGCCAAGCGTATCAGTAATGTGGTTACCGACGTACTAGAACAACTAAACCAGGCCAAAGCCGACATTGTTATGCCACCCTCGTTAAAGGGTGGCGAACTTCTCATCCAGGCCCTTTTTTATGCCTCCTATAAGTTTAACGATTACAAAACCAAAACATCCCGGCGTGAAGAAATTAGCGTAGCGTTGCTGGTCAGCGACGACAGCTTAGATGAGTCATTGGATTATGCCCGGGCTTTACATAACGGCATGAGCCGGACCCGCGATCTGGCTAACATGCCGGGCAACCTGTGTACCCCCGGCTATTTTGCTGAATGCGCCCAGGCCCTTGACGACCAGTTTGCCACTATATCAACCGATATCCTCGACGAAGCACAACTCACTGAACTGGGAATGGGCGCCTATCTGGCCGTTGGCAGAGGCTCGGTGCATCCGGGTTGTATGCCGGTAATTCGCTATGTAGGCGCAGAGCCTGAGGAGCCGGCAATCTGGGTGATCGGCAAAGGCATTACTTTTGACAGTGGTGGGATCACCCTTAAAAAGCCGCCGGGCATGCAAAGCATGATTTACGATATGTGTGGTGGCGCGTCTGTCATTGGCCTGATGGCCGCCGTGGCTGAGCTTAAATTACCGGTAAATGTAACCGGGGTAATTGCGACCGCCGAAAACATGCCCGATGGCGATGCCTTTCGACCGGGCGATATTCTCACTACCATGTCGGGACAAACGGTAGAAATTATCAGTACCGACGCCGAAGGCAGGCTGGTACTTTGCGATGCCATTACTTACGCCAAACAGCACCAGCCGGCTCTGATTATTGACGTGGCCACCCTGACCGGAGCACAGATTGTCAGCCTTGGTAGTCATGCCAGTGGCTTAATGGGTAACTCACCACAGCTCAACCAGGCACTGCAGCAGGCCGGTGATGAAAGTGGCGACCGCGCCTGGACCATGCCGGTATGGCCGGATTACCAGGATGCGCTGGACTCCCCTTTTGCAGATATGCGTAATGCTGGCAATCAGTCACCAGGCATGATCACCGCCGGGTGCTACTTAGCCCGGTTTGCCGGGAATACACCCTGGGCCCACCTTGATATCGCCGGTACCAGCTTTCAATATGGAACAGGCAATAGCGCTACCGGCAGGCCTGTGCCGCTGTTGTTACAATTTTTACGAAATTATAGCAACTTAACTGCTCCGCAATGGTCTATCAATACGGAAGCTTGTGGATTTTTACCCTAAAGGGATTATAAAAAGTAGTTCCAAAGTAGGATTTTTTTTTATCAAGGTGAGTCCTACAATCGAAGAAGTGTTAAAACGAAGTTAATAAGGAGCCCGTTATGTGGACTAAACCTCAATACACCGAAATGCGTTTAGGCTTTGAAGTTACTCTGTACATCAGCAACAGATAAGAGCTTCATGCCCGGAGAGAGTTTTCCGGAGACGTCATCTCGACAAGACCTATAAAAGGTTGCGCTTTCGCTTAGTAGTGGTGCAGCCTTTTTTATTGGTAACGCTTTTAATTAAATTTACCGCAACCGTGTAGCGGTTAGGTAACCAATCAGGGCTCATTACATGAAGATTCTGATCCTGGGTGCGGGAGCCGGTGGTGGTTTTCCGCAGTGGAATTGCCACTGTGATAACTGCCGTGGCGTTCGCGATGGCTCCATTAAAGCCTCTCCCCGCACGCAATCAAGTATCGCTGTCAGCGCCAACGGCACTGACTGGGTGTTAATCAACGCCTCCCCGGACTTACGCCAACAAATTAATCATACGCCAGAACTCTGGCCGGCTGATAAACAGCAGCAACGCGGTACCAGCATTCGGTCTATTATCTTAACCGACAGTCAGATAGACCACACCACTGGCCTGCTAACACTGCGCGAAGGCTTGCCGCTACCGGTTTACTGTACCGATGTTGTGCACGAAGATTTAACCACAGCCTTCCCGCTGTTCACCATGCTCAAACACTGGCATGGCGGTTTACAGCGGCACAGTATTGATACCGATTATGCAGCGTCTTTCACCCCACAGGGGGCCGAGGGTCTGGTGTTTAATCCGGTGGTACTGGAGTCCAACGCGCCGCCCTATTCCAGCTACCGGGATAAAGTGGTGCCGGGTAATAATATTGGTTTACAAATCACCGATACCGTCAGCGGCAAGAGCCTGTTTTATGCGCCAGGTTGTGTGCAAGCCAGTCCGCTCGTGGAGTCTATGCTTGATCAGGCATCCTGCGTGTTGTTTGACGGCACCCTATGGCTCGATGACGAAATGATCCAGAAAGGCTTTAGCAATCGTTTGGGCAGCCAGATGGGCCACATGCCGGTAAATGGTCCAGACGGTACGGTAAGCCTGCTGAATCGCTTTAACATCGATCGCAAGATTCTGATTCATATCAATAATACCAATCCGGTTCTGAACGAAGATTCCCAGGCGCATCAGTATTTAACTGATAACGATATAGAACTGGCATACGACGGTATGCAAATCACCCTATAAAAGAGGTATCCCATGAGCGAACAACGCCCCTGGAGCAGAGAAGAATTCGAACAAAAGCTGCGTGACAAAGGCCAGTATTACCATATTCATCACCCTTTCCATCAGGCCATGAATCAGGGTAATTGTAGCAAGGAGCAAATTCAGGGCTGGGTAGCCAACCGTTTCTTTTATCAGCAATGTATTCCGGTTAAAGACGCCGCTATCCTGGCTAATTGTCCGGACATGCAAACGCGCCGTAAATGGATCCAACGCATACTTGATCACGATGGTGAAGAAGGCGATCCCCGCTTAGGTGGCATCGAAGCCTGGTTACGCTTAGGTGAAGCTGTGGGCCTTGACCGCCAGGACATTCTGGATGAAAAGCTGCTTTTACCGGGGGTAAAGTTTGCCGTAGGGGCTTATGTGAATTTTGCCCGCCGTGCTACCTGGGAAGAAGCAGCCTGCTCTTCGCTAACCGAAATGTTTGCCCCGGAAATTCACCAGAGCCGGCTGGATACTTGGCCGGAGCACTATCCATGGATCGATGCCGAAGGCTTTAAGTATTTTCAGATGCGTCTGAGCCAGGCTCGCCGGGACGTTGAGCACGGCTTACAAATAACCCTGGATCACTTTACTACCCGTAAGCTACAGGAAAAAGCGCTCAATATTCTGCAATTTAAGCTGGATGTGTTGTGGTCACTGGCCGATGCCATTAGTCTGGCCTATGAATTTGATCGGCGCCCGTTCCACGGTGTGGCAGACCAGAGTATTTGCCATAAGGGGTTGATGTAAGTGAGTGAATTAGCCAGCAAGGTGCCCAAGCTAAACCGCCTGTTCAAATTTCAGTTTGAAAAAGCCCAGGACTGCTATGTACTGCTGTTTCCGGAAGGCATGATAAAACTCAATGGTAGCGCCTCTGCTATCCTGTTACAGGTAGATGGTACAAAATCCGTTGGCGATATTGTTGCCGCACTGCAGGCAGAATATCCTGATGCAGAGGGTATCGAAGAAGATGTACTGGCTTTTTTTGAACATGCCGAACAAAAGCGTTGGATAAACTATGTCTGATAATGGCTCTGGTGATCCGCAACAACCCGGCCCACCGTTATGGTTACTCGCGGAGCTGACTTATGAGTGTCCACTGCATTGCCCCTATTGCTCTAACCCGGTCAATCTGGGTTCAAGGGAGCAGGAGTGTGATACCGATACCTGGTTAAAAGTGCTCAGCGATGCCCGTGAAATGGGTGCGGTGCAGTTAGGTTTTTCCGGCGGTGAGCCGCTGCTACGCAAGGATTTGGAACAACTGGTGACCCACGCCAGCGGTCTGGGCTATTACACCAACCTGATTACTTCTGGTATCGGCTTAACCGAAAAACGCATAGCAGCGCTCCGTGAGGCAGGGCTCGACCATATTCAGTTGAGTTTTCAGGCTGCTAATGCCGACGCCAATGATTTAATTGGTAACAAGCGCCACTCCTTTGAGCAGAAACTCAAAGTGGCAAAACTGGTTAAGCAATACGAATACCCCATGGTGCTTAACTTCTGCCTGACTGCGCAGAATATCCATCAGATTGAAGAAGTTATGGCCTTGTGTTGCGAACTGGAAGGCGATTACGTAGAACTGGCCACCGTACAATACTACGGCTGGGCCTACCTTAACCGCGATCACCTGTTACCCAGTCAGGCCCAGCTTGTTGAAGCCGAGGCCAAAGTGAATGCCTTTCGCGATAAGCAGGAGGGTAAAGGGCCACACTTTATTTTTGTTACGCCGGACTACTACGAGGAACGTCCCAAGGCCTGTATGAATGGCTGGGGTACTACTTTCCTCACGGTAGCGCCGGATGGCAGCGCATTACCTTGCCACAGCGCTAAAATCCTGCCGCTGACGTTCCCTAACGTGAAGGAAAAATCGGTGCGGGATATCTGGTTTGACGATTTTGCGTTTAATCATTTCAGAGGCTCAGACTGGATGCAGGGCCCCTGTAAAACCTGTGACGAAAAAGACCTCGACTTTGGTGGCTGCCGTTGCCAGGCCTACATGCTAACCGGCGATATGTACAAAACCGACCCGGTCTGTTCAAAATCACCGGATCACCATTTAATGGCCGAAGCCGTAGCAAAATCTCAAACGCCTGAGCGCGAATTAGTGTATCGTGACCCCAAAGTAAAGATCCCAATTACGGAAATCTGAATCAACCATGGGTAACCATACACGCCTGAGAAACGGCCTCAACGTTGTCAGCTTCAAGCAACCTGCACAAGAGTACGGTGCTGCCTTTGTAGTGCCTACTCCGGCGGTAGACAGTTCAGGCATCGCTCATCTGGTTGAACATTTGGTGTTCCGTTACTCCGACCGTTACCAACAGCGTCACGCCCTGTTTGCCGCTAATAGCGTGCTACCGGTAAAAATAAATGCCTCCAGCCACAACGGCTTTAGTTATTTTTATGCGGTTTCACCAAGCAAATCGGTGTTGCTGAAGATTGTGGGCTACCTTTACGCGGGCTTACAGCAACGTGAGTACCCCGCCGACGACATTAAACGCGAACGAGATGGTGTCATTGCCCGTGAGCTGGCCATGTACGAGGCTACTCCCGAGTATCAGGCACAAATGAGTATCTGGCGCGGCGACCGCTCGCCGGATTGCTATCATCACTGGGGCGGTTATTGCGATACCCTGGCCGGGATTTGCGTTGAAGACGTGGCAGCATACAAGTCGCAGTACTATCAGCCAGAACACATCCCGCTGCTACTGGCAGGCGTTGAAGCCGACGAGCTCCCTTTGCTGTGTACGGCGAAAAGTAAACCTACCGGTAATACTTATGTTCCTAAGGAGCACCGCTTTTTCAGCGATACGCTGCAGGATGATTATATTTTCAGTTGGTGGTTGCCTGAGTGCTATATCGACGGCCTGCTCTCGGCCCAGGCCCGCTTAAACGAGGCGATGAAACCCTATAACATGCGGGTGTTCGTGGAAGACTCAGCCAACCACGTTAAAAAGTTTGCTTTGCGACTGATTGGCCGCCCCGGCCAGCTTATTGCGGCGCAACAGGCCCTGGTAGACGAAGTCCGTCATCTGCATATTGTGCCCAAGCAGCATATCTTTTTTGAGTCAAAATACCCTGAAACCATCAACGCCCTGCTGGCATGGTATCACGGGCAGCTGCCGCTTAACCGCAAGGTAGTAGCCCTCTCTCAGGCACTCACCTTAACCCCGGTAATAACGGGGGCCCGTCCGCTCAAAAAGCCTGTGATCCGTATAATGGAGCGCAAGGCTGATGCCGAAGTATCCTGCCCGCTGGTAACGGATACGCTGGAAAATCACGCACCCCAGGTGCCGGCAGAACTGCCTAACCGTCTTACCCCGCTAGCCTCAAAGCTGGACGATAATGTGCATTTTGCCTGCGACTTACAGGATTGGATCCTGCAGTATTCGATGACCGGTATGTCGGCAGCCCAACAAAATACCTTTATTAAAGACGTTATGTGCGACGAGCGTTTATGGCTGCCACGCACCGGCGGCCACTGTTATGCGATGGGCGTTCAGCGAGTTGATAATGGGCTGCGAATTTATGGCGTGATGGACGATGAACCCCAGCAACGCCGGGAAGCACTGGAACAACTCCTCGCCCGCTATCGTCACCTGTAAATAGCTGCCATTCTATTTTACGAATTAACCCGTTCGACAAGTTAACTGTAATTACAAATAATTCTCATTTACAATTATCGACAGATAACCTGACCGCTGCGGCTGATGCACGTCGGGCGGCGTATCAATCAGGTATGATTAAAACTGAGCAAGCCGGCCTTTCGGTTTGCGCGTGCCAACTCCTCTCCTTTTTACACGGACGATTAGGAAAGGTTTTCGACCCATTATAAGGAGTGTCTATGAAAAAACGGCAATACTACCAATTACAGGTGCTAAGCACAGAACGCCTGACCCCTAATTTACAACGACTGGTGCTCACCGGTGACGATTTAGCCGCGTTTCCGCATGCACCGGCTGGCAGCTACATCAAATTGTTATTTAACCAGTTTGGTGAGCCGCAACCTACCGCCCCAGAAGAAGGTCAGAAAATACTCATGCGTACTTACACCGTGCGCGCACTGAATAAAGCTGCTAAGACTCTGACCGTTGACTTTATGCTCCACGGCGAGGGTGTTGAGGCCGGGCCTGCTTCTCATTGGGCACAATCGGCACAGCCTGGTGACACAATCATTGTAGCAGGCCCCGGCACTTCCAAAGGCCTGGCGCCCGAGTACGACTGGGTGATTCTGCTGGGTGACATGACGGCGCTGCCAGCTATCAGTGCACAGTTAGAAGCGCTGCCTGAGCAAACCCGTGGCTATGCCATTATCAGCATTGTGAATGAGGCAGACAAACAGCCGTTGCAAAAGCCTGAAGGTCTCGAAATTATCTGGTTAGTGCAGGCTGGCAGTGCCGGTCTGGCCAAAAGCCTGCTGGATATCGAATGGCTACAGGGTGAGCCGGCCGTCTGGGCAGCTTGCGAGTTTTCCTCGATGCGCGCGATCCGCAGCACGCTGGACGTAGAATTCAACGTACCGCGCTCGCAGGTGTACGTAACGAGCTACTGGCGCGAGGGCCGCTCAGAAGATCAGCATAAAATTGATAAGCGGGAAGACGCCCAGCAATACACGCAGCGGGTCGGCTAATTACGCTGACCGCATAAAATACGATAAGCCTGGCTGATTTCCTGGGCTTTGGCCGTACACCCTCCTTTATCGGGATGATGCTGCTGAAGCAATTTACGATACTGCTTCTTTAACTGCGCGGTCGTAAGCGTTTCTTCTGTATCCAGATCAAGCGTGAGCCTGGCTCTTGCCACATCGCTGGCTGACGCTTCACGGCCGGCCATACGCTGCCAGAAATCATCCAGCAAAGCCTCCACATCGGCACCATTGGTGTCGGTAAAGTTATCCCAGTTCAGATAGTAAGCCTTAAGTCCGTCGTGGCCGGTTATCCCTGCCTCAAATTCAGTAGCGGGTTTCAGTCTGATACGAAGAGTGTGGATATCCAGCTCGCCCAGCCCTTGCTGGCGCCACGCCTCACTTAACGAGTACAGGGCATTAAACAGCACAAAATGGCAGCGAAACATTGCCAGTGGCTCGCTAAGCGCTACGCCATCAAACAGCAGCCAGGGCGGCTGTTGCAGTTGTTTAATTAACTCGTATTCAGAAATACCTTCGTCAAACACCGCTTTTAATTCAGTCAACGCTTCGAGCAGCACCGGGTCGGTATAGTCGGGCAATGTCTTTCCTTTATCACTCACAGTACTCTTAGCCTAGCGTGGTCCGGGCAGGAATGCGAGATCAGGTCCACATAACCAGTATGGCCGCCAAACCAATAAGTACCAACCCCACAAACTCATGACGCCTTACAGGTTGCTTAAACCATACAATCGTAATGAGCATGGTAGTAAGCACTTCCAGCTGACCCAGGGTTTTTACGTAAGCAACATGCTGCATGGCCATTGCGGTAAACCAACCAATCGAGCCAATGCAGCTGGTGACACTTGCCGCAATTACCAGCCCCGGGCGGGCAGCGAGCTTTTTAAACGTATCGGGTTGTCTGGCGGTGATAAATGTACACAATAAAACCGTTTGCAGTGATAGTACCCAGAACAACACCCAGCCTGCAGCCTGTACATAGGGCAATCCTAACGCATGACTCGCTTCGCGCGCATACAGGGATGTCAGCGCGAAACAGCTTCCACAAGCCAACCCTATAGCCACGGTTTTAGCCGATAAGTCGCCCCCCCGACGCCAGCCACTCAGCACAAATACGGCCACCGCCCCAATCAGAATACCCAGCCAACCCAGCAGGCTAAGGTCGCTACCGAAAAACAACATGCCCACTACGCCGGCCACCAGCGCTTCACTTTTTGCCAGCCCGGCGCCCACGGCAAAGTTCTTCTGTTTAAATAACACCACCATCAGTGAGGTCGCAGCAATCTGCAGCAGGGCGCCTAAAACAATAAACAGCCAAAAGCGAGGCGTAAATTGTGGCACGCCAATGCCCTCTTCAACAGACACCAGGATCACATAACCCGCCACAATGGGGGGCGCGAAAAGAAATCGCGACAGGGTGACACCGGCAGTGGGCACTGAGCTGCTGAGTTTACTTTGGATGGCATTGCGAAACGTTTGAAAAAACACCGCCATCAGGGTGAAAAAGATCCAGGTCACAAGCTAATTTCTAAACAAAATAAGAGGGCCTATAGGTTACGCTATTTAGCCAGGAATGTGTTGATTACTCTACCCCTTTAAAACCAGACGGGTAATGGTGACCGCAAGATAACAGCAAGCCCCCGCCCTGAATAAGACGGGTGCTTCGCCTTTGCCCAACAGCCAAAGATCATCAGCTTAATGCTTTGCGCAAAAGCCGCATTGGCGGCCATAACCGCAACAAACGCACAACTCCCGGCAATAAAAGCCGGTGCATATTTTTCGAAAAAGTAGGTTTATTGTGGATTGCATGATTCATAGTGATTTCCTTATTTAATACCAAACATGAATTACTAATTAGAAACGGCAACCTGATAAGGTGTGACAGTAGTGGCGATATTTAATAGTGGTTGAAGTATCCGTTTTTTGTTGGGGTGCCGATAGCGCCCAGGGGTGGCAGTGAGGCCCCCCTGGACCCCGCTCAGCTCTATGTGGCGAAACAGCACTTCAAAGTGCTCTTTAATTAGCAGTGAACTAACCTTTTCTGCCACTCGCCGTTGTGTTCACGCTCACAGCTCTCTTCACTATCGAAGCACACATGACGGCGGATATCCTTTACCTTTATCCCTACTTTCAACAAATGCTGCTGAATCAACTGACGAAGCTTTTTATCGTTTTCGTCAATAGCTAGCTGCCGTACGTCTTCGTCGTGTTCAAATACACAGGTGACCATCAGACTTCCCGGAAACTGCTCGTAACGGGCAGTATGAGTGAGCCACTGGAAACCGATTTCCCAGTCCTTGGCGGTTTCACAGGCCAGGGTAAGCGCTTTAACCACGTTGTTATCGAGCTTTTTGATAGTTTTCTTCATATTTGGTCACTCCGATGTCGAGCCTGAGAAGACACTTAGCTAAAGTCTATTTAGCGTCTTTCTCAATCGAGTTACCGCCGGTCACCGCTATTCGCATCGCCGTTTCAACGTCGATATCCAGCTCAGTGATCCTGCTGCGCTCAAGGTAAATCGTGTAGCCACCAATCTGATAGCTTAAGGGCAAATATACGGCCACTTTTTCCTCACCGGGAAAGAGCTTATTGGCAACTTTTTCACTGGTCATAAAACCCACCAGCTTAATGCCATTGTCCAGTTCAACCGCAACCGCCTTCTTGGCTTCTTTTTCCTTTTTTACCTCAAACAGTTCAACGGCATCCTGCACTGCGCCGAACAGGGTTTTAACCACTGGTACGCGGGCAAAAACGCGCTCGCCGAGCAGAATGATCCAGTTAAACAAATACGCATTAATCAGAATGCCAATCGCCGTTAGTGCCAGAATAACCGTCACCACGCCAAGTCCTGGAAAATAATACCGGGCAGGAATAAGCGGTGATAACAAAGCTTCGGTAGAACTGACCAGCCACACCAGAAAATAGATTGTGATGGCAAACGGCAGAATAGTAACCAATCCCTTAACGGGCAATAACAGCAATTTATTAAACATTGTAATTCTAGTGAAAAATCGGTCTGGCATTGTAGCCTAGTATCCGTGGGATTTAAAAACTCTCCATGATAACTACTGTCGAACAGGATTTATCCTGGCAGTATATAACCAGCCTCCCAATGCAACAGGATAATGATGATCACAGCCAGCGAACTACACCAACTTGCTAAAATATGCCAGGAAGCATCAGACTCAGAAATTATGCCCCGTTTCAGAAACCTGGCCAGCGGCCAGATAGCAGAAAAGCGCAATCATCATGATTTGGTTACCATAGCCGACCAGGCGGCCGAAGCATTTATTTTTAACAAGCTAAGCAACCTGTACCCCGATGCACTGCTTATTGGAGAAGAAAGTGTCTACCACAACCCGGTAGCCCTCGCAAAGTTTCATTCTGCGGCGCTGAGTTTTGTGTTAGATCCTATCGATGGCACCTGGCACTACGCCAATGGCTCGGTAAATTTTGGCGTGATGCTGAGTGTCGCCAGTTATGGAGAAATCGTCGCCGGACTCATCCTGGAGCCCATCAGCGGCGATTACCTGTGGGCAATAAAAGGTCAGGGTGCATGTGACCGGGTACAAGGTGAGGACCGCCCTCTGCAGGCAGGCCAGCAGGCTTCCCTGCCACTCTGTGAAACCATGGGCTGCTTTTCATTTGGCGTCTCTAAAGGCGCAGACAGAGAAAAAGCGGTACAGGCTGTTATGCAGATGGGCAGAGTTATGGACTACCGCTGTGCTGCGGCCGAATACCGATTGCTTAACACCGGCGCCACCGCCTTTGTTATCTTTCAGGGTACGCTCAACCTGTGGGACCACGGAGCCGGATTGTTGATCAGTCAGGAGGCCGGAGCGGTGGCTCGCATGCTTGATGGCACTCAGTATTCCCCCCAGATCACAGGTAAATTACTGGTCGCCGAGAGCGAAGCTCGTTGGCAAGAAGTCGCCGCGTTATTCTCCTGAGCGCAGAAAAAATTGCCACATATTTTGGCTGATATGGCGATTTAGCATTAAGCTCAATGGAACGACAAAAGAAATTAAGCGCGCCTTAGGGTTTAACAACCAACGGCATTGATGCTGATAAAGCGGAGGCGGTATGCTGGATCGAATATTTGATGGCAGCCTGATGCCACACGGGCATTGCCTGTTGTGGCGCTGGGATCTGTTATTTTTACACCTTGGCGGCGACCTGTTAACGGTGATGGCCTACTCGCTCATCCCATTTGGCATTTTTTATTTTATACATAAACGTAAAGATCTTAATTTTAACGGTATAGCCCTGTTATTTGCTGCCTTCATTGCTTTTTGTGGTGCTTCACACCTGGCCGGCCTGATTAATGTCTGGCACGGCTACTACTTTATTGAGGGTGTCATTAAGTTTGCTACGGGCGTAATCTCGATCGTTACGGCGGTTTGCTTATGGCGACTAATGCCAACACTGATCAATATTCCCAGTATTGATATGCTAAAGCAGCGCAACACCGAGCTGGAAAACCTCAGAGCTGAGCTCGAAGAATCCAACAAATCACTGGAAGAAAAAGTAAAGCAGCGTACCCTTGAACTTGAACGTCAGGCCAATACCGATACTGTAACCGGTATTGCCAGTCGCTTTGCCATTATGGACCGGCTCAGTCGCTGCTATATGGCATATCAGCGCTATCATCATCCGTTTTCAATACTGATGATCGATGTGGATCATTTTAAAGACATCAATGATAACCACGGTCACCAAACCGGCGATAAAGTATTACATGACCTGGCGCTATGCATCGAAGATAACATCAGAAAAACAGATTCTGTGGGCCGTTACGGTGGCGAAGAGTTTTTAGTCATTTTGCCCGAAACCGCTGCCGAGCAGGCCTGTGAGCTGGCTGACAGGATCCGCATTGCAGTAGAAGCAATGACTCTCACAAATGACATTATTATTACCTGCAGTATAGGTGTTGCTACGATTTCCCGGGGTATTTCCGATGATGGCCTGATCAGTCAAGCCGATAAAGCGCTTTACAAAGCCAAAAACGCTGGCCGAAATCAGGTAGTTTCCTATACCAAAAAAATAGCAAACGAAGCCTAGCCCTGGCAAAAAAGCCCCGCAAACGGGGCAAGAGGTCACACACTGATTCCACTGCATTAACGCAGTTAAAGGCTGCAATTACCAGCTTGCTTTTTTATGGCCAAAGATGGCGTAGTAGCCAATAAACAAATAACACGGGATCATAATCACATAGGCCATTTGCGACGACAGCATATCGGCAAGGCCACCATAGGCCAGTGGTAAAATTGCACCACCGGCAATCCCCATGATCAGAATGGCAGAGCCTTGTGGGGTAAACTTACCCAGCCCGGCCAGAGCCAGTGGCCAGATAGTTGGCCATACCATGGCATTCGCCAAACCAAGCAGCGCAATCATGGCGATGGTATCCGGTAATAGGGGCAGTCCCATCCAGCCCCACAGCAAGGAAGATAGCAATGTCGAATCGTCCGAGCCCAGCAAAATTGCCACCGTCAGTACCAGCCCTAAACCAGCAGAAGCACGCAGTGCCGCAGCCTGAGATATAATCCGTGGGATACAGACCAGACCGAGCGCATAACCCACTACCATGGCAGTCATGGTAAAAGAGGTGAGTGAGGTCGCATTAGCAACCCCCAACGATGAGCCATACAAACCAATAGTGTCGCCGGCTATAACCTCGACACCCACATAGCAAAACAGCGCGACAGCGCCAAGCACCAGGTGGGGAAACTGCATCACTGAGCCGGACACCTCGCTAGCCGTGGTTTCATCGTCAAAACGAATGTCCGGCAGATTCACTTTCATTAACCCCAGCGCTAACACTCCCAGCGCAACGGCCATACCGATATACGGCTGAATCAGCTTAAAAGACATCTCGTTGAGCTGGATATTCCGTTCGGTCTCGCTCATTTGCGCCAGTGATACCTGATTGACATGGCCAAAATCACCCAAAACTAACGCGGTAAAAATTAAAGGGGCTAATACGCCGGCAAATTTATTCAGTAATCCCATAAACGCAATGCGCGCCGCGGCACTTTCTGGCGAGCCCAGATGCACAATAAAAGGATTCGAGGCGGTTTGCAGAATGGTCAGCCCGGAGCCCACTACAAACTGGGCCAGCAAAAAGATAATAAAGGTTTTACTCAACGCTGCCGGCACAAACAACAAGCAGCCACCGGCAATCATTGCCAGCCCCAGCGACATGCCCTTTTTATAGCCGGTACGCTCGAGGATTTTAGCCATCGGCAGGGCCATCACCACGTAGGCAACATAAAAACAAAAGGCAATAAACAGTGCTTCCATTTCACTGAGTTCACATACCATTTGCAAAAAAGGGATCAGTGCGCCATTGAGCCAGGTGACAAAACCAAAGATAAAAAACAGTAAACCAATGGTGAGTATCGGCATTAAACTGCGACTACCCTGCCGGGCAACAGATTGCGTATTCATAGGGTTATCTCTCCGTTTGCAACGGCCTTGCCGCGCAGCCAAATGGTCTCAATGTTCAGCGCTTCGTCGAGCAATAATAAATTGGCCGTCTGCCCGACAGCAATACTGCCAAGTTGTTGCTCTCTGCCAATAAAACGGGCCGGGGTCAGACTGGCCATGGTACTGACTTCGGCTAATGAAAAGCCCAGGTCACGATGGCTGTTCAACACCGCGGTATGCATATCAAGACAAGAACCAGCCAATGTTCCTTCCGGTGTAACCAGCTTATCGCCGTGCCGCTCGATAACGGTACTAAAAAAGGCCAGTTCAGTGATGTCGGTGCCTACGTGGGCCATGGCATCGGTAACCAGCATAATTCGTTGTGCGGTTTTAGTTTTTATCGCCAGCGCAGCGCTTTGGGAATGCACATGGTGATGATCCACTATCAGGCCACAGTAGGCATTACTTTGATTTAACGCCGCGCCAACCATTCCTGGCGCACGGGATTGCAACGCTGACATGGCATTGTAGAGGTGTGTAAAACCGGTTGCGCCTGCAGCCAATGCCGCTACCGCCTGCTCATAGGTGGCATTGCTGTGCCCTAACGCCACTACCACACCAGCAGCCACCAACTCGCGAATAAATCCAACGTCCACAGTATCCGGCGCTACAGTCACCAGTACCTTTCCTAAATCCGGACGAGTTAAGATAGCCAGCTCGCTGTCTTTGGGGTGACGAATAAAGCCTGCTTCATGCACGCCTTTTTTGGCTACGTTAAGAAATGGCCCTTCAAAGTGCACCCCAACGATAGTGGGATGGTCGCTGGCGATGACCTCGGCAATGGCATCCGCCGCTCTGGCCATAGCCGCCTCCCCATCGGTTATCAGGGTGGGTAACATTGACGTAGTACCAAAACGTAAATGCGCACTGGCCAGCTTATTCAGACTCTCAGCATCAGGGTGTTGATTAAACAGTACGCCTCCGCCGCCATTCACCTGGGTATCAAAGTACCCCGGCATTAGCGTGCCTGACTGCACTGGCTTATCGCCCGCCGGCTCAATGGCCACGATAATCCCATCTTCAACAGTGATACTGGTGTTATCCAGCACACCTTCTGGGGTAATCACCCGTTGTACACACATCTTCATTTATACGGTTTCCGTTACTTTGTTGAGCCCCGGCGGCGTATCAGGATCGAGGCCCATTTCCATCGCCACCTGTTCAATATCCAGGTAAAAACGCTGCATTAACAGTAAGGGTACCACTCTTTTGTGCAAGGTCGTGTTGGCACAGTCCATTTTCACCATGTTAGCCCCGCGCTGGCGTACATTGTCTGACATCTTATGATGGAAAGCCTGCGACTCATCGGGAATGTCCAGATCGATAATCAGCAACGGCTTTTCAGCCAGGGTTACCGGCCCGTGAATAAACTCTGCACTGCTGAATGATTCGGCATGGATGCTCAGCACTTCTTTTAGTTTAAGCGCCACTTCCCTGGAGATCGCATAGCCAAAGGCGCGCCCTAACACTATGCAGTTTTGAACGCCCTGCAAATGTTCGGTTTTAAGTTGTGGAGGCTGCTCACACACGGCTTGCATAGCCACAGGCAAATCAACAAGCGATGCTTCCAGCGCTTTGTTCTCGGACCACACCGCACATAACTGCAGCAACGCCGATAAACTGGCCAGATAACTCTTGGTTGCTGCCACCGCCTGCTCTTTGCCCGCGCGTATAGGTAAAACGGCATGACAAATGGATGCCAGCGGTGAAGTCTCATCATTTACCAATGCCACCGAATAAGCACCGCCCTGGCGGGCAAATTTGGCCTGATGCAGAATATCCGGGCTACGTCCTGACTGTGAAATCACAATCACAAGCGCATTTTTCAGGTTCAGTTGCTTATTGAAAATCCCCGATACCGAAGGTGCGGCAGCGCACACCGGGATACCCAGCTCCACTTCATAGAGATATTTGGCGAAGACCCCGGCATGATCAGAAGAGCCACGGGCTATCATCATGATCATGCTCGGCTGCAACGTACGTAAGGTTTCGGCAAGCTTGTCGCATACCGGCTTGTTGTGTTTAAGCTGATCGGCAATTACTGTGGCGGCCTGACGGGCCTCCTGTGCCATAATACTGTGTGTCATTGTCCCTCTCCGGCTGTTACTGCTTGTTTTGCCAATAAGATTGCGCCCTGCTCCGGGCTGTATGCGCAGGGTTGGAGCCGCTGCTGTATCGCTTCACTTAACAATGGCTGGTAAACGGCGGTCAGCCCGCCAATCAAACATAGTTCGAGCTCGCTATTGCCAATAGCTTGTTCAGCAAGGCGCTGCAAATAGTGACGGCCCTCATCAATAAAACCAGCAACTACACTGTTACCGCTTTGGTACAAGGGCACCAGCGCGGTCACAACGGCCGCATAATCGTTAGAATTAAACCCACTGCACTGCTGCACAATGTCTTCGGCCTGTTCACTGTTGAAGTGCGCACTAACTACGTTAAATACCGCATCACGAGGCGCGAGATGGTCGTAGCCAAGCAAGGTATGCTGAATGGCCTGTAACCCCAGCCAGGCACCGCTGGCTTTATCGCCAATAGGAAAGCCGTGCCCACCAAAATCGGTAAAAGTGCGGTTGACGTAACGGGTAGCCGACGAACCGGTACCACAAACAATCACCGCACCAGACTCTCCCCGGTGTGCACCGGCGCAGGCGGCGTGCAGGTCGCTCACCAGGTGCACCCGCGCAAAGGGCAACTGCCGTTGCAGAAAGGCCTGGCTGGCCCCGGCAATATTGGCGCCGGCAAGGCCCGCACACAACACTACCTGCTCGAAGGTAATATCCAGCCCGCACTGCTCGATAGCCTGGGCACAGGCCTGGCGAATTGACGCCTCGGCTACATTGGCATTGCGCATGATGTTAGCCGGGCCGCTACTGGCAGTCGCCAGCAACTCGCCGTGCTGGTCCTCAAGGCGAACCCGGCAACGGCTCCCTCCACCATCAACACCAATAAAATACGTGTTACTTTTCATAGTTAATTGTTCTCAACTTGCAGTCGTTGCCCCGGCACCAATGGTCTGAATTACGCTTGTGGGCAGCGATATAAATATAATTATGGTCTGTCGTCAGCATGCTGCTTAGGGCTCCACGGCAATAATTCGGCTGGTGTGAGGGCTGTTAATTAAACGTGCTCGCACAAAATGGATATTGTTTGCCGACACAGCGCCGGTGTAGGTGTGCCAGGTCATGGCATCTGCGCTGTATTCCAGCTTCAGATTTGGCATGGCGGCCCGCAATTCCAATTTATGATGTGCGTCGATGTGGTAACCCGGTGGCGGTATTCGGACATTTATATCCGCTTGTACCAGCCGTGGATAGTGGCGCTTCGCCACCACCTGGGTAAATTCGGTAAAGTCGCGATTGAGCGCTGGCAAAAACTCCGCCTGACTCACCTTGCCCTCCCACGCGGCCTGATGCCAGGCGCGCTCTGCAAATGCCAGTAAACGGGGAAAGAGCATGTATTCCACGCTGCGCTGATCGCGGGTTATTTCGGTCCAGAGCTGGGCCTGCATACCCAGTACATGTGTCGCCTCCTGTGCGGGTTCGTCGGCATAGGGCTGACCCATTCTGTCAGTCCAAAGCTGTGCGTGCTGGCCAAGATACTGCGGCATAAAGCCAAAGACCCGCTTTAGCGACACCGACTTCGCGCCCCAGTAATAACCAGGCTCAAGCGGATCGTTCTGATAAGGAAAGTCAAAATAGAGTACATCGGGGAGTGACAGCACCGCCGGCGTATTGCTTGCGGCTAGCTGACTAACCGTTTTACTTGCACCTGCCGGCAGGGTTTGCCAAACATTCACATACACGTTGGCATTCGGCAAGGCCGGTAAGGCTTCCATCATGCCATCCCTCCAGCCAGCCATTACCAGCCCCTTGTTATTACCCAGTTTAATGATTTCCTGGATAAAGGTTTTGGCGATGTCGTGGGGGGCAATGCCCGACTCTTGACAAGCGGCCGATTCGGTCCAGGCGCCAGCCGTTTCATCGGCGCCAATGTGGTAGGTGTGGAGTGGCACCCCCGCTTGCTGATGCATCACTTTGAGTTCTGCCAGCAATTTATCGATAAACCGAAACGTTGAAGGTAAGCACGGATTAAGGGTATTGTCGTTGTAGTGCTGAATAGAGGAATAAACCGATTTATCGCTGAATTCAGTGAGCAGATACATTTCAGCCTGCTCCGGTTTGCGCTCGGCCATCAGGCGGTGATAGCGTGCTTCCATTGCTTTTATTGCTGCCCGGGAATGGCCCGGCATATCCAGCGATGGGATCACTTCTATGCCCCACTGGTTAGCCAGCTGCAACAGATTTTGATACTGCTGCACACTCAAATAACCATTCACCCCGGCATCTCGATGTGGCCCGGAGCCTAGCTGTGGCATAAGACAACGCCGCTCGGACTCGTCGTGACA
The DNA here is from genome assembly GCA_002691625.1 of Alteromonadaceae bacterium. GTDB lineage: Bacteria > Pseudomonadota > Gammaproteobacteria > Enterobacterales > Alteromonadaceae > Alteromonas. The sequence continues at coordinate 36,092 of NZIK01000039.1, forward strand.
GCGGTAAGCGCCCACCTCGGTAAGCTCGGGCAAGCCCGGGATTTCAAGCCGCCATCCCTCATCATCACTGACATGCAAATGAAGCTTATTGAGTTTTAATATCGCCATCTGCTCCAGCAGCATGGTGATTGAGTCGTAGCCGGTAAAGCTACGGGCAATATCGAAATGCACACCGCGAAAGGCAAAGCGAGGCGCGTCGGCACTAGTCGTTAACGGAACCTGGCCAGTTTGCGGGTCGCGCAACTGAGCCAGCGTGAGTAAGCCATAGCCTGCCGCTTTATCTGATGCCGCTGTCAGGGTGATGGCCTGCTCCTCAATGCGCAATGCATAGTGTTCGAGCCCGCTGAACTGCTGTCTGGCGATAACAATACTGATAGTTTCCTGCTGCTCACCAACTGGCAGGCCCAGTTGCTCAACAAGCGGTAACCAGGGCGCTAAATGCACAGCATCAGAGGGTAATTTAATGCCTGTTAAATGGCGCTTTTGCAGACTGTCCTGGCGCTGTTTTACCTTTGGCACAACGCGGTTTGCAGTCACTAGAGGCCATTGCTCAGGCAAGTCAGCAAATTGTGCCTTGCTGGTCTCCAGCGGCAATACATCATCGGCGTTGCGACGATACTGCTTTGGTTTAGTCCAGCTGCCGGCATGCGCGTTCACCGGTAAACCAGAGCCCCGCTCAGCCTGTTGCACAGTGCTATCGATAACTACCGGCGCCAGCGCATCAGCTACCAGGTAGTAATTGGGCATGATGTCAGACCGGGCTGCATGCCAGGCAGGTGCCGCAATGCGTATAGTCTCGGTAGTATCAGCGGGTATCGTGCGGGTAATATGCATCTCATGGTGATCGCCATTGATATGGCTGATGCTAACGGCACTGTTTTGTACCGCTGCGATAGGGGTAATGTGACTAAAGTGGATCACCGTTCCTTTGGTTAGCGCAACGTCCTCGGTTTGCAATCGAATTTGGGCGCTGAAACAGCGTCCGGCAATTTGTTCTGACTCACAAGCTGTCTGCTCAGTGTTATCCAATACCTGATATTGCACATCCAGCGTCCGGCCTAACTGATTAAGTTCGTGCTGGGTAACAGCCACCGCGCTGGCACTTAAGCTCGCTACAGTGCAGACCAGGCAATATTTAATTAGGGTATTGATCATCATTGAACATCTTTGTGGTGGGTTAAGGTACAGATAAATAATGTCGTTCAGCCAACACTGCCGCTGACCGGCACGTAACCGGCCAGCGGTGGTTACTTAAAAACTCATGCTCGCACCAACAAACAGGCGTCGGCCATTCGCACTCTGGGTGCCACCGAGACGAGCGCCATCAGACTCCCGCACATAGTAGTTTTCCCAGATTTCATCGGTCAGGTTTAAGGCTTCCGCTTTAAACGTAACGTTGTCATTAAACTGCCAGCTAAACTGTGCATCCAGTTGCGCTTGTTCATCGCGATACTGGGTACCAATTTCGGCCTGAGCAATGAAGTACTCAGAACGATAGTTGTAGTTCAGGCGCGCGCTGTACTGGTCTGTTTCATAATAAACGCCTACGTTAAACGAGTTCTTCGACGTATTGGGGAAGCTCACCGTGCGGCTGGTGAGTGTGGCCCCAATAATATTACCGTCATCATCCAGTACCGGTGCAGCTTCGTCAATTTCGGCATCATCCAGATCGGTATAGGTATAGTTGAAGTACCCGCCAAAGCCGTTCTCAAAGGCGTGCTGAAGCTGGAACTCAAAGCCTTCCAGTGCCGTTTTACCACCGTTTTCGGGGGTGCTCAGCTGATTAATTTGCTGACCGTTAATTTCTTTAGCCACGGTTTTGGTAAAGATAAAGTCGCTGATGTCTTTTCTGAAGAACGTAATTGACGCCAGTGACGCACTGTCAAAGTACCATTCCACACCGGTTTCAAACTGATTGGCCGTTAACGGATTCAGCGCCGGGTTACCCGCTGAGCCTGAACTGGTTTCCGGGGTAAGATTCACCGCAGGCGCCAGTTGGAAAGGTGCCGGGCGGGTAATCACACGTGCTGCGGCAAAACGTAAGATAACGTCTTCAGACAGGTTGTAAGCAATGTTTGCACTGGGCAGCCACTCTTTATACTCGCTGTCATACGCGACGTCCTGGCCAGAGTTTAAATCAAAGCCATTTGAGGTTGAGTCGGTTTCCACATAGCGAATACCAATGTTACCGCGCAGATCGTCGGTTGAGAATTTTGCCATGGTATATAAGGCGGTAATGCTCTCTTCAATATCAAACGACGCATCTTTGAGGAACACATTGCTATTACGGCACAGACTGCCTGCATTACCTTCATTACACTCCGAAACGTCGTATAACGCTGAGTACATCAGGTCTTTGTCTGGCATAAAATAGCTCGCCGCCACGCCATTGGTTTGTGAATGACTGACATTCACCATGTCGCCGCTCCAGAATTCGCTCGCCGGCCCCAGGCTGCCTTCACCGGTGGGGGCAAGATTGGCCAGATCCGTACGATAACGTTGCTGTGAGAAGCTACGGTCGCGGAATTTCATACCCGATTTGATTTCGTTAATGGCGCCCCACTCGACAAAGTGGCTGTAGTCAAACTGCAGGTAGTCTTCTTTATCTTCAGTGCTGTTTTCCTGATCGAAGATACCGCCTAACCACATTTCATCGCCAGGGTTAGCCAACCAGGGGCTGGCGCTGACAAAGTCGATATACGGATTAGTGCCACCCTGGTTATAAAAATCAAATGACGCACGCTCATCATCAGGGGTTACCCAGAACTCAGTGAAGAAGTCATTGTTAGTTCCTTCACCACTGGTGGTACCTAACTGGAAGTGCAGCTCACCATTTTCCATGGTGTAGGTACCCTCTAAATCCAGCACCTCGGTAGACATTTCTGAACCGTCACGGAAGATATTGTCGTAGGCAATATGACGCGCCCAGCCCGGACGATTTGGTACGCCAGTCACCGCCAGTGAATCAACAATACCATTACTTACCGAACCTGGATTAGTATCTGTACCTAAGAACGCCACGCCTCTGAACGGGATACCGATAAGATTGGAGTTAACGTTATCCGCTTCCATTACCGACGACATATAGTGCAAAGACAAGTCCAGATTATCTGTTACCAGCCACTGACCGGTGATATCAAAGCCTTTACGTTTACGATCCTGCTTAAACAAAGCAGAACCCATTCCCCATGGAATGGCACCACGCTCACTGGCACCCTGTGGCGCTTCGATAAGCGGGTCAATACGCGGAATGCTGGGGCCAAACCAGCCAAAATCTTCGTTGGTTTCGCGCTGCACGGTACGTTGCTGATAGCTGGCTGAAACCAGTAAACCAAACGTACCGTCATCATTTTTCCAGCTGTATAAGCCAGATAGCGACGGATCGGTAGTTTCTGCGTTATCACTGTACTGACCTTCAATAGACACCTGCGAGGTATTGGCATCAAGGTCCAGCGGTTTGCGGGTACGCAGAATTACCGTACCACCCAGCGCCCCTTCATCTAAATCGGCCTGGGAGGATTTATACACCTCAAGACCGGCAACCATTTCAGAAGCCAGGATCTCAAAGTTAAAGTTACGGGTTGCATCAGACAGCACGAACCATTGTGCGGTACCCACAGCCTGGCCATTCAGTAATGTGAGGTTTTGGTCGGGCTGCACACCACGGATGGTCACGCCCTGGCCTTCACCGAAATCACGGTCGATAGTGATCCCCGGAATACGTGACAACGATTCGGCCACGTTCTTATCCGGGAACTTGCCAATATCCTCGGCGGTAATGGCATCCACCACGCCGTCGGAAAAGCGTTTGGTGTTGATATTTTCTTTTTGGCTTGCCCGAATACCACGGATTTCAATTACTTCGGTATTATCCGCGCCTTCCTGTGCAAAGACAGCCGGCGTTGAAGTTGCCGCTACTGCACCGACTGCCAGTGCCAGACGAAGCCCACGAGTTAATTTAGTTATTCTGTGTTTTTGCATCACTCAAGTCCTTGTTCTCACTATAATGACAACGCTGTCATTTTACTCGTAAATAAAATGACAGTCGCGTTCACTAGTCATAATTTGGCTAATGACAGCGCTGTCATTGAGTGTTAAGCTACAACAAGGAATTAACCTTTGCAAACATATTTATTTACTATTCGGCGTGTGCATTACGTAAGCTATTGATAAATATATGCAAAAAATTGTTTAAAAATTATTCTGGAGGCATAATGTCTGCCACAATAAAAAGTGTTGCTCAATACGCCGGTGTTTCCATTAAAACCGTTTCCCGGGTGATTAATAACGAAGGGACCGTAAAACCAGACACCCTGGCAAAAGTGCAGCAGGCCATAGACGCGTTGGATTATCGACCGAACAAAGCGGCGCGCGATCTGGCTGGCCGTGACAACTATGTGCTCGGTTACGTGTACGACAACCCCAATGCCTACTACATTCTGGCTATGCAAAACGGTATTCTTAAGGAGTGTCGGTCCAACGGCTATGAGCTGCTGATCCACCCCTGCGACGCCACCAATCCTGACATTATCGATGAGCTGGTTAACATGGTTAACAGTGCCCGCTTAGCCGGCCTGATCCTGTCTCCCCCGCTATCTGAAATGCCTGATGTCCTGCATGCCATGGACGAAAAAGGCATTCAGTATGTGCGGGTGCTATCGGGCGATAAAGCCCCTGACGACAAGCCTTGCGTGCTGGTAGACGATTACCAGGCTGCCCGCCAAATTACGGGTCACCTGCTCGATCAGGGTCATCGGCGCATTGCGTTTATCGCTGGTGAAAAACAGCACCATTCCACCACCGAACGTCAGCGCGGTTTTTATCAGGCGTTGGCAGATCATGGCATTAAAGCAGACCCGGAGCTTGTGATTGATGGCACCTATTCATTCGGTACCGGTGTGCAAAGTATTCAGCAGCTACTGGCATTGCCTGAGCCGCCCACTGCGCTATTTGCCTGTAACGATGAAATAGCTGCGGGTGCGCTGTTCGGTGCCCGCATGCAAGGTGTAGATGTGCCTGAAGCGCTGGCCATTGCCGGGTTTGAGAACAGCCCGTTTTCAACCCAAACGTTTCCGCCACTCACCACCGCTTCGCAGCCCACAGCGCAAATTGCCCAGCGGGCTACGTCTTCATTAATTCGCTCGCTTCAGGCCCGCAAACGTAAAGCCGAGAACCACACGATTCCAGCTGATATCTTTGTGCCTGAACTGATAGTTCGCGAATCCACCAGCCGGTAGCCATTATGACCAATAGCACTCAACAGCCCGAATCTATCGTTATTGTTGGCGGCGGCACCGCCGGCTGGATGTGTGCAGCGTACCTGGCAGCTAAGTGGAGCCAGCGCTATCGCATTACGCTTATCGAATCGGCGCAAATTGGTACGGTGGGCGTAGGTGAGGGCTCCACGCCTTTTTTGAGACAGTTTTTTGCCGAACTGGGCTGGCAGGAATCCGACTGGATGCCCGCCTGTGATGCTACTTACAAAACGGGAATTGAGTTCAGTAACTGGACCGGTAGCGAACGGTTTAAACGCTATTTTCACCCCTTCTTCAGCGCGCTTGATTTAGACACTGCCGAACACTTTTTTGCTAATTGTAACCAGGTGCGACGGGGCCAGAATGCAGCCGTCCGGCCGGCGCAGTTTTTCTCTGCAGCGACAATGGCAGAAGCGGCAGTAACGCCGGTGAGTACCACTCTGGGCGGCGACATTGATTATGCTTATCACTTTGATGCCGGCAAGCTCGCCAGCTGTTTACGCAGCTTTGCCGTACAGCAGGGGGTAAAGCATCTTACCGGCAATGTACTGAATGTGCAGTGCACTAACGGCCACATTACGCAACTTGAAACCGATTGCAGCGCCCCCCTGACTGCCACACTGTTTATCGATTGCTCAGGCTTTCGCGGACTCCTGATGAAGCAAGGACTTGGACAGTCGTTGCAAAGCTATCAGGATTGCTTATTCAACGACCGCGCCGTGGCTATTCCAACGCCCCATAACCATCCACAGCAGGCTATTACCCCGCAAACCCGATCCGAAGGCCTATCCTGTGGCTGGATGTGGAATATCCCGCTAACCAGTCGGGTTGGCAACGGCTATGTCTACGGCAGCCACTTTTGCTCACCGGAGCAGGCTGAGGCAGAGTTGAGGCAACGTCTCAAGGTTAGCGATGAAACACCAGCCCGCCACCTTACTATGCCCGTGGGCCGCCTACAGGAACACTGGCACGGCAATTGTGTTGCCATTGGCTTAGCTCAGGGGTTCATCGAGCCGCTGGAGGCTACCGCCCTGATGTTGGTGCAATACGGTATTTACCAGTTGTCGAGCCGGCTAGGTGAGCTGGTAACGATTACCAGCCGCACTCAATACAATACGGAAATGAACAGGATGTTCGACGGTATTCGCGATTATATAGTTGCCCATTATTATCTGAATACCCGCAACGATTCACCATACTGGCAAGCCTGTCGAAATGATATCCGCGTGCCGGAAAACCTTACGTTACTGGTCAATGCGTGGGACGGAAAAGGTCAGTTTGAAGACGCTCTGGAGAGTATCGATGAACAATTGGTGTATTTACGCCCTTCCTGGTACTGCATTCTGGCAGGCATGGGGCGATTTAAATCCGAGGCAGTCAACCTCTCTGACCCGGGCGCCGCAGCGGGCATTCAGCAATATTTGACCAGGACTGTTGGTGAGCATTTTAAGGCGCAGTTAATGCCTTCGAGATAGCCTGTCGCCTCAACAGCCTGCTTTACTGTAACAGTTGTCTGTAAACAAACTTCAGATCACTACACATACTGCGCGGCAGCCCAACCGCTACTCCAGGCCCACTGGAAGTTGTAGCCGCCCAACCAGCCGGTGACATCCACCACTTCGCCGATAAAGAATAATTGTTCTACTTTCTTACTCATCATCGTTTTTGATGACAACTCGTCAGTGTCTACGCCGCCAAGAGTCACTTCGGCAGTTCGATAGCCCTCGGTACCGTTGGGATGAATCTGCCAGTCTTCAAAAAATCCAGCGATGGCGTCGGCTTCCTTACTGTTTAACTGTTTAACCGGTTTATTGTCCCAGCGGTTCAGTTCGCAAAAAGTTGCCGCGACCCGTTTGGGGAAGTGTTTTGATAACCAGGTTGTTATTAAAGAATCAGGATTCTTTAATTGCGCTTCCGCCAGACTTTCAGCGATATCGAAGGTAGGTGAAGCATTAATATGCAATATGTCGCCTGGCTGCCAGTAGCTTGATATCTGTAGCATAGCCGGGCCGCTCAATCCCCGGTGAGTAAATAAGGTGTTTTCCCGGAACGTCGTATCATTACAGGTGGCATAGGTATCGATAGCCACCCCGCTGAGTTCAGCCAGTATTGTCTTGTCTTTCTCATGCAGGGTAAAGGGCACCAGGCCTGCCCGGGTGGGTAACACGTTAAGGCCAAATTGCTCCGCCAGTTTATAGCCGAAGGGCGTGGCGCCAAGTTTGGGCAGGCTCAGCCCGCCGGTTGCAACCACCAGGGATGCACACTCGTAGTCGCCCATGGAAGTGGATAAAGCAAAGCCCTCATCGGTTTTGCTCACACTGAGGATCTCACAGCGTGTAGTAATCTCGACATTGGCTTTACGGCACTCACTCACCAGTAAGTTTACGATATCGGCGGCGGATTCGTCGCAAAAAAGCTGACCCAAGGTCTTCTCATGATAGGCAATACCGTATTCCGCCACCAGGGAAATGAAGTCCCACTGGGTGTAGCGGCTAAGCGCTGATTTGCAAAAATGAGGGTTACTGCACAGGTAGTTTTCATGGCTGGCATACATGTTGGTAAAGTTGCAGCGGCCACCGCCAGACATGAGGATTTTACGGCCGATTTTCTTTGCATGATCCAGCACTGCCACACTACGGCCGCGCTTGCCGGCTTCGGCCGCACAAAATAATCCGGCTGCACCTGCCCCAATCACCACTACATCAAACTTATTCAAAACAACACGCTCCTCTCCTGACCGGCGTATTATAGGTCAGGAGAAGCGTGGTTAATATGGTTTAGCTGATTTAATTGCCTTGCTCAACCGCAGCTTTAACGACATCCAGCCGGGCCTTCCATGGATCGGTACCGTGCTCCATTTTGCCATTGCGGGTCATATTCAGAATATTGCTTTGTGCCGGGTCGTAAGCCTGCCAGTCTGCTGCTCCAGCACTCACTGGCTGGCCTTTTTTGGCAAAACTCACAATATACTGATGAATGGTTTCAGCAGCCGCTGCATCCTGTTCGGTTAAGGCATCACCATACTTGGCTGCTACCGTATTAAAGAAAAACGGGATATCTGAAGCATGGGGGGCGCCCGGACTATCATTACTCTGGGCAACAGTACCAAACCGGTAATAGAAAGCTCGCTGACCATGTCCGGTCATCTGCTCTGCCACAAACCTTGCCGGTTCCTGCATGCTGCGGTCCTGCCCTACCGAATAGCCCACCGCCTGGAACGGTACATCACCGGTGGGATCGTAAACTTCACGAGCTTCATCGGCGTAAGGGCCGAAAGAAGCGAACAGTCCGTCTTTGTCTTTGAACATATTAAAACCAATGTCGAGACTGGTTGCGCCTACCATCACATCCACCTTCGCCACGTTGCCATCGCGAAGGGCATCTTCGGTAGTTGCCGTAATAATTTCACCATCCTGCATCGGTCCACCCGCCCAGGTTGGCTTGTCTGTAGGTGTGGGGTTAAATAATGCGGCCAGGTTAAATCCATCAACGATATCTTCCGGGCTTAGCTCCCGCAGAGCAGCCAGGGCTTCGGCGTCGGTACCGGTAATGCCGTGTTTTTCGGCATAATTGAGGCCATACTGTTCCCCAGCCAGAGACGCCGGCGTTGGCTCACTGACCTTGCGATTACCAAACAGTGAACGACCACCGCCAGACATGATAATCGCCCGATCAAACAGCCCTCTGACCTGCTTTGCCTGCATCATGGCATGTACCGAGCCACCACCGGCTGATTCGCCCATAATGGTAACGTTATTCACATCGCCACCAAAGGCAGCAATGTTTTCGTTTACCCATTTCAGCGCTGCGATTTGGTCCATGTACGCGTAGTTAGCCAGCATATCGCCAGAGGCTTTGGCTTCTGCCGTAAGCGCCGGATGGGCAAAGAAACCAAAGCGTCCCAGACGGTAGTTAAAGCTCACAAATATCACACCGTTTTTGGCGAATTCGCTGCCATCATAAACCGCTGGAGACGCGCCGCCGTTAACAAAGCCACCACCGTAGATCCACACCAGTACCGGCGTTGAACCATCGGCATCTTTAGGTGCCCAGACATTAGCGTACAGGCAATCTTCTGCCGGTGTTTTACCCAGTGGCGCAGCGTCGCTGGGGAAAGGCAGCTGCATGCAATCGTTACCGTAATCGGTGGTCTCCTTCACTCCGTTCCATGGCGTTACCGGTTGTGGTGGACGCCAGCGCAACTCACCAACAGGCGGCGCGGCAAAAGGAATGCCCTTGTAAGTCACCAGTTGTTCCGTAACGGTGCCTTTTATTTTGCCGCCGGTTACTTCAACTTCCCCGGGAGTATTTGCAGCAGAGCAGGCAAATAACCCCATTAATGAACCCAACACAATCAGGCCATACTTTTGTACTGAACTACGGAACATCTTCGCATCCTGTGAAACCTAAAAATGAGCGGTGCAGATAATCTAATGGTTACCTGTCACCGCCAGCAGAGACCGGCGCGCTGTCAGCACACCGGGGAAACAGCGTTATAAGCTTTTCAGCATCGATTCGGCGTCACTCACTTCAAAGCGACCTGGATCCTCAACATTCAGTTTTACCACTTCACCGTCTTCCACCAGCATGGAATAACGTACCGAGCGGATACCGCCAAAATCACTGGTGTTCATGTCAAGGCCAATGCTTTTAGTAAAAAACGCATTGCCATCGGCAACCATCAGAATTTCATTGGCATTAGCAGATTTGCCCCAGGCATTCATCACGTAGGCGTCGTTCACACTTAAGCAAATAATACTATCCACGCCCTTAGCTTTAATTTTATCTGCCAGAGCAACATAACCAGGTAAATGTGCTTCAGAGCAGGTTGGTGTAAATGCACCCGGTACTGCGAAGAGGACTACGCGTTTACCGCTGAATAGTTCATTAGTATGCGGACTGGTCATTTTGCCGTCTTTCATCAATCCAAACGTCACTTCCGGCAGGGTGCTACCCACATCAATCATGTTGTTCTCCCAGAGAAATTATATAATTAACAGCAAGCTGTCTTAGGTAAATTATCCTTTAACTATAACAGTATCTGTAAATTGTGAAATAAAAAAGCCCCCGAGTTACGGAGGCTTATTATTTTAGACAGACTTATCTGACGAATTTAAAAACTCACCGTCATTTCGTCTGAACAACCACGGTCGTCACAGATCTGATAAGTAAATTCGGTATCGGTAACATTACGGGCAACATCACGATAACGGCCGTTATTGGCTACAGTGGCAACTACCACACCATTGCGAATAATATCCACAGTTGGTGCAGGTGTTGGGCGCCAGGTCAGGAAAGTCACCAGCGTACCATTTGGTCGTAATACTGAGCGACGAATGTCAGCGATAATAAAGGCATCTGCCGGCTCACTTACCGTTACGGAGTCTGAATAGGTGTCAGACTGACCTTCTGAGTCAGTAACCGTTAATGAAACACTGTAAGTACCTTCTGCCGCATAGGTATACACCGGACTCATTGCAGAAGAACTTCCGCCATCACCAAAGCTCCAGTCCCAGCTAACAATGTCATCGTCTGTGTCGGTACTGGTATCAGTAAAGGTGGCGGTTAGCTCATCTGTACTGACCTCAAATCCTGCAACCGGCGGCGCGTTGGTGACTTCACCCAGAGCCTGGAAGCTCAATGACCAGTTGTTCAGCGTCCCTAAATCCTGGCCGGCATTATCAGTAATTGATAATACCCAGTCGCCATTCATCATTTCACCGTTGAAGCTGTCGACTGAATAGGTTACAACAATATCATCATCACTGCTGCCTGAGCGGTTATGCAGATTAACGGTGGTACCAGACGGCGAAGTCAGATCGACAATCAGATCGCCAATCCAGGTGTGCGTGATATCAACACTCACCTCTGTACCAAACACCGTATAAGGGTCGGCTACGGTGATGGTGGATGTAATACCTGTCGAATCATTATCCGGGATTGAGACGGGTGTGTTATTAGAATAAGTGACGTCAATCAGGCCCGCTGGTAACACGGTTAAGTTAACAGTTTGCGAGCGTTCAATGTCATCACTCACCGCAGTCACCACATACTGATAATCGCCCCATGGAGTATCGTCAGCCGTTGGCGTAAATAGTGTCACTTCGTCACCAGGCATCGCCGTGGTGGAAGAGAAGCTCGCTCCGCCCAGAGGATCTGTTACCGAGAAGGTCACTTCACCCGACCAGTCCGCAATAGAGCTGATAGAAAAAACGAACTCTGCGGTATCGCCCGCCGTGACTTCCATTGTCGAATCATCAACACCTAAGCCAAAGCTAGGTTGAGGGTCTGCACCAAGCAATGCGTTGTACACGTTAAGGCGTTTTCCTGAAACCGTTCTTCCGGTCAGGAAGGTATTATCATCACCGGTTTCCATGAGCAGCGTTTTTACTTCTACCGCAGAAAGCGTAGGATTAACCGACCAAACCAGTGCTGCAGCACCTGCAACGTGAGGTGTGGCCATAGAAGTGCCAGAAGCGTAAACGTAGCCATCATCTACATAGGTTGAGCCGATATCTGTGCCCGGTGCCCCCATGTCGACCGACACCAGGCCATAGGAATACCCTGAATCACCATCGTTATGGTTGGTACTGGCAACCGCTAATACGTTATCTACCTCATAGCTGGATGGATAGTGCGGGCTGTTATCGTTATTCCCTCCATCGTTCCCGGCTGCTGCCACAAACAGAATGTCAGCATCAGCGGCAGCCTGAATGGAGGCCTCAAGCGCACCACTAAACGAGCCACCACCCCAACTATTGTTGAGGGCTTTAATGTTAACGCCATCTTCTTTCAGTGCCACCATGTAATCAATACAGGCAATGGCCCCTTCCGTAGAACCAAAGCCATCTGCAGCAAGGAATTTACAGCCAACGATAGAGACATCGTGGTTCACCCCAACAACGCCGATACTGTTATTCCCCTCTGCACCAATAGTACCCGAAACATGAGTACCATGGCCCTGATCATCGTAGGGGTCGGAGTCGCCGTTTACGGTATCAATACCGTAAATATCATCAACGTAACCGTTACCGTCGTCATCAATGCCATTACCCGCGATTTCGCCGGGGTTCATCCACATATTGTTAACCAAATCAGGGTGGTCATACTGCACACCGGTGTCGATCACACCCACGACTACGTCGCTGCTACCGGTTGAAATATCCCATGCTTCTGCAGCGTCGATATCGGCATCAGGTGTACCACCTGTCTGACCGGTATTATTCATGGCATAGAGCAACTCATAAAATTCGTCGTTAGGGGTTGCGTCAATAGACCAGATAAAGTTTGGCTCAGCAATGGCAATGGCTGGGTTAGCTTGCAGTTTATTAATGGCATCTTTAACCGACATGCCTTGCAGCTGAAATTTAGCAATTCGACCCTTCAGTAAATGACTGAACTTGTCGTCTCTCCCATCTGCATTCATGTCAGCGATGCTGGCGCCAACCAGGGCGCGTGCCGACAGCTTGTCGGCAGAGGTAGCGGATTCTTTATAAACAACAATAATAGAATCGTCCTTGAACTTTACAGTTTCTGCAGCAGCACTAAAGCCCAACGCAGGCAGCATAGCCAGCGTTAATGCGGTAAGTTTTGTTTTCATAATTATGCTTCCAACAATAAAAAAACGCTTACTGGGTAAGCGTGATAGGTTCCTTCGAATCGATTGTGAAACTGCGACAATCCACCTTCATTTTTGGCACAAGCCATAGGGGATTGCTAGCGAGGAAGAGTAATTTACAAAAAATGTACTAGTTATCTGCGCTGCTTATTTTTTAACTAGTACCTTTATACTAGAGCCGCCATCAAACAGGCGTCAGGGAGTCAGCTTTGCAACCCCATGGAAGAAGTAACACTCGGAGAAAAAGCCAGATTAAATTGGGAAGTGGGATTAGCCGAAAACACTGCTCGACCAGGCAACAAGCTCAACCCGGTTACGCGAGTTGGTTTTACGAAAGATGCTGTAAATGTGAGTTTTAACCGTATTCACACTAATGTGCAGGGTATCGGCAATCTCCTGATTCTGTGCCCCTTTGGAAACGAGCAGCAGGATATTCTTTTCCCGTTTGGTTAAACCCGCCTGCTGAACCATTTGCTGTACTTCCATATTCTGAATGGCGGCAGCCGGATCGCTCTTATCACGCAGCTGGCGGAAGGCGCGATTAATGGTATCGCGCTTAAACCAGACATCGAACTTATTTAAACGATGGATGCCTTTCAGCAAAAGCTCTGGCTTGTCGGTGGTGTAAAAAACCCCTTCGGCACCAGCCATTAACAGCGTGAGCTCATCAACGGAGCCCGGCGAAACATTGAAAAACCCCCAACGGCCGCTGCGGGTACAGCAGCTTAAAAGCTCACATAAATTAGCCGTTAACCGAATATCAATAAAAATCAATTGTGCTGGTTCGGCGTTAGCAGGCAGGCTCTCAACACCTTCCACACAGGCAGTAACATAGCCGCAGGCTTCCACTAGCTGCTTTAATAAGCAGTTAGGAGCCGCTATAGCACTACAATTGTCGGGTACCACAAAGCACACCGAATTCGTATTCGTTACAGTCAATGCAATTCTCCAGAAATCCTTTGGCTTTTGCAGATAACGAGGTTGAGAGTTGTGAATTTGCTCAGGCCTGCCGAGTTACTTCCTTTCGACATTTGAGCAAATCGTATACTTACTATACCGGTTAACAGCTAAATGTACATCCTTTGTACAGCAAAAATTACAATACCAATATAGCTATTTCGGTATACAAATCAACATTTTGAATATTATCAGGACGGCTTTATACGTTTTTGATGTACACATCGAAGCGATGTTTCTTACTGGCGATTGCCATAGAAGGTTTATGATTGGCCAGCAGTGGTGCACTGTTAGGGCGCTTTACCACCACCCTCTTTGCGGCTGCATGAAGCGCTGCAGGTAAAAGCAAATCGGCATCTTCATCGGCGCCGAGCATCAGCTGGAACAGGCGCATTTCCTTTTTTACCAATGCCGACTTTTTGCGGTGGGGGAACATGGGGTCAAGATACACTGCATCCACGCTACCCGCTGCCAGTTGCTGCATGTAATCGCAGCTGTTGGCATGGTATAGCACAAATTGTTTGGCCAGCTCTGGTTCCTGCACGGCGAGACGACGCAGGCCATCTGCTAACAACAAATAAGCCACCGGTGAGCGCTCAATCATAATTACATTGGCCCCCAGTGCGGCCAGAACAAATGCATCCCGCCCCAGCCCCGGCGTAGCATCCAGAACGGTAAGTGGTTGGTTGGCTTTTATGCCCACGGCTTTAGCCACCGGCTCTTTACTGCCACCACCGTGCTGGCGCCGATACTGACTTTGGCCTGACAGAAAATCCACATTCACGCCGTTACTGTTGGCCACCGTCAAATCCATTAACTGCAGGGTCTCGTCAACGATCTCCAAAACCAGCGACTGCTCGCCTGAATCCTCACTCTCGGGTTTGACACCCACCGAACTGGTCAGCGAGATTAATTGTAGCTCAACCTCGGAAGGCGCGGCCAATTGCTGCGCTGAAAGCCTCAGATACGGTAACTCAGGCATGCCCATAATGCTCCTTCTGTCCTATCCAGCGGTTAATAATGGCCTGCGCCCGGGTCGGGTATTCTGCCCACAGGCGGTTGGCAATCTCCTGCACCTGTGGAATAAGCGGCGCGTCGCGTACAATATCAGCAATCTTTAACTCTGCGATGCCGGTTTGACGGGTGCCCATAAGCTCGCCCGGGCCTCTGATTTCAAGGTCTTGCTGGGCGATATAAAATCCGTCATTCGACTCGCGCAATACCGCCAGGCGCTTGGTGGCCGTTTTCGATAACGGGCTTTGGTACATGAGTACACAGTGACTTTCCACCGCCCCCCGGCCAACCCGGCCCCGTAACTGATGAAGCTGGGCCAGACCCAGCCGTTCCGGGTTTTCAATAATCATTAAACTGGCATTGGGCACATCCACACCCACTTCAATCACCGTGGTAGCCACCAGTAAATCCAACTCTCCAGATTTGAAGGCCCCCATGATTTGTTGTTTTTCCGCAGCTTTTAACCGACCGTGTACCAGGCCTATTTTCAGGTCGGGCAGGGCGGTTTGTAAAATAACGGCCGTATCTTCAGCCGCCTGACACTGCAACACTTCAGACTCATCAATAAGCGTACACACCCAGTAAGCCTGACGCCCATGCTGCTGACAAGCCTCGCGCACCCGCGCAATCACATCCGCGCGGCGGGAGTCAGGCAAAGCCACGGTTTTTACTGGTGTACGCCCGGGCGGTAGTTCGTCAATAATTGAGGTATCCAGGTCTGCATAAGCCGTCATGGCCAGCGTGCGGGGAATAGGGGTGGCGGTCATAATTAACTGATGGGGAAAACGCCCCTGCATCTCGCCTTTTTCACGCAGCGCCAACCGCTGATGTACGCCAAAACGGTGCTGCTCATCAACAATCACCAGCGCCAGCTGATCATAGGTTACCTGCTCCTGAAAAATAGCATGGGTGCCCACCAGCATTTGCACCTCACCACTTGCCAGACGCCCCAGCACTTCAGCGCGCTGCTTGCCTTTTAATTTACCGGCCAGCCAGCCCACTTCAATGCCTAGCGGTGCCAGCCAGTCCCGGAAGTTATTGGCATGTTGTTCTGCTAACAGTTCGGTGGGCGCCATGAGCGCGCCCTGATAACCGCCGCCAATGGCCGATAGCGCTGCCAGTGCGGCAACCAGGGTTTTACCAGAACCTACGTCGCCCTGTACCAGCCGCATCATGGGTCGGCTGCGCGCCATGTCTTGCTGAATATCCGCGGTTACCCGCTGCTGGGCCCCTGTGGGGGTAAATGGCAGGGCGGCGAGTAATTTATCTACCAGTGCATGATCAACGTTTATCGCAATACCCGGCTGTGCATCGCTTTGCTGACGTACTTTTAGCACACTTAAATGCTGAGCCAGCAGTTCTTCCAGGATAAGGCGCATCTGCGCCGGGTGCTCACCGTTTTCGAGTTCCTGTAGCGCAACGTCTGGTGGCGGACGATGCACCAGCGTAAGCGCTTCTTTCAGGCTGACCTGTTGCTGATACATGCCGTCGGGTAATAAGTCGGTCAGGCCGCCCTTGTTGAGAATTTCCAGTGCCTGCTCGGTAAGGTTGCGTAAGGTAAGCTGTTTTACGCCCTCGGTAGTTGGATATACCGGAGTGAGGGTTTCTTCCATGGGCGCGGCATCTTCTTCAATCAGCATAAACTCAGGGTGCATCATTTCGAGCCCCCACTTGCCGGTACGCACTTCACCAAAGGCGCGGATCTGATTGCCGGGCGACATCATGGTGCGCTGCAAGGCGCCAAAATGAAAAAATCGCAGCGTAATGGTGCCGGTACCATCGGAGAGTTTCACTACCAGCATGCGCTTTTTACCGTACTGGATATCGGCCGATTTAACTTCACCAAGAATACTGACGTGCGTGAAAGGCAAGCAATCGCCAATGGGATAGATACGGGTGCGGTCTTCATAGCGTGCAGGCAGATGAAAGAGCACATCCTGCACAGTTACCAGATTGATTTTTGCCAGTTTCTCCGCCACCTTGGCCCCCACCCCTTTTAATTGGGTAATGGGCATGGTAGCAAGAGGCTGTTCAGACCGCATATGAGTGTCATTCCTTACTTTTAGGGGCATATTAAATCAAGCGCTTAGCCATTGCGAGCATCAATCATCCTGTGCTCGGTTTCGGGACGGGCTACTACTTTAATTAGCCTAAAGTACTCTTTCGCCAGAACCCCCTCAGTCTATAGTTAATAAACCATCAACTTTTCGGATGCCGCCATGAACCTTCTCTCTCTTACCACACTGCTATTAGCTCTGACAGGCTTTAGCCACTCAGTCGCTGTAGCGCAGGCCAATGACCCGCTCTCAGGTGAGAAGCGTATTATATTAAAAGGCAACAAGGGCGAGCAACTGGACATCGGCAGAGTCAACTTCACCCCCGGAGCTAAAGGGATTCACTACACCCTCACTATCGACCACGACCATTTTACCGATTATTTTTTGTCGATGAAGGAAATGAAATGCCTGGAAGGCCCCGAGCTGTGGTGTCATCTGCCTTACCCTTACGACCAGCCGCGCACGGTGACTACGGATGATTTTAGCTGGCTGGCGCACGATCTGCTATTTATGTACAAGAAAAAAGGCGAGTTTGGCGCTAACTTCTGGAATGGTATTTACTACAAGATGAGCCTTCAGGACGATCGGATCACCGGCATGGCACAGGCGGTGGACTTAAATCAGCTCGCGGCGCCCCCGGATGATCTCACTACACCACCTTTTGGCGAATTTGAACGCACTGACATTGAACCTCAGCCGCGCTTTTTACCCTTTGTGGAAATTCGCTGATCACGTATTATCAAAGGCCAATCCTGATGTTCGAGAGTCTTTATGTTTGTCCCGTCGGCGTTTTCTTTTACCGATACCGTAGCCCAGTTAGCTTTTATTAAAGCCCACTCTTTCGCGCTGATAACCACGCCCGATCTGCAGACAACCCATATGCCGCTGCTGGTAAGACAAGAAGGTGACAGCCTCTTTATGATAGGCCATATGGCGCGTGCCAACCGGCACTGGCAGGCGTTGGATAATACTCCGGTAGTTGCCGTGTTTAGCGGCCCTCACGCCTACATCTCACCTAAGTGGTACGCCAGCGAACCCAATGTGCCTACCTGGAATTATGTGGCGGTTCATGCCAAAGGCAGGGTAAGTGTTATGAATGATGAGGCATTACCCGCAGCGCTCAACGAGCTTATGCAGGCTTTTGAGCCTGATTACAATCCTGAAACGCTCGATACAGCACTCATCGACTACCAGCAAAAACTGATCCGCGGTATTGTCGGTATTGAGATTAAAGTAGACTGCTTGCAGGGTGTACGCAAACTCGGTCAGCACAAAAACGCCGCTGATATGGCCGGGGTTTGTGAGGGACTAAAAACCAGCGGCGACCATGAATCACTGGCGCTGCTCGACTACATGCAGCGCCACGGTATTGGCTACGCAGATTAACGCTCGCTGGCCAGTGCTTCAGCCACCGACAAAATTAGTGTAGCCGATGGGCGCACTTTAAAGTCAGGGTTTACATAAGTGAACTCGATAAGCCCCTGTTGATTTACGATGAATATGCCTGGTGCTGGCAGTACTGGGGTACCGGTTTCATCTTTGGTCAGGGGAATATTATAGCCGGCATATTTTTGTGCAGTGGCATCATCTACATAAAAGCCAATGCCAAATTCACGCAAGGCATCCAGTTTAACGTCTGACAACTGCTGAACTTTGATTTCGGTTTCGAGTTCCTGAGATTGCAGCGCTGCCGGCGTTTGCGGTGAAATCGCGAGGATTTGGTAGCCTAATTCCAGCAATTGGTCTTCAATTGTCTGTAGCTCGCCAAACTGACGATTACAGTAAGGGCACCAGCCACCACGATAAAACAGAATGATGGCGGGTTTATTCATGGTCAGCGCATTCAGGCTTACCGGACTACCATCCGGAAATTGCAGGGTTACAGCCGGCACTTTCATACCATTTAGCAGCGGGGTAACGGAGTTAGCCTCAGGTGCTAACTGTTTGGCAGAAACACCCAGTGGCAGCAATATACACAGCAGGATAAAGAAAAACTTTTGTCGCATCATTGTTCTCGTTAAATAAGCATTAGAAACCAAAAAGACCCGCAAGCGGGTCTTTTTCTTTCAGTACCATTTTATCTAAGCTATCAATGGCTGCTGACAGCTATCACTCCGGCAGTTCCATCACGCCGTCGATTTCTATTTGAGCGCCTTTAGGTAACTCTTTAATACCAATTGCTGCGCGTGCAGGATAAGGCTTGGCAAAGTACTTAGACATAATTTCGTTTACCGTGGCGAAATGGCCAAGGTCAAGTAAGTAAATGTTTACTTTCACCAGATCATTAGTGGTACCGCCAGCAGCTTCACACACGGCTTTGATATTCTCGAACACCTGAGTGGCCTGCTCGGCAAAATCCTGGGATACCAGTTCCATCGTGGCTGGTACTAATGGGATCTGACCAGACAAGTACACAGTAGTGCCGGCTTTGACCGCCTGACTGTATGTACCAATTGCAGCTGGCGCGTTATCAGTTTGAATAATCGACTTTGCCATGATGAGTCCTTCTCAATTAATGATGTCGCGACTGGCTGTGTCGCGACACCCGTTGTACTTCCGGCATGATACGAATTTTACGCATGACGTTGGCCAGATGTACGCGGTTATAAGTGGTTAATTCAAGATCTACAAAGTAGATATTGCTTTCTTTTTCCTCGGTTTGCAGCCCAATAATGTTTGAGTCGCACGAGGCAATGTTATTGGTCAGTGTAGCCAGTGTACCCTGATGATTAAACAGCTCAATACGTAATGACGCTTTAAACTCACCCTGAGGCTCTTCATCCCAGGTCATTTGCAGTACCCGCTGCGGCTCTTCTTTTGCCAGCTTACGGATATTCGGACAACCATTCTGGTGAATAGTCATGCCTTTACCCGGGCTTAGCACCGAGACGATTTCGTCATCCGGAATGGGGTGGCAGCATCGTGCATAAGTCACCAGCAGGCCTTCCGTACCACGAATAGCCACATTGCCTTTCTTATCCGGAATATCTTCGTTCTCGCCTAACAGACGACGAGCCACAATAGCGCTTAACTCATTACCCAGGCCAATATCCACCAGCATGTCCTCAAAGGATTCATGCTTGGTTTCTGCTACCACGCGGTCGACCGACTCCTGACTGATATCGTCCAGTTTAACCGCGCCCAGCGCGTGGCGTAACAAGCGGTTACCCATTGTCAGGGCTTCCTGTGAACGCTGTTTGCGCAGGTATTGGCGGATGCGCGTGCGCGCTCTGGCACTGACCACAAAATTCAGCCAGTTAGCATTTGGTTTAGCTCGTGGTGAGGTAATGATTTCTACCGTCTGACCATTTTGTAACGGCTTGCTTAAACTATAATTGCGCCGCTCTACCCGCACGCCTACACAAGTATTACCAATATCAGAATGCACTGCATAGGCAAAATCCACTGCCGTGGCGCCAGCCGGTAATTCAATAATCCGCCCGTCCGGGGTAAACACGTAAATCTCATCCGGGAACAGGTCGGTTTTAACGCTTTCAATAAACTCAAAAGACGAACTGGCACTTTGCTGCAGCTCCAATAGCGACTGCATCCATTTACGGGCCCGTAGCTGGGCAGTGGTACCATCGCTGGATTCTTTGTACATCCAGTGGGCAGCAACCCCTTTATCAGCCATTTGATCCATGGCCTGGGTGCGGATCTGTACTTCCACAGGAATACCGTGAGGCCCCACCAAAGAGGTATGCAACGACTGATAACCATTGGTCCGCGGAATCGCAATATAGTCTTTAAAGCGTGTTTCAATGGGCTTGTACAGCCCGTGCATAGCACCTAGCGAGCGGTAGCAGTCGTCCACCGAATTTACCACAATGCGGAAGGCATAGATGTCCATGACTTCATTGAACATCTTCTCTTTGTTCTTCATTTTGCGGTAAATAGAATAGAGGTGTTTTTCACGGCCGACTACGGTGGCTTCAATATTGTAGCCCTCCAGGCGGGTGCCTAGCTCCTGACGAATATTCTCGATGATCTCTTTACGATTACCCCGCGCTTGTTTCACCGCTGATTTCAGAGCACGGTGACGCATGGGATACATGGCCTGGAAGCCAAGATCTTCCAGTTCATTTTTAATATCGTGAATACCCAGGCGATGGGCAATAGGCGAATAGATTTCCAGGGTTTCCAGCGCGATACGACGACGCTTATCCGGACGTAGCGAGCCCAGTGTACGCATGTTGTGCGTGCGGTCGGCCAGCTTGATCAGGATAACGCGGATATCCTGCACCATGGCCATCATCATTTTACGAAAGTTTTCGGCCTGGGCTTCCTGCTTACTGCTAAAGGCAATCTTATCGAGCTTACTGACACCTTCCACTAAATCAGCCACTGTGCCGCCAAAGGCTTCGGCCAGATCTTCCTGGCTGTAGTGGGTATCTTCAATCACGTCGTGCAGGAGTGCCGCCATGAGGGTTTCATGGTCGAGGTGCATGTCGGCCAGAATGCTGGTCACCGCAACCGGATGGGTGATGTACGGATCACCACTTGATCGCATCTGACCATCATGGGCTTCATGTGCCAATACAAATGCATCCTGAACGAGTTGAACCCGTTCCGGTGGCAGGTATTCGGCGATCTTTTGTTTTAACCCTTCAAACAGATACACGTGTGTAGCGTATTTCCAATAATTTCAAGCGTTTTTCAAGAATACGGTGAAACGCGTCGGTTTCCAACGAAAAACGCCAGTGTTTCTTATAAAAGACACACTGGCGCTGTCAATTTGTGCTTCCGAGGGCTAGCCGATTTACTGATCAGACAGAATATTTGCAACTGATGCAAACTCAGCGTGCTCCTGATCCTGCTGGTCACGCAGGTCATCTTGCTCAAGGGTTTCAGCAGTGACTAATCCTTTCTCGATTTCGCGCAGTGCGATAACCGTAGGCTTATCATTACTTACATCAACCATTGGATCTTTGCCTTCTGTGGCGATTTGGCGGGCACGACGTGCAGCAACCAATACCAGATCAAAACGGTTACCAACTTTATCTACTGCATCTTCGACTGTTACGCGAGCCATGAAAATCTCCGATTCGAACAAAAATAATAAAAAATGGCCGCGTAGTATACAACAAGCCATACTCAATTAGGTAGTAATAAATCACTCAGCGCTCAATAAACTCTCAATCAGCGACTGGTGACGGACTTTTTGCTTCGCCGTGCGTAAACGCTGGGCTTCAACAATGCAGCTTAACTCCTGCAAGGTTTCGGAAAACTCATCGTTAACCAGCACAAAATCAAATTCATCGTAATGCGACATTTCTGACACCGCTTCCGCCATGCGCTTATCAATCACGCTCTGCTCATCCTGACCACGCTTAACCAGTCTTTCGCGCAGCGTTTCAGTAGACGGTGGCAGAATAAATATACTGCAGGTATCAGGCATCAGGGCTTTCACCTGACGGGCGCCCTGCCAGTCGATATCCAAAAATACATCAATGCCCTGGCTCAGAGTATTTTCGATGGTAATGCGGGACGTCCCGTAGTAATTGCCGAAGACTTCGGCATATTCGAAGAATGCCTGCTGGGCAATCAGCGCTTCAAACTGCTCACGGGTGACAAAATGATAATGCTCACCATCCACTTCGCCGGGGCGGGGTGCCCGGGTAGTGTGCGACACAGACACCTGCTTCGGATTAAAGTTAACATCCGGCGCTTTAGACAATAGCGCTTTTATCAAACTGGATTTACCGGCACCGGACGGGGCCGCTAAAATAAACAGATTGCCGAGTTGTGTGGTCATAATGGTGTTCTATGCTTCATTTTTATGATGAGGTTATACCGCGAAAGTGTAGCACACTCGGCGTCGACATAAACGCCGCATCCACAATATTCATCAATACCGGTAAGACCATTGTACCTGTGGTCGGTGAGTGTTAATTTTAATCTGTAATAACAACAGCAAAAGGAACTATGGGTCAATGAGCAGTGCACTACCTTACATCGAAACCAATCCGGTCTCAGAGATTAAAGCCACCGTTATCTGGTTACATGGGCTGGGCGATTCCGGCCATGGTTTTGCGCCTATAGTTCCCGAGTTAAGGTTACCCGATGCCCTGGGTGTACGTTTTGTGTTCCCTCATGCACCGGAACGCCCGGTCACCATTAACGGTGGCATGCGAATGCGCGCCTGGTACGACATTAAGTCCATGGATTTTGATAAACGCGCCGATCTCACCGGGGTCAGAGAGTCTGCCGAACAGGTAGAGCAGCTAATCGAAGCAGAGATCAGTAATGGCGTTCCGCCAGAAAAAATCATCCTCGCTGGTTTTTCTCAGGGTGGCGTCATTGCGCTGCATCTTGGCCCGCGCTTCAGCAAATCACTGGGCGGGATTATGGGACTTTCAACCTACATGTGTCAGCCAGAGTTACTGGCCGATGAAGCCCATCCGGCCAATCAACAAACCCCGGTTTTTATGGCCCATGGCGAAATGGACGACGTGGTCCCTATTGCGATGGGCAAAGCCGCCCACGATACGCTCACGGCAAATCAGTACAACGTAAGCTGGCAGAGCTATCGCATGCAGCATAATGTCAACATGGATGAGATAAACGCCATCAGTCAGTGGCTGCAAGCGCGTTTGGGGTAGATCAAATACAGGCGGTATAACATCGCCTGTATCGGCAAAATCGTTTACACTTTGCGCTTTAGCGTCGCTGCAACAAAGCTGGCGCTGTGATTGAATTCAAAATTAAAGGCGAATATTGCAGTGAAGTCTTCCCGCACTATCCGAATTGCCACCCGTAAAAGTGCCCTGGCCATGTGGCAGGCCGAGTACGTCCAGGCACAGTTATTAAAGCATCACCCACAATGCAAGGTAGAGCTGGTGCCCATGTCAACCCAGGGCGACCGAATTCTCGATACGCCACTGGCGAAGATTGGCGGTAAAGGCCTGTTTATCAAAGAGCTCGAAATTGCCATGCTGGAAGGGCGCGCCGATATTGCCGTGCATTCCATGAAAGACGTGCCGGTAGAGTTTCCGGCGGAATTCGGCCTGCATGCTATCTGCCCGCGGGAAAACCCGTTCGATGCCTTCGTATCCAATACTTATAACAATATTGATGAATTACCAGCCGGCGCAGTCGTTGGTACCAGTAGCTTGCGTCGTCAGTGTCAGTTAAAACACCTGCGCCCGGATTTAGTCATCAAAGACCTGCGCGGCAACGTGAACACCCGACTGGCCAAACTGGATGCCGGCGACTACGACGCCATCATTCTCGCCTGTGCCGGTCTTATCCGTCTGGGTATGGAAAACCGCATTACTCAGCCTATTCCCCTGGAGCAGTCTTTACCTGCCGTGGGGCAGGGCGCTGTTGGCATTGAATGCCGCAACGACGACGCCGAGCTTATAGCATTACTGGCGGCTCTTAACGATGCCGACACCGCTTCACGGGTAATTGCAGAACGCGCCATGAATGAGCGACTTGAGGGCGGTTGTCAGGTACCCATTGGCAGTTTTGCCACGTTAGACGGCGATACGCTGTCACTGACTGGTTTAGTTGGCTCGGCAGACGGCGCGACCATTCTATATGCCACTACCCGAGGTCACCGCGATAACGCCGTTGAACTCGGTCAAGAGGTCGCAGAATCTCTGTTAGAGCAGGGCGCTGGTGAAATCTTAAAGGCTTTGCACCAGTAAACCGCTATGTATCTAATCACCCGGCCGCTGGCAAAATTAGCCACCACTGACTCGGCTTTTGCCGAGGCCGGGTTGTCGGCCAGTGTGATTGCCTTACAGCAAACCAAAGCGCTCCCTGCAGGTATTGCCCGCTTACAGGCTTTGCTGAAAACTCATCCGGATGCCGTTGTAATCGTTACCAGTACGGCGGCGGCCGCCCCGCCGGCGGGGCCCCCTCCCAGCCCGCCGCTCGCGGCGGTGCCCGCCGTATCGGCTTCATGGTCGATACCGGCGCTTCGGTGATCGCACTCAA
>NZIK01000040.1 GCA_002691625.1 Alteromonadaceae bacterium
AATACTGTCTTTAGTATGGCCGGGCGTTGCAATAACTTCGAGTGTCCATTTGCCAATCTCAAATTTATCGCCATTACCGGCCTTGCGGGCATATTCGATAGGCTCGTCAGCGTCTTTACCATGGTAAATATCAGCACCGGTCTGGTTAGCCAGAGCTAGTGCGCCGGAGATAAAGTCTTCATTACGGTGGGTTTCGATGATGGTGGTAATCCGGCATTCATGCTTTCCGGCAAGGGTGAGGTAATGCTGCGTATCTAACTGGGGATCAATCACACAGGCTTCACCATCACTGCCAATCAGGTAGGAAAGGTGCGCAATGCCCGGTGTTTTAACAGATTCAACAAACATAGGTTAGCTCCACTTTGGTGTTGTGCCGCGCACAACGTGAATGTATTCACTTCACCATAAGCTTTCAAATGTCATGCCGAATAAAAAGTTATTTTAAAACAAAGGATTAAGTTTTCTCCACACAAGGCTTTCCAGCAAATGAAGAAATATTCACTTAATCCTATATAAAATTTACAGGCTATTGCGGGATAAGCGTGCCCGTTGCAGACGCTGTTTGAGGTATTGCAGTCTGGGAAGCAAAATCAGCAAGGCGATTGCCCAGTAAATTAACGGTTCCTGCAGGCCGGTTTTGCGAGACCAGCTAAAGTGTAACAGGGCCAGAAAAACAACCAGGTAGATAGTGTTATGCAGGGCTTGCCAGCGTTTACCAAGACGCTGCCTGACTTTATTCGGTGAGGTAATGGTTAAGGCGGCCAGGAGTAATACGGCAACCATGCCTACGGTTATATATGGGCGTTTAACAATTTCACCCAGCACCAACGACCAGTCAAACTGCAACTCAAAGCTGATATATGTCAGAAGATGGATAACAGCGTAAACGAACACATAAACGCCCAGCATACGCCTGAAACGCATTAAACCCGGCGCGGGCAGGTAGCGGGCAGCCGGACTGATAAGCAGGGTTATCAGCAGCAGGTTTAACGCGCCGATACCGGTAAAGTGAATCAGCGCTTTAACCGGGTCGGCCCCCAGGTTATCGGTGACGCCCAGATAGAATGTGAAAATCACCCAGCCAAGAATAATCAGGTGCAATAACGTTTTGCTTAAGCTTATTTGCCAGGCCGACAGCCTTAACGGTTTATTCAGTAACTTCATCAAATACTAATAGTAGCGGGTGAGATCCATATTGGTATACAGTGGGGCGACTTCCTGGTAGCCATTAAACATCTCGGTATCAATACGATTCTGTGAAAAAAGGCCGCCTTTGGTGATCCGCCGTTCACTGGCCTGACTCCAGCGTGGGTGGGCCACATTCGGGTTCACGTTGGCATAAAAGCCATACTCGTGAGCTGCCAGGCGATTCCAGGTAGTGGGTGGCTCCTGATCGGTGAGCGTAATGCGCACCACCGACTTAATGCTTTTAAAGCCATATTTCCATGGCACTACCAGCCGAATGGGTGCACCGTTCTGCGGTGGCAGTGTTTTACCGTACACGCCAACCGACATCAGAGATAGCGGGTGCATGGCTTCATCAAGTCGCAGGCCTTCCACATAAGGGTAGTCAATACCGCCCCCCATAAACGGGTTGCGTTGACCTGGCATTTGTTTCGGATCGTACAGGGTTTTAAATGCCACATATTTCGCCGAACCGAGCGGATCAGCCAGCTTAAGTAGTTTATTCAACTCAAAGCCCAGCCAGGGGATCACCATCGACCAGGCCTCAACGCATCTTAACCGGTACACCCGTTCCTCTAGCGGAAATTTATTGAGGATATCGTCATAGCTCAGGGTAATGGGATTGCGTACCATACCGTCAATTTTCAGTGACCAGGGGTCAACCTGAAAGTCCTGGGCATTTTCTACCGGATCGTCCTTACTGGTGCCGAACTCATAAAAGTTATTGTATGAGGTGACTTTTGCATAAGGCGTCATGGTTTCGTCGGTAGAAAGGCTATCATTGCGGGTAAAATCCAGCGGTTTGGCCTTGAATGCCGGCTTGTCATCATCATCATCGAACCAGCCACGAGCTGTTGCTGAGCCGCTTAGCAGCGCGCCAGCACCAACAAACCCCATGGATTTAAGTAAACTGCGCCGTGATGAGAATACCGCTTCGTCGGTAATCTCGTGACTTTTAAAAGTTTGTGATGGTTTAAATCGTTTAGTCATAATGCCTGATTTGCTAAAACTAATACCTCTGGTTACGTACTAAGACCGCATTAAGCACAAAAAAATTTCATCCACGCCGGTGAGTATTAGT
The DNA here is from genome assembly GCA_002691625.1 of Alteromonadaceae bacterium. GTDB lineage: Bacteria > Pseudomonadota > Gammaproteobacteria > Enterobacterales > Alteromonadaceae > Alteromonas. Next base: position 2,267 of record NZIK01000040.1, read on the forward strand.
AGCAGTGTCATCGGCTCACGCTGAAGGCCACAAGTTGGCAAGGTATTTGTAACATCGTTGGTTCAATGCCTATAACCACAGAATATTGACACTTATGAGATTACCAACCAAAAGCCTGATCGCTAAAATTGAAGCCCTGTCTGCGCAAATGAGTCCTGAGCAATTAAAAGACTTTCTGGATGTGCTGGATTCCATGGCAGTAATGGTGGAAGACGCCAAAGCAATGCCAACCTCTGCAGAAGCCACCGAGCTAAACGCGGTAAAACTGGCATTGCATTAATAAGAATGCTAATCCCCTGACTCGTCATCAGCGGGCAGACGATTCAGACATTCGATGTCGTTGCCATCACACAGTATGCCAAGGATATCGGTATCTGAAGCTTCAATGGTGCGGCCGAGCAGGTCGGATATAAAGTCCTGTAGCAAGTCTTGTCTGAACAAGGCGAGCATCTCGGGGTGATTCATCTGTCGGTAGGTTTTAAGTTGCAATGCATGGCTATTTATCCGGGTCCATGCGGTGGCAGGGGTAACTTTATCGTTATACGATGCATAGATGATAGCGGGGCCACTCAGACGCTCTAGGCGCCGGACTATCTCTGTATCCTGTTCAGTTTTACCGGCCCGCTCATAAACGATATCCACTGCTTCCTCGACGGTTTCATCAGCAATCAAACGGGTGTAAAACTTGTTTTTATAAACAGAATTCCATAGCGCATTTACCGCTAAGCGGAAATCAGTCATAGGCGCGATTAAATACAGGCGGCCATTATCGATATGTTCCATCACGCCTGCGGCGGCCAGCGCGCCCATGGAAAAGCCCACCAGGTGCACGTTTTGGGGTTGTCGGCGCGAGATTTCACCAACCAGTGGCGATACATAATTCAAACCAAAGCTAAAGCGCTCTGCCTGTTCGGCACCCGGAACAACCCACACTTCAGCGCCGGTGATTTTATGCAGCCATTGCTGGTGGAGAGTAAGGATTTGTGTGGGTTGGTTGTAGCCGGCAAAAAGCACAATAAGATCATTTTCCAGTGGTTTAGGCTGTTGGCTGTCGGCGGGCGCTTCAAAGAACCATATTTTGTGATTTTGATTAATGTAGAAATCAAATTCCAGAGTGAGTGAATGGTTCTCACTGTCGGGGAGTTGTTGGCGAAGTCGTGTCACAGGGACACAATGCTCTAAATTGTCACAAACCGGTTCCTCAACGGTCCAGTCAAAGTTTCCACTTACCTGTGAGCCGCCGCCTTTGACAATCTGATCGGCCAGAAACGAGGCGCAGCCGGGCAGTATGGCGGTGAAAAAGAGTATAAAACATGCAAGACGCAAATTGCGCATAAAAGGCTTCCTTGCCAGTTACTATAAAAATTGCCGATCCTGAATGCTAGAGCGACAAAGTATCGAGTACGCCACCGCGCTTAGGCACAAACATATTGGAATAGAGGCGGGCGGCAAATTCGTCGGTCATGCCTGATATATAATCGGCAATCACGCGGTGACCGTTGCCTTGCTCCTCGGCCTGTAACCAACGACTGCGGGTATTTTCTGGTAGCAGGCGGGTGGGATCTGAGCTGAATGCTTCAAAAAGTTCCATCACCACCTGCTGGCCCTTATATTCCAGTAATTGTACTTCAGGTTTGCGAATGACCTTGCGGTAAACAAACTGTTTAAACAGCGATAATGCTTCGCTGTGGTGATGAGGCAGGACCGCCTGATAGCACAACAAGGGGTGAGTAAACTGCGGGTTTTCCTCGATGCGGATAGCGGTAATAAAACAGTTAACCAGTGCGCCAATGGCGTTTTTGCGCTCAAACTGTTCAATGCTGAACAGGCGGTCACCGAGCTTACTAATCGCCTCGGACAGCCAGGGTACTTTGAGATCTATCAACGGCTTTTCCAGTTCTTCACTGAATTCGGCGCGCTTCACCATTCCCATCACAATGGCATCTTCCAGATCGTGAATACCATAGGCAATATCGTCAGCCAGCTCCATCACACTGCAATCAAAGGACTTATGAATGGTTTTACCGTGCCTGTCGTTACTTTGATTAAACGCCATAAAAGCGTCGCGTTCTTCTGGTTTTAACGGGTCGAGTAACCAGTCAAACAGGTTTTCGTCGCAGCGGAACAGCCCTTTAGGCGGGTGCCAGTTTTCGGCTTTCACCTGACGCATGCGTAAATCATCTGCCGGCACAATATCCTGATTGGTCAGTGTATCGATAAAATTAGGGTATTTCACCAGGCCCAGTACACTGCGGCGACTCAGGTTCATGCCGTGTTCTGCGGTATAGGGTTCCAGTCGGGTAACAATGCGAAACGTCTGGCCATTGCCTTCAAATCCGCCGTGCTGGTGCATCATGTAATGCAGTGCTATTTCGCCGCCATGGCCAAACGGCGGGTGACCAATGTCATGGGCCAGGCAAAGGGTTTCAATCAAATAGGGATCGAGGCTGACATAGTCGGTTAAGCGGGGAAATTTGCCTTGCAGCTGTGCGGTAATGCCGGTGCCAATCTGCGCCGCTTCCAGTGAATGGGTAAGGCGGGTACGGTAGAAATCGCTTAAACCAACGCCTAACACCTGAGTTTTTGCCTGCAGGCGGCGAAACGCTGCAGAGTGCAATACCCGCGCTTTATCGCGCTGAAATGGCGATCGATGATCGCCGTCCCTTGCCTGGGTGCGTGGCAGGCGGCGTTGCTGCCAGTCGGTTTGCCAGTCAGCGTTGTCAGATAAATCGGATTGCGATGTTGGCATACTGACTCCTGTTTTACTCGCCGTGCTCTTCCTGAGTGATTTCATCCAGGCTCAAAGAGAAGCTGGGCACGTACTGTTTTAAAAAATAATCCACTTCATCTGAATGGTAGTCTTTGAGCATTTTATCCAGGCGCTTTTTGGCCAGGGTAAATTCGCGGTTACCAGCACTGAGTTCCTCAAGCGTTTTCAGGTAGGCACAAATTACATCGGCGGCTTTCACAATAAAGGCTTCGTCTTCACTGTGTTTGTCACCGCTGATTAACCCGGCGTAATCTTCACGAAAGGGCTCAGGGGCCATATCGATAAGCTTTTGCTCGGCGATTTTCTCAATCTTTTTATACTCTTCCTTAATGGCAGGGTTGTAGTACTTGACCGGCGTAGGCAGATCGCCGGTAAGCACTTCAGACACATCATGGAACATCGCCAGGGTGGCAATCCGGTCGGGATTGAGCTGTCCATCGAAAAAACGGTTACGAATAAGTGCCAGGGCATGGGCTACCATGGCCACCTGCAGGCTGTGCTCCTGAACATTCTCGATTCGCACATTATGCATCAGCGGCCAGCGGTGAATAAGTTTCATTCTGGCCAGGTGGGCAAAGAAATGGCTGTTTTCAGCCATTACATTTTGCCTTTCTGGCGGTAGCCATTAAAGAAGTTTTCAATGCGATCCATGGCCGGGCCNAGAATATCGCTGTGCGGTAAAAATACCAGACGGAAATANATNCCTTCGTTTAANTTAAAGGCACGGCCGTGAACCAGNAGGATTTTTTCGCTGCTGAGCAGGTCGAGGATCATTTGTTCGTCGTTGGCGATATTAAACTTCTCGGCATCGACCTTNGCAAAACAGTACATGGCGCCATTNGGTGGTACACAGGTGATGCCGTCGATGTCATTCAGNCGACGNGCNGCTANATCCCGTTGNAATTGCAGTCGGCCGCCGGGNTTGACTAAATCGTTGATGCTCTGATAGCCGCCNAGCGCTGTTTGTATAGCGCTCTGGCAGGGCACGTTGGCGCACATCCGCATGGATGACAGAATATTNAACCCTTCAATATAGTGTNTAGCCAGNCGTTTATTACCGGANACCACCAGCCAGCCGGCACGGAANCCCGCCACGCGGTAGTTTTTGGATAAACCGCTAAANGTCACAAANAANACGTCATCGGCCAGTGAGGCNATGCACGTNTGCTNGGCATCGTTATACAGAATNTTGTCGTAGATTTCGTCNGAATACACCACCAGCTCATGCTCGCGGGCNAAATCGACAATTTGTTGCAGNANTTCTTTGCTGTACACNGCCCCGGTGGGGTTATTCGGGTTGATCAGTACGATGGCTTTGGTTTTNTTGGTGATCTTACTTTTNATNTCATCAATATCGGGAAACCAGCCAGCCTGTTCGTCACAGCGGTAATGCACCGGNGTACCGGAAGANAAGCTTACCGCAGCCGTCCATANNGGNTAATCCGGGCTGGGNAANAANACNTCNTCGCCCATATTNAGCAGCGCCTGCATGGCAATCATGATCATTTCACTCACGCCATTACCNATAAACACATCNTCAACCTGNATGTTNCGAATGTTCATTTGCTGGTAGTACTGCATNACTGCAACACGNGCCGCGTAAATACCGGTAGAGTCAGAATAGCCTTGTGAGGTTGGCAGGTTATGAATGACGTCCTTAAGGATATCGTCGGGGGCATCAAATCCAAACGGGGCAGGGTTGCCAATATTCAGTTTGAGAATACGATGGCCTTCATCTTCCATCTTGCGAGCCTGCGCGGCGATCGGACCGCGAATGTCATAACATACGTTATCTAACTTGTGCGAACTGTGTACCGGTTTCATCTTAAACTACTTAAATTACGGGGCTTTCAGGGTATCGCATCGGGCTATACGCTGTTAAGCAAATTTTGCGCTTTAGCGCAAATATATTGCATAAACTGTTACAAAAACCGACTTGAGACAGTAAAAAGGAAGGGCTATAACTCAAAATAGTGCTTTTAGAGAATAAGTTTGCTTTTTGCAGGGTGTCCGCATGCGCCATTCAGATGTAGTTGTAGATCACAGCGCCGGGGTAGAACATTACCCGGGCGAGAGCAGGGTGTCGGTAAAACCTGTTGATGGTGCCATGGTTTGCTGTGGTATTTATGGCGTTTTCGAACACACGGGTATCTGGGTTGATGGGCACATTATTGAACTGCATGGCAGTGGCTTGGTGAAAGCCGTGTCGCCTCAGCGTTTTTTAAACGACCGTAGTGGCGAGAACATTTATATGCTCTGCGATAAAGATCTGCATCCGCTGGTAGCCGCTGGCGCCGCCGAGCGTGCCGTATCGCGCATCTTTACTTATATTGAATACCATCCCTGGGGCAATAATTGTCATCGTTTCACTTTTGATGTGGCCACCGGGCAAAAAAGCGCAGTATGTAGTTTTTACGATTTTAATGTGGCGGTGAATCGCTATTTTCACCGTCGCCTCTACTGGCAACCGGTCAGTATTCCTCGCACATATTAATTTTTAATATTTTTATTGTTAATAAATTGTGAACTTTAGTAATTGGATCTATCGTATATATAACGGTGGGGAAGATTCTGCAGTAAGTAAGACCGGTTCGCTCAGAAGATCGGTAAATATCGTGGATAAGTGAATGTTCCCCTGTTTTGCGCTTAACAGTAACAACTGAGGGAAGTGAATTTATGTCACAACACTTTAAAGAAACACCCCAGAACGCTATCACCGACAGCGGTATCGCCAGGGTCATTCCCTGNAAAGAGCTCGATGTTGGCGANCCCATTAAATGGTTGTCTCTGGGCTTTCAGGATTTATTAAAAACCCCGTTATTGTCCGTNTTCTATGGTTTATTATTCGCCGTCATTCCCTGGTTAATCTCCTTTTTAGTGGCGATGACCGGCTGGCACCTGATTATTTTGCCCTCGATAGTGTGCTTTATGCTNATTGGTCCGTTTCTGGCNGCGGGCTTGTACGATATAAGCTGGGAACATGANAANGGCCATAAGCCCACTTTATCNCATTCANTACGTGCCATGCGCCGTAATGCGGTGAANGAGTGGGGNTTTGGTATTTTGCTGATGATCCTNATGATCTTCTGGTTGCGTGTTGCCTCCCTGATCCATGCACTGTATCCGCAGCATCAGATTGAGAGTCTGGAAAGCTTAATNCCTTTCCTTATTCTTGGAACCGGCGTAGGCGCANTGTTCTGTATCGGTATGTTTTTTGTTACCGCATTTACNCAGCCCATTCTGCTGGAGCGGAAAGTTGATTTAGCNACNGCNGTGATGACCAGNATNAANGCNGTNTGGGTNAATAAGGTACCGATGTTTATCTGGGCNGGTATNATTTTCTCCATCGTTNCNATTGGCTTTGTTACCGGGTTTATCGGNTTNNTTGTATTAATGCCATTACTTGGCTATGCCTCCTGGCANGGTTACATTGATGCCATCGAAACCAAACGGGAACGTGANTACGTTTAATCCGGTTCTCNACCTCTCCTTCATAACCTACGGGTAGTNGGGCATATAGTCTGGCTACCCGTTTTTTCTGCTNNNAACCTTNNCNCGCAACCAATTTATGGTTAATTAAAGTCATTACGGGGCCGATGAATTTTCTTTCTGATGACGATTGTCGTTCTGTCTGACTTTTAAAATAGTCAAATTTTCATCGTTTTACATCATTTCTGTAATTAAATTACAGCTTATGTGAGCTCTGAGAGCCGTTTTATCGACTTAAGTTGTATAAAATTGTGAATAACTGCCTGGATCAAGCTAAAAACTTTCAGAATTGAAGGTTTTTTTTAGAACTTTTTTATATCTAAAGTTTAATAGATATTCTGAATGGTAATATTTATTTAAAAAATACCCAATAAAAGTAATGGTTTAAGTTGTTAATTGGCCATTAACATTATAATTTACGCTATTTTCACCATACCTATACAATAATAAAACAGTAATTTTCTTTCAGGTGGGGCATAAATATAGTGCACCAACGAGAAACGCTCAGCGCAAATCGTTGGGCTGACACCAGAACTGATAAACAGCAATTTCGCTCTACAGCTTCCGGTGGATACCAAGATAATATGAGAGGAAATTTAAATGACTAAAGTAATCAAATCAACAATCGCTGCTGCAGTATTAGCAGTAATGGGTGTATCAACTGCTTCTGCTGACGTAACTGCTGAAGGTGTTCGTTTTACAGGTGATACTGAGTTCGCTGGTTTTTGTAAAGCGGTAGTAAAAGATGACGTTCGCCTGCTNCGNTCTTCTGTATCACGTAACATCGGTCTGATTGGTGCAAGCCAGCGTGAAGTACTGAAAGTAGTTAGTGCAAAAGACGGTGTAACNTGTAATGGTGTATCTCTGGTTGAGTTTTCTCAGTCTCGTGACGCATCAAACGTCTATCAATTCCTGACTGCACGCAGCTAATAGTGCCGGGAATCAGTAAACGGGAACCGCAGTGGTCAAAAAACCGAGTTCCCGTTTAACTCCTTCCTTCTCAGGCGCTTTATNCTTAAGCCCTAATCCANCGACTCACCTGTACTTTCGAGCGGAAAATCATTTTGCTCACCCGATAACGTAACTTCAGTAACAGTACATAAGCCAATGGAACCANAAACAGACTGGTNAGTGTGGANAACACTAAGCCGCCAATAATGGCTATTGCCATAGGCGAGTAGGCCGGGCCGTCGCCACCAATACGGGTACTNCCCATTGCCAGTGGTACCAGACCCAGNACNGTGGTGGAAACNGTCATCAGAATNGGNCGGATCCGNGAGCTGCATCCATCNACNATAGCGGTANTTAAGGCTTCNCCNTCGCNAATNAACTGGTTNATTCTATCNACCAGNACNATNCCGTTGTTTACCACTATTCCCATCAGGATCAGCATGCCTATCATGCCCATTACCGACATAGAAGTGCCCGTGATCATAAAGGCCCAGAATACGCCGGTAATACTAAACAGCAGTGACGTAATAACGGCGGTAGGTAGCAGCAAGGATTCAAACAACGCTGCCATAACAATGTAGATCATGCACACAGCCAGCAACATATTCATTTGCATTACCGCAAAGGCTTCGTCCTGACGACGGAAGCCGCCGTCCAGCGTCCAGCTATAGCCAGAGGGCAGGCTCATGTACTGCATGGCGGCCTCAATTCGTTCGCGGGCCTGTTCCATAGTGGTGCTTTCTTCCAGATTGGCACCTACTGACAGGGCGGTTTGACGATAATAGCGGTTTATTTGCGCCAGTTGCGGCATAACCGAAATGTCTGCCACCATGTCCAGGGTGATATTACGGCCCGAATTGTTGGTTAAATTAAGGTTTTGCAGTGCATTAAGGGATTCCTGCACTGATTTACCATACATGAGTTTGACATTGACCTCGCCGGCTTCACCGTAGCGGAAGGTGCGCAGGTTATTACCGCGCAGGGCAGTCGCTACCAGACCTGACACCTGCTGAGTGGTGAGGCCCAGCTGATAAGCTTTGTCGCGGTCGATACGGATCTGCAGTTCCTGGCGTTCGCTACCAACGTCGGCGCGCACATCAGTTAAGCCATCTACGTTATCCAACACATCTACCACACGGTTGGCGATCACTCTGAGCTGATCAGAAGATTCGCCAAGCAGGGTGAGTCTGACCCCACCGCCATTGCCTTCGTTCCAGCGGAAAGAGGGTTTGGCCCGGACAAACTTCGGCATATTTTCAATTATCAGGCGTTTAATTTCGCTTACCGGTACAGGTAAATCATCCTGCAGGGTGATACCAGATGTTGCCTGGCCAGCTTCGTAATAGGTATACACCTGTTTTATGTAGAACTTTTCCTGATTGTCGTAGAGATAAGCTTCCATTTTATCAACGGTTTTCTCTACTTCTTCCAGAGTGTAATTCTGGCTGATGTGATAGTTCAGCCAGACTCGGGAGCGGTTATCATTCCCTTCATCATCGTTGGAAATAACGCCCAGAGGAATGGCCGTGCTGGCCAGAATAGCTAACGCAATGACTGAGGTTTTGCCCTGATTATGCATGGCCCAGTTTAAGATTTTGCGATAACGCTTAATATAACCTGCAGGCTTTGCATGGTGAGCGGCAGGCGGCTTAACCTTTGAGGCCAGCAGGGGGATCAGCGTTTGTGCAATCAGCAGTGAGGCAAACAGCGAGATACAGATGGCAATGGCTACGTGCTCCAGAAACACGGTGACATCAATCTTAACGCCCACAATATTGGGTAAAAAGACGATAGCCGTGGTAGTGGTACCGGCGATGACAGCCAGACTCACCTTGCCAACGCCTAATTTGGTAGCCTGTTTCGCATCGGCATGGGTAGCCCGCTGCTGAAAAATACTTTCAGTGATGACTACCGCATTGTCAACCAGCATACCTACCGCCAGCATAAGGCCCATCAGCGACAGGATATTCAGNGANTACCCCAGCAAATACATGACNCCCAGGGTAATGCAGATAGAAAACGGCACAGACAGCACAACCAAGAGAGTNGTTGTGAGTTGNCGNAGGAATAAATACAACACCACAACNGAGAGCAGNGCNCCAAATAAACCCGCTTCCACCAGATTTGATAACGATGAGGTGACACTTTCGGCCACGTCATCCATTACGTACAGGTTAATGCCGTTAAAAGCCGGATCCTGTTTGGTTTTTTCAACCACCGCCATTACCTGTTCACTGACTTCNACCAGGTTACTGCCNGATTCACGNAAGATATTCAGACCCACCGCNTAGGCGCGGTCGAGGTGGCGGCCATTGTTACGCTCAGGTGTTTCATAATCCACCGTGGCAATATCTTTAAGCATGATCCCCGGTGCAACATAGAGCTGCTGGATATCGCGCATATCAGAGAACTGGCCCTGGGGATTAACAATAAACTTCTGGTCGTTGGCAAAAAAGTGNCCGGCCGTCATCGAGAAGTTGGCTTCCCGCAANCGTCTGCCCAGTTCGTTGGTATCGATATGNAGTGAAGTAATGCGTTCCGGGATAAGGCGAATACTGATTTGTTTNTTCTCAACACCNTACAGTTCAACCCGGGAGACACCCTGAACCCGTTCGATTTCNCCTTTTAAATTNCGGTCGAGGAGATCGTAGGCGTTCGACAGATCGCGCTCNCTGGAGACCCGCAGCTGGAAAATCGGCATGTCGTTGGTATTAAATTTAAACACCATCACGCGCTCAACATCATCNGGCAGTTCGTCGCGAATNGCATCGATTTTNTCCCGGGCCTCGATNCTTTTGGCTTTAATGTTGGCGTCCCAGTCAAATTCCACAAACACTTCAGCGCGGTTTTCAAANGAGGTTGCCCGCAGNNGTTTGATGCCNGACATGGTGGCAATCGCTTCTTCCACCGGACGGGTGATCATGCGCTCTATTTCNGCCGGAGTGGCGTCNCGATAGGGCACCTGNACNACCATTTGCGGAATATCAATGCCGGGAAATTTCTCCAGCGGTAACAAGCGTCCTGNAGCGATGCCGAAAATCAGCATCGACAGGAAACACATACAGANAGTGACCGGTTTGCGCAGGGCAAAACTGGTCAGGGCGGCACCAGCCTGAGCAAACTTATCCATAAACTTTGCCTCCGGCTGTGTCGNTCGCCGNTACGGCAAACTGTTTGCGGTCAAACAGTGANTAAATCACCGGTAACAGAATAAGGGTNAGCAAGGTAGAGAACAGTAAACCAAAGATCACAGTGATGGCCATAGGCGTGCGCACNTCGGCACCTTCACCAAAGCCAATGGCCATGGGCAGCAGACCAAGAATAGTGGTCAGCGTGGTCATGATAATNGGGCGTAAGCGGCTGTTGGCGGCATCGATGATNGCNCTATGNTTATCCNGACCCTGTTCACGTAACTGATTGATGCGATCAATCAGTACAATGGCGTTATTAACCACGATACCGCAGAGCATAATTAACCCNATGAACACCACCACNCTNACGTTGGTGTTGGTGAGNANCAGNCCATAAATAGCGCCGGCTACGGCCATAGNAATGGCAAANAAAATCAGNAGCGGGTGACCCAGTGATTCAAACTGTGAAGCCATTACCAGGTACACCATAAANATAGCCAGTGCCAGGGCCAGCATCAGCGAGTCNAAACTTTGCTGCATGTCTTCGCTCTGACCGGCNATGGTTGCNCGNANCTGCGGCGGCAGGGCAATTTCACGGATNATTTGTTCNGCCTCAGCNACGCCCTGAGCCAGNTCNCCATAGCGCAGATTGGCTTCCAGCAANGCTACACGTTGCTGNCCTACCCGGGTNATNTCACTNGGNCCGTTACTCACAAAGACNTCNGCCACNGCATGNANGGGCACNGGNTGTTCTGCGCCCGGATTAATGATGATTTGGCNGANNTCGTCAATCTGGTCGCGTTGNGTATCGGCNGTNCGNACCAGAATNTCCACTTTACGGTCGCGCATACTGTACTGNGTTGCNACTTCNCCGCCAATTTGTGCNGCTACCAGCTTGGCNGCGGTAGANGCATCNAACTCGAGGCGGGCGAGGGCCGCGTGATTGAAGTTAATTTTNAGCTCNGGNTTACCGACCCGCAAACTGCTNGTTACNTCGGCAAAACGGNTGCTGCCNTCCAGTGCCTGCTNCAACGAGTCNGCACTNCGCTGGAGCAGCGCNANATCATANCCTTGCAGTTCAATNTGNATNGGNGCCGCAAAGGTAAANAATTCCGGATANCCAAANTTGCTCTGNACACCGGCCTGTTTNGCCAGGNANNCNCGNANTGANTCTTTNACCNGNGCTTCATCNGCNTCNNTGGCNTNTTTATNCAGNACTACGTTNAGTTTGCCCCAGTGATCGCCTCCCTGTGATGGCGCAGCACTNATNAGACTGCCGGTACCGGCCAGTGAATAGGTNCGNTNAACATNAGGCAAGTGANTCGGTNTANAGNGCNANNCGGGTCAGTAAGTCNTCGGTTTGNTCAACACGNGAGCCTGCCGNCAGGGTGACTTCAATGAAAAATTCACCCTGTGACATNCGCGGNATAAGNTCCATGCCTAAGCGAGGGATNAGCATAAACGCCGANGCNGTNACGGCAACAGCCACACCCAGCACCANCCAGCGGGTGCGCAGGGCAGCTTTCAGNCTGACATTGTANAGTTTTTCNATACCGTTAAANGCCAGGCCAAATAAGCNGGTGAGTGGCTTAAAGATAAANGACAGAGCGGTNCTGANNGCGCGCCACANTGTAATNAGCAGGGTNGTAACCAGCATGGGAATGATCCCGAATACCAGCTTAACCAGCATGCGTAGCGGCCAGGTNATGTAAAANNCGATCTTGCGCCANCCTTCAGGGNGNCCNGCAGGTGTNGGTTCCAGCGCATCCTGCTCNGTGAAACTGTCTTCACGGTGGGCTTTNGCNGCCAGTGCCGGGATNACCGTCAGAGCCACAATNAGTGAGGCAATTAAGGCAAACGAAACGGTCATGGCCTGGTCGCTGAATANCTGACCGGCAATNCCTTCNACAAAAATAAGCGGTACAAATACNGCCAGGGTAGTNAGCGTNGAGGCTAANATNGCACTGGAGACTTCCTTGGTGCCCTCGGTCGCCGCCGNCGCAGCGCTNATCAGGCCCTTGCCGCGCTGTTTGTGTTTGTCGATATTTTCCAGTACCACGATACTGTTATCCACTAACAAACCCACCGCCAGGGCAATACCNCCGAGNCTCATNATGTTAAGNCTGATATCGTTACCGTACATCAGGTTAAANGTNGCGATAACCGANAGCGGGATCGANACNGANATGATCAGNGTTGGCCAGAAATCNTTNAGGAACAGGTAAAGAATGATCATGGCCAGNATNCCGCCNATAATGGCAGACGATTTTACATCTTCNATGGCCTGTTTAATNAACTCACTCTGATCGTACACTTTATCNAGCGCATANTCAGANGGCAGCTGNTTTTGGANCCGCTCNAGGGCNATNCCTACCTGACGTGCTACATCTACNGANTTGGCNTCACCTTCTTTGTANATGGCAATCTCNGCGCCTTCCTTGCCGTTAAANCGACTAATGGCNTCCCGTTCCTTATAGGTATTCTGNATGGTNGCCACATCGCGCAGNCGAATAGACTTGCCGTTACGGTTGGCAATATACAGCTCACCAATNTCATTGAGGCCGGTAAACTGGTTCAGGGTACGNACCAGAAACGCCTGATTGCCGTTATCAATNCGNCCGCCTGCGGTGTTNAGGTTTTCCTCTTTAAGNCGGGTGATAATGGTGTTGATGCTGATATTTAACTGGCTGACCCGGCGCTGATCCACCAGNACCTGAATTTCGTTTTCCAGNGCNCCNCCAATTTTTACCGAAGCAACNCCTTCAATNGANTCCAGNTGNCGNTTAATNTGCTCATCNGCNTAAATNCGTAACGACTTCATGGCTTCAACGGANGGATCCGGCGTATTGAAGCTCAGGCCATAGCGNAAAATAGGATCGAGGCTGGGGTTAAAGCGCANTAANCGGGGTTTNTCTACATCCAGTGGCAGTTGCAGGATATCCAGNTTNTCNCGNACNTCCAGGCTGGCNAAATCCATNGCAGTGCCCCAGGCNAATTCCAGNACNACNTCNGACTGNCCCGGNCGNGANATNGATTTAACGGTNCGCACGCCNTTAACGGTGCCNATGGTTTCTTCNATNGGTTTGGANACCAGNTGTTCTACTTCAGCAGGCGCNNCACCGGTGTAGTCGGTACGAATGGTCAGAGTCGGGTAGGCCAGTTCGGGTAACAGGTTTACCGATAACCGGCCTAAAGAGACCATGCCAAATAACAGCACAGCGAGCGTGAACATGGCAATCGCGACGGGGCGCTTTACCGCAATATCAACAAGTTGCATAACAATCTCCTGGCGGCTATCAGCTGTTTACGATTTCAACTGGTGACGCATCCTTCAGATTGTGATGCCCGACGGTAACAACGGTTTCTGAACCTGTAAGGCCGTTGGTAATTTCGATAAATTGACCGTTTTCAAAGCCAGTGGTCACATCAAGCTTTTTCGCTACGCCTTCTTCCACCACAAACACACTGGTTTGATCGTCAATGGTTAACAGTGCTTTACGGGGTAATAAGGTCGCATTGGCGTGAGTATCGTAATCTATCGAGACTTCAGAAAACATGCCGGCTTTCAGGCGGTCATTAGTATTAGGAACGGTTAGGGTAACTTTAAAGGTGCCGGTGGTTGCGTCAACTACCGGGCTGATCCGCTCAACGTAGCCGCTCACCGTGGCATTACCCAGCGCTGCAATTTTCAGGCTGGCATTTTGTTTGGCCGCAATTGAGGCCATCTCGCTTTCAGGTAGATAAACAATGCCCTGTAAGGCTTTTTGCTGAACAATGTGGAACATTCTTTCGCGCTGGAACGATTCGGTAAGGTTACCCACCTTGGCATTACGCTCGGCAATGTAACCGCTGATGGGGGCGGTGATGGTGGTTTCTTTTAAGTCCAGTTCGGCCAGTGCCAGCACGGCTTTGGCGGCTTCGTACTGGGCGGTGAGCTTATCATAGGTATCGTCGCTCACCAGTTTGCTGGAATAGACTTTCTTAATTTTGCTTAATTCTTTTTCGATGCCGGTGAGATCGGCACGGGCTTTACTCAGGTTTAACTCGTAACGTTTTTTGTCGAGCTGGGCCAGTACCTGACCTTTTTCCACATAATCGCCTTCTTCAACAAAAATGTGCTCAACAATACCTGACGCCCGGGCGACGACGAACGCTTCTTCTTTAGCTTCTAAGATGGCGGTGGTCTGATAACTGGATGAGATATCACCCATGGTGACAGGCGTGGCTTCTACGGGGATGTTGACAACCACTTCTTCTTTTTGCTCAGCTTTGGTGTCGGTGGCCTCGGCATTAATACAACCGGTTAAGGTCACGCTACTGGCCAGCAGGCCGGCAATGAGTAATGAGCTGATGTTGCGGTGGGTTTTTACGTGTTCCATCGTTTTACCTTGAAAGTATATAGTTATATACGCCTAACAGCATTCGCTGTGCCAAATTGTTAAGCAAATTATAAATCCCTACAAAACAATAAATTAGCGAGCAGTTGTATCTTTGTGTAAGCAATTGTATCAATTTGATGTGGCGGTAATGGCTAACTGTTGAGTTAATTGGTTATTTGTTGCGGGTTTTGGCTATTTTAGTGGGTGCGGGTGCATTTTTTCTGTCATTCAGGCCCCAAAAAGCAGAAAAATACAATCAATACGCGACAATTGAAGTTGGGGCTGTAACAATTGCGGGTCTGGGATTTACCTCAATTTTATTGCAGCGTTTGCGGAATTTTTCATGTCAGCACCGGTTAAATTAGTCAGCTTCTCCATTGCCTTTATTTGCATTCTTCTGGCCCTTAATTTTGGGATCCGTTCATCCATGGGCTTCTTTATGGAGCCGGTGTCGGCCGAGTTTGGTTATGGCCGGGAAGTCTTTGCTTTTGCGCTGGCATTACAAAATCTGTGGTGGGGATTGTCACAACCTGTCGCCGGCGCTATTGCCGATAAGTACGGTACAGCCAGAACCGTAGTGGCTGGGGGGG
>NZIK01000108.1 GCA_002691625.1 Alteromonadaceae bacterium
TACGCATGGTGATGGCGGTGTTCTGGCTGGGTGTTTATGTGTTTGTAAACCTCACCGCAGTATTATGGCTGGGTGCACTGGCAATCAATACTATTGCAGGTGTTGACCTGATGTACGGCATGATTTTCCTTGGTGTGTTCTCCCTGGCTTACTCGCTGTACGGTGGTCTGAAAGCGGTGGCCATGACCGATATTATTCAGGTGGTGCTATTAGTGTTAGGCGGATTGTTCCTGTCTTACACTGCCCTGAATATCATTGGCGATGGCGCCGGCTTCTGGGCAGGTTTTAATACCGTTACTGAAGAGCTGCCAGGCAAGTTCGACATGATCCTTAGCGAAGACAATCCACACTACATGGATCTGCCGGGCTTATCGGTATTGATTGGTGGTATGTGGATCATGAACCTGTCTTACTGGGGCTTTAACCAATACATTATCCAACGTACCCTGGCGGCTAAGAGCGTTAATGAAGCGCAGAAAGGTATTGTGTTTGCTGCATTCCTGAAAGTGCTGATGCCATTGATTGTTGTATTACCGGGTATTGCCGCGGTACTGCTGGTGCCGGATCTGGAAAAAGCCGACCAGGCTTATCCGTCACTGATGACACTGATGCCGGTTGGCCTTAAAGGCATTATCTTTGCTGCACTGGTTGCCGCAATCGTCTCGTCACTGGCGTCGATGACCAACAGTGTGTCGACTATCTTTACCATGGATATTTATAAAGACCGAAACCCTGATAAGAGCCAGCATCACTATGTAAAAGTAGGTCGTATTGTGAGCTTGCTGGCGCTGATTATTGCCATGGTTGTGGCTAAACCATTACTNGGTCAGTTCGATCAGGCGTTCCAGTATATTCAGGAATTCACTGGCTTCTTCACTCCGGGTATCGTAGCGCTGTTTGCACTGGGTATGTTCTGGAAGAAAACCACGGCTAATGGTGGTCTGGTAGCAGCCGTTGGCTCTGCGGTATTCAGCCTGGCATTTAAACTTCTGCTGCCTGAACTGCCGTTTATGGACCGCGTTGGTATTGTATTCTTACTGTGTGTGGGCCTGGCCGTTATTGTTAGCCTGTTTGAGGGTAAAGGCGACCATGAGCACGCCGTACAGCTGAACGACATCAGCTTCAAAACCTCATCAGTGTTTAATGTGGCCTCTGTGGCATTAACCATTGTAGTGGCAGCGTTTTATATTACCTGGTGGTAAGCACCGTCTGGTTAATACAGGTCGCTTAATAAATAAAGCTGAAAGCCTCAACTCCGGTTGAGGCTTTTTTTTGCCTACCTGAGCTTAACTGTAATTAATTTTGCTAAATATGGCCGCTATGGCACGCTTACCTGCTGGGTTTAAGTAACACAACCGGTTGCAAGAACAGGTGAAAGTCGCGCTAATTTGCCGTAGTCTAATTGGTAAAACAACGAGTTAGTATTTTGTCATTGAGGATTTTTATTTAACCTCAAAAAGGCGCTGAGCGAGCGCAAAAAATGCGTTATAATGGCAAGCTTTACAAACGACGACGAAGCGCTGCATGCGCTTATATTATTATAAAAGCGTAAACAGATTTTAGGAGACATCATGGCAACTCGAGGCGTTAACAAAGTCATTCTGGTCGGTAATTTAGGTAACGACCCGGAAGTACGTTACATGCCCAACGGCAACGCCGTTGCCAATCTGAGCCTGGCAACCAGTGAAAGCTGGAAAGATCAGCAGGGGCAGGTGCAGGAACGAACTGAATGGCACCGTTTAACCATGTACCGTCGGTTAGCAGAAATTGCCGGTGAATACCTTAAAAAAGGTTCGCAAATTTACGTTGAAGGTAAACTGCAAACCCGCAAATGGCAGGATCAACAGGGGCAGGATCGTTACACCACAGAAATCATCGTCGACCAGATGCAAATGCTCGGTGGCCGTGAAGGTGGTCAGGGCGGACAGGGCGGCGGCTATCAACAGCGTCCACAAGGCGGTCAGCAGGGCGGTGGTTACGGCGGCGGCAACCAGAATTATGGTGGTGGCAATCAGGGCGGAAACTACCAGCAACCACCTCAGCAGCAACGTCCGCAGGGCGGCCAGAATCAGCAAAAGCCTCCTATGGCTGAGCCTGACTTCGACTTTGACGACGACATCCCGTTCTAGATCTAAGGTATGGTTGTTTTACAAACCCCGCATCAGCGGGGTTTTTTATTGGCAATGACAGCACCGCCAAAAATGCATATAGTAGAATTCTGTCAGTTTCACTTCTGCAGGAAGTTAGATGGATTGTCCCAAGTGTCATGGTCGTTTTGAGCATATCAATACGCCTGCCGGCGTGGTTGAGCGTTGCAGCACCTGCCACGGCTTATGGTTTGATGTGATGGAGCATAAGGCGCTAAAGGATTTTGCCCGCGCTCTGGACACCGGCGATAAGAAAATGGGCACGCTTTATAGTGAAATAAGCGATATTCAATGCCCGGTGTGTCCGAATAGTAAAATGCTCGAGATGACCGACAGCGCGCAGCGACATATTCATTTTGAAAGCTGTCCCCATTGCCATGGCCGGTTTTACGATGCCGGTGAATATGTTGATTACGCCACGATTTCTGTGAGTGACTTTCTGAAACGTTTCGGATTGCGAAAGTAAAGCTCAGCGGGAAACCGCTCTTTAAACGGGCTAATAGGCTTTTGTGTTTGCGAAAAAAAGCCCCGCTTGTGCAGGGCCTTTGGCTTTAAAGGCTTACAGGCGCAAAGACTTCTTAAAATCTGCCTACAACTGTCAGCATCGCGTTAAGTGGCGCCGCTACCGTTGCCTGATGGGTGGCTTGGGCATTCGGGAAGTACAGTTCGTCGGTCAGGTTTTCGATGTTCAGCTGCACGCGCAGGTCTTCGCTGATATCGTAATACGCCGAGGCATCCCAACGGGTATAGCTGGGTAATACCGCCGAATTACCGTTGTTAATAAAGCTCTCATCCTGATAGGTAGCACCCAGGCCTACGCCAAATACGTCATTCACCTGATAGGTGCTCCATACCGAGAAGGTATTTTCCGGCAACTCGCGAGGCGTGCGGCCGGTTGGACCGTTGCGGTCTACTATTTCGCCTTCAAGGTGGCTGTAATTAGCGGTAATGCGCCAGTCATCATTCAGATAGCCGGTGAGTTGCAGCTCGTAGCCAGAGATGTCTGAATCAATCACATCCAGGGTTTCCGGATTATCATCGGCCACCTGAGGAGAGCTTTGCTCGTTTTCAAATACGGCGGCAGTGAAGCTCAGACCCTGGGCAAAGTCCCACTTAATACCAATTTCCTGATTGCTGTAGGTATCAGGATCCAGTTGGTTGTCACTGCCGTTAATATCGGTATATTGCTCGCCACTACGCGGCAGGAAAGACTCGCTGTAACTGGCATAAAGGGAGATGTTTTCCTGTGGCTTATAAATAAGACCGGCGCGAGGAGAAACCTGTTCGTCGGTGCGACTACGGGTTTCCACTGCTTTAGCGTTAAATACTTCAATATCGAAACGGTCAAAACGAGCACCAAGTACCAGGTCCAGGTGTTCAGATAGCTCAATTTCATCCTGCACAAAGAACGAGGCAACATCTAAGGTTACGCGAGTGTCATCATTGAGTGCCGTAAAAGCGGTGGTGACCTGATTACCGGTAGCGTTGATGCCGCTAAAGCCGCTAAACAATAGCGGGCGCTGGGTAATAAACGTTTCGCGGTCATTCCCTGTGCTATCAAATACGGAGTTTAAGCGGAACTGGTCTGAATTGGTGCGGATCACCTCTGTACCGGCGATCACCATATGGCCAATACTGCCGGTGCTGAATTCGCTGATCAGGTTGCCTGATACAATCAGGTTGTCGCGAGCCGTTTCATCAATATAACCGTCCAGTTCAACAATGTTGGTGTCGGCGTCATAGTCACTGGCGTAAAAATTTGAGTAAACCTTATCGTAATCACCATAAAACACGTTCACGTTGGCTTTGGTGTAATCGTTAAACTGGTGCGACAGGTTTACGCGGAATACGTGGGCTTCCAGCTCGTGATAGTTATTCTCCGGGTCGCCAAATACCACATTTTTCAGTGACTCTACCGGGCGACCATCAGCGCCGGTGGGAATACCGCGGTCAATAAAACGTTCGTGGTTGATGTACTCGTAAGACATATCCAGCACGCTGTCGTCGCTTAATTCAAATCTGGCGGTAGGATTAAATCCAATGCGCTCGCCGTCGAAGAAGTCGCGGTGGTTATCCAGCGATTCGTACATCGCATTGATACGCAGCGCTGAGGTGCTGGTCATATCGGTGTTGGTGTCGATTTCTACGCCATAGCCGCCAAAGGTGTTCAGCGTGGCTTTGTAACCGGTAAAGGTTTCATCTAATTTTGCTTTCTTTGAGACCCGGTTCAGGATTCCGCCGGTGCCACCGCGGCCGAAAAGCAGGGCGTTGGGCCCGCGCAGGATTTCCACCTGTTCCACATTGTACAGCGAGCGATAGTACTGCACGTCATCGCGGTTGCCATCCATGTAAAAATCTGCTGTCGAGCGAACGCCGCGAAATACCACTGAGTCGCGGTGTCCCTCACCCTGAGAGGTGTTCACGCCTGGCGTGTAGTCGATGATTTCACCGATGCTGGTGATCCCGCGCTCGGTAATCTCCTCGGCTGTCATAATCGACAGGCTTTGTGGTACATCAATAATCGGCGTGGGTGTTTTTACCGAATTGGACTCATTGATCGATAAATACTGGCCTTCAATAGTAATGCGTTCCGGGTCATCCGCCGTGTTGGCTGATACTGAAGTATTAAAGGTAAGCGCTGCGGCAACTACTGATAGTGCAAATTTCAAACTAAAGTCTCCAGGTATGCTGAGCTGAAATATCGGTCAACAGCCTCTCCAATCTGTGTTGGTTGAGGAATGATCGACTGCAAAATTTGAGAGAATAATAATGCGAATAATTCTTGATTACAACATATGTTTTAATTTTGATTAAAATCTATGTTTAGTTTTACTTAATCTTTAGGGCTTGATTGGCGGGCTTATTGAGAGAGTAAGCGCTATTAGTGAGCCGGTTGTTTAGCCGGTTAATAGCCAGATAAAACGTCCTGTCAGCGCGGGTTGATAGACCAGATTTGAAAGGCGCAGTTCACAGCGACAAGCGCTTTACGAATTAAGCGCCTGCTGCATGTAGTGGGCAATCATCCATTCTTCATTGGTGGGGATCACTCGCACAGTGACAGTTGATGATGACGTGCTGATTATGGGGCGGTTGTCCTGGTTGGCGGTATTATCTAACTCAACGCCAAGCCAGCAGAGCTGCTCGCACACCCTGCGGCGGATATCCGGAGCGTTTTCTCCCACTCCTGCGGTAAAAATCAACGTATCCAGGCCTTGTAACTCGGCGGTCAGGCTACCAATGGCTCGTACGATGTAGCGGCAATACAGGGTAAGTGCATGAGTCACAGCAGGCTCATCATCATGTTGCTCCAGAATTCGCATGTCACCAGAATAACCGGAAACCCCCAGCAGCCCCGACGATTTATACAATGCACTGGTCACTTCTGAGGCCGACATCCCCAAGTGGGTTATGCAGTGTAATACCAGCCCCGGATCCAAAGTGCCGCAGCGAGTTGCCATCATCAGACCATCAAGGGCGGTAAAGCCCATGGTTGAGCTAACGCTTTTACCTTTATACATAGCGCAACCACTGGCGCCGCTGCCCAAGTGCAACACAATACATCTACCGCCCGCTGAAGGATCTGAAGCGGCAAGCTGATGACTGATGTAATCGTAAGATAAACCGTGGAAACCATAACGGCGAAGCCCTTGATGGCGCAAGGAGTCAGGCAAAGCATAATCGGTTGACACTCTAGGTTGCGTAGCGTGAAAAGCGGTGTCGAAGCAGGCCACCTGAGGTAATTCCGGGTGCAGCTCGCGCAGTACTCTCACGGCATGCAGATTATGCGGCTGGTGTAAGGGGGCCAGATCGCACTGTTTATTGAGTGATGCGAGTGAGCTATCATCAATGAGTAGTGGTTGCGTATAGGCGGTACCGCCATGCACCACCCGGTGCCCCACAGCCCTGACATAGCCGCCATGGTGCAATACTTCTTCCAGCGTTTCGGCATAGTTATCTTCATTAAGTTCGAATAGGCCCCGTTCTACTACCGCCAGGCTGATGGCGTCAAATACGGCGTATTTTAAGGTGGAAGAGCCGCTGTTTAATACCAGGTAATGGGGGCTATCGGTTTGCTTGCTCATAACGGCAGATCCCCGCGTTTACGCTGATAAACCAATGCCATGGCACAAGACACTTTGCGGGTTAGCGGCCCGCCGGCACGACTGGTCAGAATAATCGGTGCTCTGGCCCCCAGTACAATGCCTGCTCCTTCGATGCCGGACAGGTAACGCATTTGTTTAAACAACATATTGCCCGATTCTAAATCCGGTGCGACCAGAATGTCAGCGTCGCCGGCCACCTGCGATAATATTCCCTTGGCTTTCGCCGCCTCAGCCGAAATGGCATTATCCATTGCCAGCGGTCCGTCGAGGAGTCCTCCCACTATCTGACCACGCTCGGCCATTTTACAAAGTGCAGTGGCATCNAGTGTTGAAGGTATTTTTTCTTCCACCGTTTCCACCGCAGATAATATCGCGACCTTGGGAGTGCGGTTTGTCAGGGTATACACCAGTTCGATGGCGTTTTGAATAATATCCTTTTTAGCGGCCAGGTTAGGGCGGATATTTATCGCGGCATCGGTGAGAAAAAGCGTCTTGTGGTAACTGGGGGCATCAAGCGCAAATATATGACTCATCACCCGCCCGGTTCTTAATCCGTAATCCTTATTGAGTACTTCATGCATCATTTCATCGGTGTGTAAATGGCCTTTCATCAGTGCTTCGGCCTTACCACTGCTTACCAGTTTTACCGCCGTTTCAGCCGCGGCATGGCTATGCGGTGTATCAACCAGTTCAAATGAGGATATGTCGAGTTTATTTTCCCGCGCGACTTGTTCGATGCGGGCTGTGGGGCCCACCAGAATAGGGGTAATAAGGTTATCTGCAGCGGCTTCTACAGCGCCGGCCAGTGAATTGAGATCCACCGGATGAATAACACAGGTTTTGAGCGGAGACATATCTTTTGCCATGTCCATAAACTGCTGATAGCGCTCACTGCTTTGTTCTTTGAGTTCAACCGCCGGCAACACTGCTCTGGGCCTATCGATTTGTTCGGTAGGCGCTTTTACCAGTGCCTGACCGTCAATAACAACTTCACCGTCCTGATTAGTACAGGCACAGCCGAGCAGGATTTGATAATGCTCACGTTTTTCTAACACGGTTACCGTGACGGTGAGGTTATCGCCCAGGCAAACCGGGCGGCGGAAGGTGAAATCCTGCTTAAGATAAATGGTGCCCGGGCCTGGAAGTTGGGTACCCAGCACGGTTGAAATTAATGCTCCTCCCCACATCCCATGGGCGATAATGTGATGAAACTGAGAGCTGTTAGCGTACTCCTCGTCTACGTGGGCCGGGTTTACATCGCCCGACATAATGGCAAACAACTGAATATCTTTACGGGTCAGTGTGCGGCTAAGCGAGGCTTTATCGCCCACCGTAATGTTGTTGTAGGGTTTATTGCGGATCATTTCCATATTGATTCTCCGGCCAGAGGCGCCAAATTGTGAATGCTGTAACTCGCTTTGTAATATTACANGGTTACACTACAGGTTGATGAATAAATGTGCATTGATACCGATCAAGATCAAGCTTTTTAAGCGCTGAAGCTGTTATGCTGAACAAAACAGTCTGGGAGACTTGTTGTGATAAACCACGAAAGTAACGTTATTGAATATACTTACACCGATCAGCATGCGGTACCCTACGATGTTAGTGAACCGCTTAATCCTGATTATGCCATTAATCAACTCCTCGCGCAGTTCACCGGAGGCATCGATCCGGTGGCTTATTCGCTGGCTTTTACCGATTGGTTTATTCATTTGCTGCTGTCACTGGGTAAACAGCAGGCACTACTGGACTTAAGTCTGACTAATGCCAGTACGCTCAATAAAAACCTCGAAAAAGCCGCAGACGACAACCGGCTATCCGGTCCCGAATGGCAAACCTGGCCCTATGCCGTGTATCGGCAAAATTACCTGGCCATGCGCCAGTGGTGGCAACTGGCCACCCGCGATGTGCAGGGCGTTGAAAAACACCATACTGATATGGTGAACTTTTCCGTGCGGCAGTGGCTGGAAGCTTTGTCACCGGCTAACTACATGACTACTAACCCGCAGGTTATTCATAAAACCCTGGAGTCTGCCGGGGCGAACCTGGTGAAAGGCGTTGATAATTTTATGAAGAGTCGCCTCGTGGAGGTGCCTGGCATAGAGAAGGGCCAGGTGGAGGGCCCAGACGCTGAGCTAGGCGACTACAAG
>NZIK01000041.1 GCA_002691625.1 Alteromonadaceae bacterium
ACTCACCACCACAGTGAGTCGAACAGTGCTAAAGCACTACGCGCCATGCCCGGCGCACCACCACAAAAAAAGGCCACCGAAGTGACCTTTTTGGAATGCAGCTAGCTTCTATTATTCAATAATCTTAGAAACAACACCAGCACCTACAGTTCTGCCACCTTCACGGATTGCGAAGCGCAGACCTTCTTCCATAGCGATTGGCGCAATCAGTTCTACTTCGAACTTCAGGTTGTCGCCAGGCATTACCATTTCAACGCCTTCTGGCAGTTGAACGGCACCGGTTACGTCAGTTGTACGGAAGTAGAACTGTGGACGGTAACCTTTGAAGAATGGAGTGTGACGACCGCCTTCATCTTTAGACAGTACGTATACTTCCGCTTCAAACTTGGTGTGTGGAGTGATTGAACCAGGCTTAGCCAGTACTTGTCCCCGCTCTACGTCGTCACGCTTAGTACCACGTAACAGAACACCAACGTTCTCACCTGCACGACCTTCGTCAAGCAGCTTACGGAACATTTCAACACCAGTACAAGTCGTCTTGGTAGTATCTTTGATACCAACGATTTCTACTTCTTCACCTACTTTAACGATACCTTGCTCAACACGACCGGTTACAACAGTACCACGGCCTGAGATTGAGAATACGTCTTCGATTGGCAGGATGAACGGCTTATCGATGTCACGCTCTGGCTCTGGGATGTATGAATCCAGGGCTTCACCTAACTCAACAATTTTCGCTTCCCAAGCTGCATCGCCTTCAAGGGCTTTCAGTGCAGAACCCTGGATTACTGGCAGGTCATCACCTGGGAAATCGTACTCTGATAACAGTTCACGAACTTCCATTTCGACCAGCTCAAGGAGCTCTTCATCATCAACCATGTCACACTTGTTCATGAATACGATGATGTAAGGTACGCCTACCTGACGACCAAGCAGGATGTGCTCACGAGTCTGAGGCATAGGGCCGTCAGTTGCAGCAACTACCAGGATCGCGCCGTCCATCTGAGCAGCACCAGTGATCATGTTTTTAACATAGTCAGCGTGTCCAGGACAGTCTACGTGTGCGTAGTGACGAGTTGGAGTGTCATACTCTACGTGTGAAGTAGAGATGGTGATACCACGTGCTTTTTCTTCAGGCGCGTTATCGATTTGATCAAACGCCTGAGCCGCACCACCGTAAGTCTTTGCAAGAACAGTAGTGATTGCTGCAGTCAGAGTGGTTTTACCGTGGTCAACGTGGCCGATAGTACCCACGTTTACGTGGGGTTTCGACCGTTCAAACTTTTCTTTTGCCATTTTTCTCGTTTCCTAAGTTAAAAGTCCGCTCCAATAGCAGACCGGACCGAACCTTCAAATTTATTAGCTTCGTGATTCAATGATTGCTTTCGCCACGTTATTAGGCGCTTCAGCATAGTTGAAGAACTCCATTGAATAGGAGGCGCGCCCCTGCGTAGCAGAACGCAGGTCAGTAGCATAACCGAACATCTCGGAAAGTGGCACCTTTGCCCGTACAATTTTTATACCGGCCACACCGTCTTCCATACCTTCAATCATACCACGGCGGCGATTCAGGTCGCCAACGACGTCACCCATCCAGTCTTCCGGAGTGGTTACTTCAACGTTCATTGTGGGCTCAAGCAATACCGGATTCGCCTCAGCGGCCCCTTTCTTAAAGCCCATTGAACCGGCGATCTTAAACGCCATTTCAGAAGAGTCAACATCATGGTAAGAACCGTCGAACAAAGTTACCTTTACATCGAGAACCGGGTAACCTGCCAGCACACCATTTTGCATTTGCTCCTGAATGCCTTTGTCCACCGAAGGAATAAACTCTTTNGGGATNACGCCGCCAACAATCTCGTTNACGAACTCGTATCCAGCGCCTTCTTCATTCGGCTCTATGCGCAGCCAGACGTGACCAAACTGGCCNCGACCGCCCGACTGACGGACAAACTTGCCTTCGACTTCCACTTNCTTGCGGATAGTCTCGCGGTAAGCCACTTGTGGNTTACCAACGTTACATTCAACTTTAAACTCCCGCTTCATGCGGTCGAC
Source organism: Alteromonadaceae bacterium (assembly GCA_002691625.1). GTDB lineage: Bacteria > Pseudomonadota > Gammaproteobacteria > Enterobacterales > Alteromonadaceae > Alteromonas. Next base: position 2,056 of record NZIK01000041.1, read on the forward strand.
AATGATATCTAAGTGTAGCTCACCCATNCCGGAAATGATGGTTTGTCCGGTTTCATCGTCGGTTTTAACNCGGAACGACGGATCTTCAGCAGCCAGCTTACTCAGGGCAATGCCCATTTTCTCCTGNTCGGCGGTTGATTTNGGNTCTACCGCAATCGAAATTACNGGNTCAGGGAATTCCATNCGTTCCAGTGTGATCACNTTGTTTGGATCNCACAGCGTATCGCCNGTAGTNACATCTTTCATGCCGATAGCGGCCGCNATGTCACCNGCGCGTACTTCTTTTAATTCTTCACGGTCTTTCGAGTGCATCTGCACNATNCGACCAAAGCGTTCCCGCTTACCTTTAACCGGGTTAAACACNGTATCACCNGTGTTTACCACACCAGAGTAACAGCGGAAGAACGTNAACGTGCCCACGAATGGGTCNGTGGCAATCTTAAACGCCAGCGCAGAGAACGGCTCTTCATCATCNGCATGACGCTCNCCTTCGCTCTCATCAGGTAAAATACCNTTNATGGCNGGCACATCGATNGGTGCTGGTAAGTAGCGNACCACNGCATCAAGNACTGCCTGAACGCCTTTNTTTTTAAATGCACTACCACAGGTTGCTAACACAATTTCATTGTTTAGCGTACGAATGCGCAGACCNTCGTGAATTTCATCTTCAGTNAGTTCTNCGCCTTCTAAATACTTGTCCATTAACTCNTCGGTNGCTTCGGCNGCCGCTTCGATCATCTCNCTGCGGTATTGCTCNGCTTTGTCCAACAGATCAGCCGGAATGTCTTCGTANGTAAAGGTCATGCCTTTNTCTTCTGCATTCCAGTTAATGGATTTCATTTTAATCAGGTCAATAACGCCGCTNAACTCTTCCTCAGCACCGATGTTAAGCTGAATAGGNACNCANTTNGCACCCANACGCTTACGGATCTGACCAACAACCCGTTCGAAATCCGCCCCGGCACGGTCCATCTTNTTNACGAAGACCATGCGCGGAACGTGATATTTATCCGCTTGTCGCCAAACGGTTTCTGATTGAGGCTCTACGCCAGAAGACCCACAAAATACGACTACCGCACCGTCCAGAACACGTAATGAACGCTCTACCTCAATGGTAAAGTCNACGTGTCCGGGGGTGTCGATAATATTGATNCGATGCTGATCAAACTGTTGCTGCATCCCGGCCCAAAAACAGGTGGTCGCTGCGGAAGTGATAGTAATTCCGCGCTCTTGTTCCTGTTCCATCCAGTCCATGGTTGCAGCACCATCATGCACTTCACCAATTTTATGCGATAACCCGGTATAGAACAGCACGCGCTCAGTTGTTGTGGTTTTACCCGCATCAACGTGCGCAACAATGCCTATATTCCGATAGCGATCAATTGGGGTCTTACGCGACATACATCTCTCTCAGTTAAACGTTGNTTACCAACGATAGTGTGCGAACGCTTTGTTCGCTTCGGCCATACGGTGAACGTCTTCACGTTTCTTAACCGCTGAACCTTTATTGTCAGCTGCATCTAACATTTCGGCTGCAAGGCGTTGAGCCATTGACTTCTCGCCACGTTTACGTGCCGCTTCTACCATCCAACGCATACCCAGTGCATTACGACGAACAGGACGAACTTCTACTGGAACCTGGTAAGTTGAACCACCAACGCGGCGAGACTTAACCTCNACAGTAGGACGAATGTTGTCCAGAGCTTCTTCGAATACATCTAAGTGTGCTTTGCCGGTTTTTTCAGCAACAATATCAAGCGCACCGTAAACGATTTTTTCTGCAATCGATTTCTTGCCGTCGAGCATTACGACATTCATGAATTTAGCAAGCAGCTGTGAACCAAATTTTGGTTCTGGTAGGATTTTACGTTGACCTACGACTCTTCTTCTTGGCATCTTCTATTCTCCGTGGAATTCAGGGATAACCCAAAACTCAATTAATTCAGTTTGGCCTTACTAACGGAGAACCGTTAAGACTTGGGCCGCTTGGCGCCGTACTTAGAACGGGCCTGTTTACGATCGTTTACGCCGGCGCAGTCAAGAGTACCGCGAACAGTGTGATAACGAACACCTGGCANNTCTTTTACACGACCGCCACGAATAAGAACAACACTGTGCTCCTGCAGGTTGTGGCCTTCACCACCGATGTATGAAGAAACTTCAAAACCGTTGGTTAAACGCACACGACATACTTTACGTAGTGCTGAGTTTGGTTTCTTAGGCGTAGTAGTATATACACGAGTACATACACCACGTCTTTGNGGACAAGCTTGNAGNGCAGCNACGTTGNTTTTNTCAACGGGCTTTCTNCGNGGCTTGCGCACTAACTGGTTAACTGTTGCCATTAACTAGCTCCTGATTAAAAACTACAAAAACCCGGGCCTTTGTCCGGGTCGATTAATTACGACTTTCACATCGTTGTCANACCGTATGCTCGTTACGATCCTNATGACTTTGAATCTAAAAACCGTGCCCTGCNTGGGCGGCTNAAAAGCCTGCTACCATTTTTGGGTCGCGGAATATTAAAGATCAATGCCTGTGCTGTCAAGATGTACAAAGGTTAACCACAGAATAAACCGGTATTTAGCCTGTACAGATGACAAAATGGGGCACTACCTTGCGGTAGTGCCCCAATCTCTTGCTTAAGCGCTTATTCGTCTGACGATGACTCGTCTGACGATACTTCAGCGTTTAACGCTTCGGTCAGTGCCTGTTCTGCTTCAGCAGCAGACACCGACATTTCAGCGATTTCTTCATGGCGACGCTGAGCACGTTTTTCGTGATAAGCGAAGCCGGTACCAGCTGGGATCAGACGGCCAACGATAACGTTTTCTTTCAGACCACGTAGATCGTCTTCTTTGCCCTGAACCGCTGCTTCGGTCAGTACGCGGGTGGTTTCCTGGAACGATGCTGCAGAGATGAAAGACTCTGTAGACAGCGACGCTTTGGTGATACCCAGTAACTGGATTTCGTAAAGCGCAGGCAGTTTGCCTTGTTTTTCCATTTCACGGTTTGCGATTTTAACCGCAGCGACTTCAACCTGCTCGCCTTCCAGGAATTGGGTATCGCCCGGCGCGGTGATCAAACACTTACGCAGCATCTGGCGGATAACCACCTCGATGTGCTTATCGTTAATTTTTACACCCTGCAGACGGTAAACTTCCTGAACTTCGTTCACGATGTAGTTAGATACCGCGCTCACGCCACGCAGACGTAAGATGTCATGTGGTGACTCTGGACCGTCAGCGATAACTTCGCCTTTTTCAACGTTTTCACCTTCGAACACGTTAAGCTGACGCCACTTCGGAATCATTTCCTCGTATGGGTCGCCATCTTTCGGCGTGATAACCAGACGTTTCTTACCTTTGGTCTCTTTACCGAAACCAATGGAACCTGATACTTCCGCCAGGATAGCTGGTTCTTTCGGCTTACGCGCTTCGAACAAGTCAGCAACCCGTGGCAGACCACCGGTAATGTCACGTGTTTTCGAGCTTTCCTGAGGAATACGTGCCAGCACGTCACCTTCGTTAGCCATTTTTCCGTCAGCCGCTTCGATAGTGGTGAAGCTTGGCAGGCGGATTTCCTGCAGACCGAACTCGTCGCTCTCAAGAATCAGCTTAGGCTCTTTAGCGTTAACCTTAGACAGGTCTTTTACCACCACACGGGTCAGACCGGTCAGTTCATCCTGCTGCATCTCGGTGTTTGAGTCATCGATATCAGCAAATGAGATCTTCGATGCACGCTCAACGATGATTGGGTGACTATGCGGATCCCAGTTAGCCACTACGTCGCCAGCCTGTACTGCCGCACCGTCATCAACGGTTAAGGTTGCACCGTAAGGTACTTTATAACGTTCTTTCTCACGGCCTTGCTCGTCGGTCATGGTCAGTTCGGTTGAACGTGAAACGATAACCAGCTTGCCGTCGGTGTTACGTACGTACTTAGCATTATGCAGTTTCAGGTTACCGGCAGTTTTGACCTGTACGCTGTTTTCTGCAGACGCTCGTGATGCCGCACCACCAATGTGGAAGGTACGCATCGTCAGCTGGGTACCCGGCTCACCGATTGACTGCGCAGCGATAACACCAACAGACTCACCTTTACCAACCATATGACCGCGAGCCAGGTCACGACCGTAACAGTTTGCACAGACACCGAAGTCATTGTCACAAGTGATTACAGAACGAACTTTTACCTGGTCAACAGAGTTAGCTTCAAGTAAGTCAACTAATGCTTCGTCCAGCAGCGTGTTACGCTCAAGCAGGACTTCTTCAGTACCCGGAATATAAACATCTTCTGCTACCACACGACCAAGCACTCGTTCACGCAGAGGCTCAACAACGTCACCACCTTCAATCAGTGGCGTCATCAGTACACCTTCGTACGTGCCACAGTCTGAGTTAGTGATAACCAGATCCTGGGCTACGTCAACCAGACGACGAGTCAGGTAACCCGAGTTGGCTGTCTTAAGTGCAGTATCGGCAAGACCTTTACGAGCACCGTGAGTTGAGATGAAGTACTGTAGTACGTTCAGACCTTCACGGAAGTTAGCCGTGATTGGCGTTTCGATGATTGAGCCATCCGGCTTAGCCATCAGACCACGCATACCCGCCAACTGACGAATCTGTGCCGCACTACCACGAGCACCGGAGTCGGCCATCATGTAAACAGAGTTAAATGAGGCTTGCTCTTCTTCTTCGCCGTCTTTGTTAAGCACTACGTCGGTTTTCAGGTTATCCATCATGGCCTTGGCAACTTTTTCGTTGGCATTTGACCAGATATCNATAACTTTGTTGTAGCGCTCACCNGCTGTTACAAGACCGCTTTGGAACTGTTCCTGGATCTCGATAACTTCCGCTTCAGCAGCGTCGATNATTTCTTTCTTGGCATCCGGGATAACCATATCGTCGATACCAACAGANGCACCCGCGATCATCGCGTAGTGNAAACCGGTATACATNATTTGGTCAGCCGCAATAACGGTNTCTTTCAGACCNAGACGACGNTAACANGCGTTAAGCAGACCAGAGATTTGCTTTTTACCCATTGCCTGNTTGATCAGNTCAAAAGGCANACCTTTTGGCAGGATCANAGAGAAAATNGCACGACCNACCGTNGTNTCGGTCAGGGTNACTTTCTCAGTTTTNGCGCCNTCTTNCGCTACGTCGTATTCAGTGATACGNACNTTAACGCGCGANTGCAGTTCCGCATTACCGGTACGGTAGGCTTTTTCTGCTTCGTGNGGGCTGGTAAATACCATGCCTTCGCCCTGACCGTTNACTTTGTCACGGGTCAGGTANTACAGACCNAATACAACGTCCTGTGAAGGTACGATGATTGGCTCACCGTTNGCTGGCGACAGAATGTTATTNGTCGACATCATCAGNGANCGGGCTTCTAACTGGGCTTCAATGGTCAGTGGTACGTGNACNGCCATTTGGTCACCGTCGAAGTCAGCGTTNTANGCCGCACACACCAGNGGGTGNAATTGGATCGCTTTACCTTCGATAAGGGTCGGTTCAAACGCCTGGATACCCAGACGGTGAAGCGTTGGNGCACGGTTNAGCAGTACCGGGTGTTCGCGGATAACTTCATCCAGAACGTCCCANACTTCCGGCGCTTCGCGCTCTACCAGCTTCTTAGCCGCTTTAATGGTAGTGGCTAAACCACGACCTTCTAANTTNCCGTAGATAAANGGCTTGAACAGNTCAAGNGCCATCTTCTTAGGNANACCACACTGGTGCAGACGCAGNGTAGGACCAACGGTAATTACAGAACGGCCTGAGTAGTCAACACGCTTACCCAGCAGGTTCTGACGGAAGCGACCCTGCTTACCTTTGATCATATCGGCAAGTGATTTCAGAGGACGCTTGTTAGAACCGGTGATAGCGCGGCCACGACGTCCGTTATCCAGCAGTGCATCGACCGCTTCCTGCAGCATACGTTTTTCGTTACGTACGATGATGTCAGGTGCTGCCAGGTCTAACAGACGCTTCAGACGGTTGTTACGGTTGATAACACGACGGTATAAATCGTTCAGGTCAGACGTTGCAAAACGGCCACCGTCCAGTGGAACCAGAGGACGTAAGTCCGGTGGCAGAACTGGCAGTACGGTCATGATCATCCACTCTGGCTTGTTGCCAGACTGTTGGAATGATTCCAGCAGTTTTAAACGCTTGGTAATCTTCTTACGCTTGGTTTCTGAGTTGATTGACGGCAGCTCTTCACGCATTGCAGCAACATCAGCATCAACATCCAGATGCTTAAGCAGATCGAATACGGCTTCGGCACCCATCTTGGCTTCAAACTCGTCACCGTGCTCTTCTAACGCATCCAGGTACTCTTCTTCGCCCAGCAGTTGGCTGCGCTCAAGCGTCGTCATGCCTGGTTCTGTTACAACGAATGATTCGAAGTACAGCACACGCTCGATATCACGCAGAGTCATATCCAGCATCAGACCGATACGAGACGGCAGAGATTTCAGGAACCAGATGTGGGCAACCGGGCTCGCCAGTTCGATGTGACCCATACGCTCACGACGTACTTTAGTCAGGGTAACTTCTACGCCACACTTTTCACAGATAACACCACGGTGCTTCAGGCGCTTGTACTTACCGCACAAACACTCGTAGTCTTTTACAGGACCAAAGATACGCGCACAGAACAGACCATCACGCTCTGGCTTGAACGTACGATAGTTGATGGTTTCTGGTTTCTTCACTTCACCAAAAGACCATGAACGGATCATGTCTGGTGAGGCAAGACCAATGCGAATATTATCGAATTCTTCAGTCTTGTTTTGTTGTTTTAGAAACTTTAATAAGTCTTTCACAAATACTCTCCCGGCGGAGTCAGTCTCTATGGCCCGGTTACCCGGGCCAACTCAATCAATTATGGCAACAAACGGCCTGCTTAGTTTTCTTCCAGCTCGATATTAATACCGAGTGAACGGATTTCTTTAAGCAGTACGTTGAAGGACTCAGGCATACCTGGTTCCATTCTGTGATCGCCATCAACGATGTTCTTGTACATCTTGGTACGGCCATTAACGTCATCCGACTTAACCGTCAGCATTTCCTGCAGGGTGTAAGCGGCACCGTATGCTTCCAGTGCCCACACTTCCATCTCACCGAAGCGCTGACCACCGAATTGTGCTTTACCACCCAGCGGTTGCTGAGTAACCAGGCTGTAAGAACCAGTTGAACGCGCGTGCATCTTGTCGTCAACCAGGTGGTTCAGTTTCAGCATGTACATGTAACCAACGGTAACCGGACGTTCGAATTCACGACCCGTACGACCATCAAACAGGGTAATTTGCCCGCTCTCTGGAATATCCGCCAGTTTTAACATCTCTTTGATTTCAGCTTCACGTGCGCCGTCGAATACTGGTGTTGCTACCGGTACACCCTTACGCAGGTTGTCGGCTAAACGCAGTACTTCGTGGTCGGTAAAGGTGCCTATATCAACTTGTTTCGGGTTGTCACCCAAGTCGTACACTTCTTGCAGGAAGCCACGCAGTTTTTGCATTTCTTCTTGCTCTTTAAGCATACGGTCGATCTTAACGCCCAGACCGTGCGCAGCCATACCTAAGTGCGTTTCAAGGATCTGACCGATGTTCATCCGCGACGGTACACCCAGTGGGTTAAGTACGATGTCTACCGGCGTACCGTTTTCATCGTATGGCATATCTTCTACCGGGATTACGGTAGAGATAACACCTTTGTTACCGTGACGACCAGCCATCTTGTCACCAGGCTGGATGTGACGTTTAACAGCAAGGTAGACCTTAACGATCTTCAGTACGCCTGGTGCCAGGTCATCGCCTTGAGTGATCTTGCGACGCTTAACTTCAAATTTCTTATCGAAATCAGCTTTGATTTCGTCGTGCTGGGCACCGATTTGGTCTAAATCGCTCTGCAGATCAGCATCTGACAGTGGGATATCGAACCATTTCTCGCGCGGCATGCTGTCCAGTTTACCCTGGTCTACGCCTGCTTTAAGCAACAGGTTGGCAGCACGTGCGAAGATGCCGTCGGCCAGGATATTGAATTCGTCAGACAGGTCTTTCTTAACCTGACGTAACTGCATGTCTTCAATTTCCAGGGCACGCTTGTCTTTTTCTACGCCATCACGGGTAAATACCTGAACGTCGATAACCGTACCGTGTACAGAGTTTGGTACACGTAATGAGGTATCTTTCACGTCAGACGCTTTTTCACCAAAGATAGCACGGAGTAGCTTTTCTTCTGGGGTCAGCTGAGTTTCGCCTTTAGGCGTTACTTTACCGACCAGAATGTCACCGCCTTTCACTTCTGCACCGATGTATACAACGCCGGACTCATCCAGCTTGCCTAGAGCAGACTCACCTACGTTTGGAATATCAGAAGAAATTTCTTCTGGCCCTAACTTGGTGTCACGAGCGATACAGCTCAGTTCCTGAATGTGGATCGTTGTGAAACGGTCTTCCTGCGCAACACGCTCAGAGATCAGGATCGAGTCTTCGAAGTTGTAACCGTTCCAAGGCATGAACGCGATACGCATGTTCTGACCAAGGGCCAGATCACCTAAGTCCGTAGACGGACCGTCTGCCAGTACATCGCCAGCTACAATCGGGTCACCGACGCTACAGGTTGGACGCTGGTTAATACAGGTGTTCTGGTTAGAACGGGTGTACTTGTTCAGGTTGTANATGTCGATACCGGCTTCACCAGCAAACATTTCATCTTCATCAACCTTCACCACGATACGGCTNGCATCAACATAGTCGATAACACCACCACGCTTNGCCACTACGGTTACACCGGAGTCNACAGCGATGGTTTTTTCCATACCGGTACCAACCAGCGGCTTATCAGCACGCAGTGTAGGTACTGCCTGACGTTGCATGTTGGCACCCATCAAGGCACGGTTAGCATCATCGTGTTCCAGGAACGGGATAATGCTCGCAGCAATCGACACGATCTGCTGTGGTGAAACGTCCATATATTTGATGTCTTCTTTTGGCATCAAAGTGGTTTCACCGCGGTGACGACAAGGGATCAGGTCGTCCAGCAGTTCCATGTTTTCAGTCAGCGCTACGTTTGCCTGAGCAATAGCGAACTGACCTTCTTCAATCGCTGATAAGTAATCGATTTCATCGGTTACCACACCGTCTACAATGCGACGGAAAGGTGTTTCAAGGAAACCAAAGTCATTGGTACGGGCAAAGCTCGCCAATGAGTTAATCAGACCGATGTTCGGACCTTCAGGGGTTTCGATTGGACACAGACGACCGTAGTGCGTCGGGTGTACGTCCCTAACCTCAAAGCCTGCACGTTCACGAGTCAGACCACCCGGGCCTAAGGCAGAAATACGACGCTTATGCGTTACTTCTGACAGCGGGTTGTTCTGGTCCATAAACTGAGACAGCTGAGAAGAACCGAAGAATTCTTTAACCGCTGCTGAAATTGGCTTGGCGTTGATCAGGTCCTGCGGCATAACGTTGTCCAGGTCACCCAGAGACAAACGTTCTTTAACGGCACGTTCAACACGAACAAGACCAACGCGGAACTGGTTTTCGGCCATTTCGCCAACAGAACGGATACGACGGTTACCTAAGTGGTCGATATCGTCCACTTCGTCTTTACCGTCACGGATCAGGATAAGCTGTTTCATTACATCGATGATGTCTTGCTTATCCAGGGTGCCTGAACCTACCAGCTCTTCACGACCTAAACGGCGGTTGAACTTCATGCGGCCAACTGATGACAGATCATAACGTTCGTCAGAGAAGAACAGGTTATCGAACAGCGTTTCAGCAGCATCTTTTGTAGGTGGTTCACCAGGACGCATCATACGGTAGATTTCTACCAGTGCTTCCAGGCGATTTGTTGAGCTGTCGATTCGCAGCGTATCAGAGATATACGAACCGTGATCCAGTTCGTTAATGTACAGCGTGGTGAACTCTTTAATACCCGCCTGGCTTAATGCAGCCAGCGTTTCCAGAGTCACTTCGTCGTTAGCATTAACCAGCACTTCACCGGTGTCTTCGTTAATGTAAGTCTCGCCATACACACGGCCAGCCAGATACTCAACCGGTACTTCCAGCTCAGTAACACCGGCTTTTTCTAAAGCACGGGTGTGACGGGCAGAGATACGACGGCCGGTTTCAACCAGCACATTGCCTTCGCCATCAAGAATGTCGAATTGAGCCGTTTCACCGCGCAGGCGATCAGGAACGACTTCCATCAGCATCTTGTTATCGGCAATACGCACCTGGATTTTGTCGAAGAAGGTATCAAGGATCTCTTCAGTGGTCATTTCCAGTGCGCGTAAGATAATAGTTGCAGGCAGCTTACGGCGACGGTCGATACGTACAAACAGGTTATCTTTCGGATCAAACTCAAAGTCTAACCACGAACCACGGTAAGGAATTACGCGTGCGTTGTAGAGAACTTTACCTGAAGAGTGCGTTTTGCCTTTGTCGTGATCATAGAACACGCCAGGAGAACGGTGCAGCTGAGAAACGATAACTCGCTCGGTACCATTAATGACGAACGTACCGTTCTCTGTCATTAACGGGATCTCACCCATGTACACTTCTTGTTCTTTAATGTCTTTTACAGTACCAGGTGCTGCTTCTTTATCGAATAATACCAGGCGCAGTTTCACTCTTAACGGCGCGGAGAAGGTTACGCCTCGGATTTGACATTCTTTAACATCAAATACCGGCTCGCCAAGGCGATAACTTACATATTGTAATTCTGAATTGCCAGAGTAACTTTTAATTGGAAACACAGAGCGGAATGCTGCTTCCAAACCATATTGACCATCTACATCGATATCAATAAATTTCTTGAAAGAATCTAGCTGGATTGAAAGAAGGTATGGAATTTCCAATACCTGTGGGCGTTTGCCAAAATCCTTACGGATACGTTTCTTTTCGCTATAAGAGTAAACCATGGGTTCCTCA
>NZIK01000042.1 GCA_002691625.1 Alteromonadaceae bacterium
TGTTGCCATCGATTAAGTCTCCGTGAGTAAAATCTACGGGGACTATTTTACGGGGTAGTTCAATGAGGAAAAGACGGTCTAAATTGATCGCTTACTTAATAATTGCAGAAAACTCCAATTAAGTCTGTCTCAGTTTAGGGGAAGTGGACACTTTCACCTCCAAGTCATCGACTCACCACCACAATGAGTCGGACAGTGCTTCCGCACTACACGCCATGCCCGGCGCACGATCAGAAAAGCCCTCGCTTTTCTGCAAGGGCTTCAATGATGGTGCCTCGACCCGGGATCGAACCAGGGACACGCGGATTTTCAATCCTTCAATAAAATACAATTAACATATAATATTCAACACGTTAAAAAATAATAAATTTGAAAATCTGAACTATTACACCACCTTCAATTAGCTAACATTTTCAGAGTTTATATTCACTTTTGTAAGCATTAAATGTATCAAGCCACTTTCGTAAAGTAACAGCTCTTCTCTTTGCGGTGTTTTCGCTCAACCCAGACGACTTTTCCAATAAAAAAGACACTGCCGAATCTCGATTTAAATCAAAAACAGATTCAACATTTGAGAATTTCAACCAAGCCCAACCACAAACAGAACGCTCGAATAACTCGATAAGAATTATTGCTTTGTCACTATCGTTGGAAGATTCAGCAAGCTTTTGACCAATTGGTGTCAACTGACCATTTAATTTAATCAATCCCAACATTTTTGCAGCAGATACATAGTAAGAGATTTGTCTCTCTACCAAACTTTCAGTTGTTGAATTGAAAGGTTGTCCTGAATATCGTTTCTCCACAAGCGTAATAATTCTAGAAATTTCATCAGCTTGAGGTATAGATTCGCTACCAACTCGCTGTTGGTTATATTCATTCAGTGAACTAGAAATACTCTCTAATTTTTCTGCGTTAATCGTACTTAATACGGCTCCCGAATTAGTCCTGAATTCAAACTGGAGGTTATAGGTAGATAAATTGGCAATTAATGATTCTATAGAAGAAAGATCAATTCCAAATTCTTTTAATGAATCAAGTGAGTTTTCTGATTTATTTAGCTCACCAAATAGTTTATTGGCCACATTCATTATTTGTTTATTATGTGTAGCTTTAAACTGCATTTTAAAAGAACCAACTCCTGAAAGAGCTGGCTGTATAGCAGGCTTCTTAAGCTCCAATGAGTCTACAATCGAATCATATAGGCTTTCCCAAGCTCCAAATACTTCCCTAACAGAATTCCAAGATACAACTTTCTTGGTACCCGATTCGTTATGCACCAACCTTATTTCATGGTAATCGGAAGAAGAACTAAAGCTCTTTATGGGTCTTTTTTCAGTTATGTATTCGTTTTCAGATACTCTTCTTACAGCAATACCTTCTGGTGGAAGTACTTCAATATCAATCTCATTTTCTTGAAGTACAGTAACTTCTGGAGCTGTATCGGTATCAAAATAGGTTTTAATTTCTAATACTGATTTCGATTGAAATATATCTCGAAGCTGAATGAATCCAGATTCAACGCGTTCTTGTTCGATGTCGGAGTAACTTACGTAATACCATGTGTCAGAGTCTTCGAATTCTTCTGCCCAATATACGAGAAAAGCTTTATCAAGTAACTTTGATTTGGCTACGAATGCTCTTGGCACGTCGTATCTGTAATACTCTCGTATGAGTTCTAGTTCACCCAATTCATTCGTGGTCGGCAGAAAATATATAGACATTTATTTCACTACCTTAAAACAGCTTTCAATACCCGTTTTTTCTCTTAACCAAGCTTCAAAATGACTGTCTTCTCGTTCCTTAGATATTTTTCCATGAATAGAGTCCAGGACACCCTCGGCAATACTCTTATCTCTTTGAGCTTTAAACATTTCACGAGCTTCTTCTATATTCTTTAGCTTCCTGAACATAGAAGTTCCGTAGTCTTTTGCCTTTAGGTTTTTACTTTTTTTCTTGTGCGGTTCCCTATTATGCCCAACAAAATCAGAATCACTAGGAGGGTTACTTCTCACTAATCTGTACGCCTTACCTGATGCATCTTTGGCATCAGTGGGTGGTACATCATTTGGAAAGTCTTTCGGCCATGGATAAGTAGCAACAGACATAAACATCCTTATTTACATAAAATCAATCGCTCTATCGATATCTCGTAAGCTTCTTCACATATATCATTACCGATAAAACGTCGGTTAGAGTTTATCGCAGCTACACCGGTAGAACAAGAACCCATAAATGGGTCACAAACTACTTCATTCTCATTACTGCTTTGATTTATAAGTATATCCAATAATTCAACTGGTTTTTCTGTTGGATATCCCCTATGAATCCTAGGAACACTTAATACATCTGGAATAGACAAATTGTTTAATTTCCGTTTTCCTTTTTCAAAGAATAGAATGAATTCGTATCTAGCTCTATAATGATACCCCATTCCAATTTTCACCTTATCCCACACAATAGGTTTCCAAAATTTGAAGCCTAAAGATTCCGCAATAGGTTTGATTATAAATGCAGTCTCTTGGTCACATAGAAGGTAAAAGTGAGTGTTCTTTTTTAGCACCCTATAAATTTGTTCTAACAACTCTTCGAATCGACTATTAGGAAATATCTGAAACCACTTATTACTTGAAGCCTTGCTATTCTTTAGACGGGTTGTCGTTCCAACTCTTCTATGCTTTTCCAAAGATTCATACGGGGGATCAGTTACTAGTAAATCTACAGATTCAGTTTTTAAACCCTTTAACCACTTAACAGCATCACCCAGATGTAAGTTACACCTCTCTTCATCATCAAAACCTGAATGAATGGTCGAAATTGGAGTTTCCAACTAAAATCCCTCAACTAAATAGCACAGTGTACAAAAATACAGTATTTTTGTAAATTCCCAGTTACAACGTATTATTGCATTGTAGTAATGCCAACAAAAGGATATACAATCCCTTGCTAGCCCCCGGTTTCACTAGGTTTACTACTTCAATTACACCACCCCGTTACACCATTTCATAGAAAATCACTGGTTTTCGGTAATAAATACCAAACACTGAAATCAATTAACCCACTGATTTATATGAAATTATGAGATTTAAAACCGATTCAACCGAAAAAACCGAAACGTTCAAAGAAACCTAAGAAGTGTAAGAAGTTAAAGAAACCGGATAAACCCGATTAACCGTTGTCTGATAAACGATTTCAATGGATTGTGGTTAGATGAATGTTACTACTCTTTCCACTGACGAACTCGACCGTATCGCTATCGCAATACTAGAAGATTACGGTTCAGATTTAACAACCGATGAGTTACGTGAAGTCATTTTTGCTTATTTCGACAATATATCCGGTCACACTATCCCTTACATCCCTTTAAAAATGCGGGATTGATAACGATCAACAACCCTATTAAATCTATGTTTCTAGTTTGGGTAAGCGGTGTACTAGGTATAAACTACGGAAAAAGTGAATCCCGCGATTTTAGTGGGATAGAAACGAAAAAACCCCGACCATTTCTGATCAGGGCTTCTTGAATAATGGTGCCTCGACCCGGGATCGAACCAGGGACACGCGGATTTTCAATCCGCTGCTCTACCAACTGAGCTATCGAGGCTAAAACTGGTTAGCGATAAATGTTGCTGTCTCGCTGTGGGTGCGTATTTAACGAGTTTCGCGCTTTTAAGTCAACCACTTTTTTGAATATTTTAATCAACTGCATGTTCTTTGTGCAATCTGTGCAAAATCACGGCTTTTCGGGCGGAACATAGCCTTCAATCGTCGGTTCTTTCCCTTCAAACAGAAAGGCTTCCATCTGTTCTTCCAGAAACTTGCGATCGGTTGGCTCCATCATATTGAGCTTTTTTTCGTTAATCAGCATAGTTTGCTTTTTCTGCCATTCGGCCCAGGCTTCTTTGCTGATACTGTCGAAAATACGCTTACCTAGCTCGCCTGGGTAAAGCTGAAAATCCAGTCCGTCGGCTTCTTTGTCGTAGTGTGCACAATGTACCGTTCTGGGCATTGTTATTCTCCGCATTAATTTGTTGTGATTATAACTGTTTCGTTAAATCAGTTAGAAGTCTTTTTACCGGTGTAGGCACGCCCAATTGCAATGGCTTATGTAACGACACCCAGCTGTGACCCGTCTCGGCAATCACCGCGCTTAACGACTCGCAATGTAACAGCTTAGGCTGAATATCTAAATGATAGTGGCTAAAGGTGTGTCTGAATGGCGTAAGCAGCTGTGCATCGAATTCGCTACCGATGAACTGCGCAACATCCTTTGGCACGCTATCAGCGTCTTCGCTTTCAATAAAGCTCCAGAGCCCGCCCCAGATGCCGGTTGCCGGGCGTTGCCTGAGTAGCACACTGCCCTGGTAAAACGGGATCCACATCACAGTGCTTTTTACTGGCAGGGTCTTTTTCGGCTTTTTGCCCGGGTAGTCAGTCTGATTCCCCTGCGCATAGGCAATACAGTCGCTTTGTAACGGGCAGCGATCGCAGGCCGGTTTGCTCCGGGTACAAATCATCGCGCCTAAATCCATCATGGCCTGGGTGTAATGATTAGTGCGCTTATCCGGTGTATTCTGCGTAGCATACTGCCACAGCTGTTCTTCTACCTGGCGTTTGCCGGGCCAGCCTTCTACGGCATAATATCGGGCCAGTACACGCTTCACGTTACCGTCGAGAATAGGGTGTGACTGTCCGCAGGCGATGGATAAAATGGCCCCCGCTGTGGAACGACCAATCCCCGGCAGCGCTACCACCTCATCCAGAGTAGGTGGAAACTCGCCATTATATTGTGTGGCGATCTGCTGCGCCGCTTTATGCAGGTTACGCGCTCTGGCGTAATACCCCAGGCCCGTCCACAGGTGAAGCACATCGTCCTGGGGCGCCTCGGCCAACGCTATCACGGAGGGGAAACGCGCCATAAAGCGCTCAAAATACGGGATCACCGTGGTCACCTGCGTTTGTTGCAGCATGATCTCAGACACCCATACCCGGTAAGCAGAAATGGCCTGTTGCCAGGGCAGATGCTTGCGACCATGTTCGTCAAACCAGTTTAATACCCGTGTAGAAAATGAATTCACAACTTTTTACTCCCAATTACTGCGGCGCAGTGTAACAGTGATTGCACCAATCCCGTAGAGCCTGATAGGCTCTGAGCAACTTTTTCCCTGGAGCGTTTCATGCGATACGTTTTTTTACCCGGTACCTTATGTGATGAGCGTGTATGGTTGCCCGTCTGGAAGCAACTCAGTCTGTCTGCCCGTGCTTATGTACCGCTGCAATGGGCAAATAGTTTAGAAGAAATGTTAGCGCTCACCAGCGACCGCACCGACCCGGACGGTAAAAATCACCTGATTGGATATTCTATGGGGGCCTATGTCGCTGCGTTGTGGGCGCTTACCTATCCGGATAAAGTCGCCTCGTTAACGCTGATGGGCTATGCCCCTACCGGTTTATCAGACCGGGAGTTAAAACGGCGTAAAACCTTACTTGAGCAGTTAAAAGGCGGCAAGGTGGATGTCACAGCTAAAGCCTATCTGGCTAACATGATGCTACCAGAACACAGTGATGAGATACTGCCAATACTCACCGATATGGCCAGCGATTTAGGCACGGCGACATTACGGGCGCATGTTCAAAGCACCACACCCAGAAAAGACCTCACTGCTAAGCTCGGCCAGCTCAACTGCCCGGTAAATTTAATTGCCGCCCGTCAGGACGCAGTGGCACCATTCCCGGCGATGCAAACCGCTCAGCAAAAAATTAACGGTGCCCGGTTGCTGCCGGTTGAAGACAGCGGTCATATGATGATGCTGGAACAACCAGCAAGTGTGGCGGCGCTGCTCAACGAGCTATTGGCTTAAACTAAGGTAACGCTTGAGGGCCTGCTGTGCAGAGGGAAACGCCAGTTTAAGCTCTGCACAGTCAGATAATGGCCGCCAGCTAAAGCCACTTACCTCACTGTTATCCACTTCGCAGTCAGGCTTGTTGTGTAATTCGGCAGCGAAAAAGATATCCATGGTTGGGTATACCAGTGTTTTATACGGGTACTGATTCGGCCATGCCCCGAGGTATTGCAATGACTGGCCAGGGTCGATGCCGGTTTCTTCCCGGCACTCACGGCGCAGCGCCTGTTCGGCCGACTCATCGGGATTAACAAATCCGCCCGGCAAATCCCACTCTCCGGCAGCCGGGGCTTTACTGCGTTTTACCAGCAACATGTGTTGCCGATACACCAGAATCCCGCCTACCGCTGCAGCCACATTACGGAACACTTCAAACTGGCAGTGGCTGCACTGATAACAGTTGTTGTCCTGACTGGTAAGAGCCTGCTGGCCGCATTGAGGGCAAAAGTGAGCTGACATTAAGTGAGTTTCCATTCGTTTGAGCTGGGTTTACGCTATCATACAACCAGCGACCCGTCGTGGCTGCACGCCAGACCGTTGCAATTTTGTACGCGTCGTGGATAATGCCGCGGCAATTAACAGGTGACAGACTATCATGGCAAAATTTAATTCCCAGGCCGAAGCCGAAGCGGCCGGCGTTTATATCAGTAAAGTAAAGAGTTTTGTAAAGCGCGAAGGGCGTTTAACTAAAGCCCAGGGCCGCGCGCTGGAAGCATTCTGGCCAACTAAAGGTATCGAATACCAAAACGCGCCGCTGGATCTTGGAGCAGTATTTGGCCGTGAGGCGCCGGTAGTCGTCGAAATAGGTTTTGGCATGGGTAAGTCACTGGTCACCATGGCCCATGAAGCCCCTGAGCTTAACTTTATTGGTATCGAAGTTCACCGCCCGGGTGTGGGGGCTTGTCTGGCCGATGCCGGCGAACTTGGCGTAGAGAATCTGCGCGTTATGGAACACGATGCCGTTGAAGTGCTTAAAAACATGATCCCGGATGGCAGCCTGCATCGCCTGCAATTGTTTTTCCCCGATCCCTGGCATAAAAAGCGCCACCACAAACGCCGTATTGTGCAGGCGGAATTTGCTGAATTAGTTCGCACCAAACTGGCTGGTGGTGGCTCATTCCACATGGCCACAGACTGGGAACCCTACGCAGAGCACATGGCTGAGGTCATGAACGCAGCAGAGGGTTACACTAACACTGCTGCTGAGGGTGATTACGTACCGCGCCCTGATTACCGCCCCACCACCAAGTTTGAGGTACGCGGCCAGAAACTTGGCCACGGCGTTTGGGATCTGATTTACGAGCGCACAGCATGAGCCTGTCACCGCAAAGCCAGTTAATACTGCGTAACGAAGAGCAGTTTGAGCAGGGCAACTGGCTGGTTATTAATCCCGACGATGCGGCACTATTCAGCGCCTTAAGTGAGGTAAAACTCACCGTTTTACATCAGTATTACGATGTATTTAAACAGTGTACCCGGCGCACTGAAGCGGCCCGTTTTGACAGTCGCGACCTGATTAGCAATAGCGCTAACCTTACACTGACCGCCAACTCTGGCAATCACACACATACCTTTGCACCAGCAGTGGGTGATGTCGAAGCGATTACTGATGTGTTGATTTTTATGCCCAAAGCCAAAGCGCATCTGGCGATGCTGATGGCCATGGCGGCCGCGCTGGTAGGCAACGGTAACCGTGTTCATGTGATTGGTGAAAATCGTAGTGGTATTAAAAGTGCCGGTAGAACCATTCAATCTTATGGTGATGTAGATAAAATAGACTCTGCCCGTCATTGCAGCTGGTTAACCTGTCACCTCAACCAGACGCCTGCTCCGTTTAACCTTAACGATTATAGGAGCCGCGATACTTACAGCCGTAATGGTATTGAGTGGACCGTGTGTTCCTTACCTGGCGTGTTCAGTCATCGCGAGCTGGATGCCGGCACAGCCATGTTGCTGGATAAACTACCATCGTCTCTGTCCGGCAAGGTTCTCGACTTTGCTTGTGGTGCCGGAGTAATCGCCAGCTATCTGTTAAGTGCCGGCAGCAAGGCGAGTGTGGAACTGCTGGATGTCAGTGCTCTGGCACTGTGGTGCAGCGCTCACACGTTGCAGGAGAATCATCAACAGGGCGTCATTATCGCCACCGACACACTGCAGGGTGTTAGCGCTAAATACCATACGGTTGTAACTAACCCGCCATTTCATACCGGGGTTAAAACAGATTACCGCATCAGCCGTGAATTTATTCAGGCTACCCGACAACATCTGCAGCCAAAGGGAAAACTCTATCTGGTCGCCAACCGCTTCTTGCCTTATGCAGAATTGCTCTCGGAACAGTTTTCAAGCCCTTCAGTACTTACCCAGGACAATCGATTTTCTGTGTATTTTGCACAAAGTTAGCGTTTAAATCCCTGTCTTGTGTGATAATTTGTTCAAAGCACCAAATTAAACGCTGGAGAGTAGTGTGAACATTGTTTTTGCGATTTCTGAAGTTGAAGAGCTGGTCAAAACCGGTGGCCTGGCCGATGTGGGCAAAGCGCTGCCTCTGGCACTGAAATCGCCCGAACATACCATTAGCGTATTTATGCCCTATTACCGGGCAATTGCCGAGCAGTTCTCACTTTCTGAAGCCTGTAGCAGCCAGACCCTGTTTGCCGAAAGTAAGGTTTACCACTATGCCGTTCGCCAGCTTAACTGGCACGGTATCGACCTTTACTTTATTGACTATTCGGAATACTTCGACCGGGAAGGTCTGTATAACAGTGCTTATGAGGCCTATAACGACAACGGCGAACGGTTCAGCTTCTTTTGTGGTGCCGTCTTAAGTGCTATTCAGGCGCTTGGCATGGCACCGGATATCATCCACTGTCACGACTGGCATACCGCCATGCTGCCGTTTTTACTACGCAGCGATCGCAGCGGCTACTTCAGCAACACGCGTTCGGGATTTACCATTCACAATGCCGCGTTTCAGGGTGTTCACCGCATAGAAGAAATTCCGTACCTGCGTCATCACCCGGCCATCTTTGAGCAGGTCCATGGTGGTTACATTAACTTTTTGCAGTCCGCCATTGAGTGCGCAGACAAAATTACCACAGTCAGTCCTAATTATGCCTCCGAGCTCCTCACCGACCTTGGCAGTCATGGCCTGCACGACCGGCTGATGCAGCGCAGTAATGACCTATCCGGTATTTTAAACGGCTGTGATTACAGTCAGTGGGATCCGATGACAGACCCCTATATACCTGCCCACTTCAACACTGATGATATTACTGGCAAGGCAGAATGTAAGCAGGCTCTGCAACGTAAATCCGGCCTGCCGGCAGAGCCTAACGTACCGGTGTTTGGTATGGTATGTCGGCTTACCGAACAAAAAGGATTTGGGTATCTTATTCCTATCCTCGACCGCCTTATCAGACATAAACTGCAACTGGTGATTATTGGCACTGGCGATCCCAGGGTTTGTCAGGATCTTGGTGAGTTTGCCGAGCAACATCCACAGCAGTTCTCCTTTATTAACGGCTTCAGTACCGAACATGCCCACCTGATTGAAGCTGGCGCAGATTTCTTTTTGATGCCCTCTCAGTTTGAGCCTTGCGGACTTAACCAGATGTACAGTCTGGCCTACGGTACAGTGCCCATTGTACGGGCGGTCGGAGGTCTTAAAGATACCGTGGTCGATCCCGAATACTCTCCTGATACGGCAACCGGCTTTGTATTCGAACAGCCCAGTGGCGAGGCATTACTCAGTTGTATTCGCCGCGCGCTGTTAGCGTACTACGAATGTCCGGTGACGTTCCGGGCCATGCAGCAAAAGGGCATGCACACCCGCTTTACCTGGCAGGAAGCCGCTGAACAATACCTGGCGCTGTATCAGAGCATCAACTAATGTCACACCTTGTACTACGACTGTTGGCAGTGTGTACCCTAGTGAGCCCGGCAGGGTGGGCAGAGGTGCCTGAGGAATGCATTCAGGCGCCGGAGCGACAAACCTACTGTCCTCACACCCTGTACCGGGTAGCACGGGTTGCGGTGCCGTCTCTGGCCATTAATCAGGGCGGTATGGTGTGCCTGTGTTTATCCGACCTCACCGATATACCGGCCAGCCGCCAGCAAGCTGCCTTTAGCAGCATAGCCCGCGAGTATGCATTGCCACCGCAGGCACTTTTTCAGCTATTGGAAATACCGGCACCAGACTGGGCAACAGAAAATAACCAATAGTCTGGCATAAATAGGGCTTTTATAACCCAAAACCACACCTTTAAACCCCCGCAATACTTTATTTTTTAGCCTTTATGAGCCACTATTAAATGACTAATCCTTATGGGCTTATTTAACCTTCTCATGTCGCTGTCGGCCGCCAGACTTTCGATCAAAAGTATCATGATATGGCTTGTTATTGTCGTATCGGGCAGCGCTATGTTGTTATCCACCCTGGTGACAAACTATCTGCAACACGCAGAGGTTAAAGAGCAACTGCTACAAAACGTGCGTTCGCTGGCCGATATGGTAGCCAGTAACGTGCGTCCCATCATGGCTGTCACCCCCACCGACTTAGACGAAGAGATGACCCGCAGTGATCAGCTCGCCACTATGCTGCAAGGGCTCGATAGTTTTCCGGACGTATTAAACGCGCATATTTACAGTGCTCTGATCAACGGGCAGACACCGCAAATGCTCGCGTTATATACCAAATCAACCAGTACTGCTGCCGAGAGTAAGATTAATGACATGGCGCGCTACTTCACCGCCCGGTTAGACGAAGATAACCAGGTAATAGAAATTATCCGCCCCATCAACATAGAAGAACAAACCCTTGGCTATGTGTACGTGCGGATGTCACCCGAATCATTTTTCAGCTACGTCAGTGGCACCCGAATGGTGCAAGTGGCCACAATAGTGCTGATTATCATTGCCGCTTTTCTGGTTGCGCTCAAATACGGCCAGATGCTGGCTAATCCGATCCAGGATACCAACCTGATGTTGCAGAAGGTTGCCCGCAGTCGCGATTACTCCCTGAGATTCTCAGCCAGCAATGTCCGCGAGTACGACCATATGCTCGATTCCATCAACATTTTACTGTCGCGGGTTGAGGAGTATATCAGCAAACAACAGCAGGCCGAACGGGAGTTACAAACCCTCAACAGCCGCCTTGAAGAAGAAGTCAATCAACGTACAGTCGCGCTGAAGAGTGCGAACGGCGAACTGATTCAAACACTGGAGAAGCTGCATCAATTTCAGCGCCAGATTGTGGAAAATGAAAAGATGGCATCACTCGGCGATATGGTGGCAGGTGTTGCCCATGAGGTAAATACACCCATTGGACTGGGCATTACAGCCTCGACCATGATGCTCGACCGGCTGGCGGGTATCGACCAGCAATTTAGGGATAAAACACTCAAGGCCAGTGCCATGGAGCGCTTTATCAATGAAAGCCGGGAAAACCTGAATATTATTTATCGCAACCTCGACCGGGCCGCACAGTTAATCTCGAGCTTTAAACAGGTAGCGGTGGATCAAACCAGTGAAGAAGCCCGGGAAGTCAATGTTAAGCAGTTGATTGAAGAAACCCTGATGTCGATGCGGCCGCGGCTGAAAAAGGTCACTCATACCATTAATATTGATTGCCCTGAAACACTGAATGTTATGTGTAAAGCCGGGCCGTTAAATCAGATTTTGATCAATTTAATCATGAATTCACTGATCCACGCCTTCGAAACGGTTGAAAACGGCAAAATTGACGTCATAGCTAGGTTGACGGAAGAGCAAAAACTGAAAATAATTTACAAGGATAACGGAAGCGGTATACCGGCCAGCATCAAGAAGCGTATTTTTGATCCCTTTGTTACAACAAAACGTGGCCAGGGTGGCTCCGGATTAGGGATGCATCTAGTATTTAACTTGGTAACTCAGGCGCTTAATGGCAATATAAAGTTAGAAAGCGAAGAAGGAAACGGCGTTGAGTTTACGCTAACGTTCCCGGTAACAGTAAAAAACCATAAAACCGTTATTTAACACATTTTTTCTTGGACTTAACCTGCCCTTAAGCGTACTTTTACGAATGTGGCAATTAATTTGCAAGATAAAAAGATCGATAACAATAAAATCTGATAAACTTTGTACAGAGTACTAATTTTTGTAAATAGAGTGTGAACATGCAGACGCCCAACATATTAATTGTAGAAGATGAAGTGGTCACCCGAACCACATTGAAAAGTTTGTTTGAAGCCGAAGGGTATAACGTTTTCGAAGCCGAAAACGGCGAACAAATGCATGATTTTTTTGAAAATCACACAATCAATCTGGTTATCATGGACATTAACCTGCCTGGTAAAAACGGATTGATTCTGGCTCGCGAAGTACGCGACCGTAAAAATATTGGCCTGATTTTCTTAACGGGTCGCGATAACGACGTGGATCGTATCCTGGGTCTGGAAATTGGTGCAGATGATTATCTCACCAAACCATTCAACCCACGTGAGCTGACCATCCGCGCACGCAACCTGCTGAGCCGTACCACCAGCAGCACTGAAGACGATGATTTACCAAGCCGTGTTAGCTTTAACGGCTGGACTCTGGACGGCGACAGCCCCTCTCCGATTGCGCCAAGCGGTAATGAATCCCGCCTGCCACGCAGTGAGTTCCGTGCTTTACACCTGTTCCTGAGCAACCCGGGTAAGATACTTACCCGTGAACAGCTGATTATGGAAATGACCGGCCGTGAACTGCGTCCGAACGACCGAACTGTGGATGTTACCATTCGCCGTATTCGTAAGCATTTTGAATCAGAGCCAAATGAAGAAGAATTGATCGTCACCATTCACGGTGAAGGCTATCGCTTCTGTGGTTCGGTAGACAGCTAAAACACCCCAAAGCGCTCATTTACGTACTGGGACAACAGCACAGGCATTCGCTTGTTGCTGTTGTTTTAGTGTCTTCGATTTACTCCATCATTTTTCCAGATACGACCCACCTCCGTCACTCCCTTGTTCGATGAACTTACTCAGGCTCAGTCATTAGCAGCTGATGTAATTTCTGTATCTCCTCAGGATAGGATGAAGGTGCCTGTGTGTTTACTAAAGGCGTAAGAAATTTTCGGGCTTCTTCACGCATACCCAGAGCGTTGAGGGTATGAGCGAGAAAATATTGTGTATCGGCATCCTGACCATTGCGGGTATATGCCTCGCGTAACAGTTTAAGGCCGCTTTCCATGCGGTTACGTTGCACCAGTCCCCAGCCTTTTAACGGCAATATATAAGGATCAGCCGGATTAATTACCTCAGCAACGGCCACATACTCAATAGCTTTTTGCGGGTCAAAATGAAAATATAACTGGGCTAGACGACGCGCGTAACCCGCTCTCTTACTATCCTCTAACGCAGTCAGGTAGAGCTGTTCATAGTGAGGTTCAGCTTCTCTGAAACGCTGTTCATAATAATAATACTGGCCTAGCAAACTGCGGCTGAATACGTTATCCGGTGCCGCTGCGACACGCTTTTTAAGAGCCTCTTCGAACGCTTCTTTGCCAATATCATACCGGGTTAAACCGTATAGTTTGGCATAGGCTAGTTCAAATTCAGGATTTAACCGCAAGGCATGATGGTAATATTCGCCGGCCTTAACAGGCTGTCCCTGCTGCTCTGCAAGGCGTCCTTTTAATAACCATAATTCAGGGATATTGTTAAAACCTGAGGCTGCCTGAAGTACCTTTCCAGCCTCTTCAGTCTGATTCTGATTAAGGTATAACTCGGCCAGTTTTACAGGCGGTAAGGGATCATCAGGATTAATCAACCGGGCCTGTTGCAATGACTTAACCGCCAGACGCTGATTACCTGACTGAATACTTATATTGGCAATCCCCAGCAACAAGGTGGCATCACCGTTACTCAGCGGCAGCGCTTTGTAGATATCCAGGTCAGCCCGATTAGACTCTTGTTGAGACACATACAGCTGCGCTCGTCTAAGCAGGTTTCTGGCAGTATCATGCTCCAGTGCAATAAGCCTGGTAAGCATTTTGATGGCACCCGCCGTATTACCCTCTTGCTGATAGATGGCTATCAGGCTTTCAATCACTGAACGTTCGGTACCGTCCTGTTTATACAAAGATTCATAACGTTGTTGGGCCAACTCTGTCTGGCCAGACGAGAGTAACATGCCGGCATACATTTGTTGCAATGGCAGCTGGGCGGGATATTGCGCCACCAGTTCCTCAACACTTTGCAAGGCTGAGCTTTTATTGCCCTGGTAAAAATCCAGCCAGGCCAGGTTAGCCTGAGCCGGTACCATGTTGGGCTCACGACTCAGCGCCTTTTCAAATGCCATTCTGGCATTACCGGCGTCTCCCGACATCAGGTGCAAAGTACCTTTAAAATTAAGCCACACCGGCGTTTGTGCTGAGTGTTGTAATTGCTGTTCCACCACTCTGAGCGCTTTTGCGTAATCGCCGGCGAAACTCAGGGCCACAGCTGATACGCGGGCTACTTCTTCCGACTCAGGAAAGCTCTGCTGCAATTGCTCGAGTCGTTGTATTGCACGGTCTTGCATACCCCTGGCAAACAGAATTTTGACCTCCAGTAAACCGGTTTCCAGGCGCTGTGGATACCGGTTGGCAAAACTGCGCCAGGCCGGCAGGGCTTTAAATACCTTACCGTCTTCGATAAACAGTTCAATCAGCAGCGCCATGGACTTTGGCGCTTCTGCCAGCAATGTATCCTGCGCTGGGTCCAGCAGAACAATCGCCTGTCCGGGTTGCTTTAAAGCAACATGCGTTCTGGCCAGCAGCGTTAATGTCTGCGGGTAAAAGGCCCGCTCTTTGACTAAAAATGTGAATGCCTTGAGGGCTTGTTCGTAACTCCCGGACTGATAAGCAACTAAGCCTTCCAGATAGTACAGGGTCTGATTATTTGCCTTAGTGGTTTTATCCAGTTGCTCGATACGCGCTTTATAATTTGCGAGGATTTCGGCGTATTTGTCAGTTGGGTTGAGACTGTTGCGCACCAACATGGCGAAAGGATCTTCCGGGGTAAGGCTAAGGATAAGGTCCAGCGTATTGGCCGCTTCTGCGCGTTGATTCGCTGCAAGATAAACGTCTACCAGCGTGCGTAACACCAGCGGATCCTGTGGTGCAAGTACCGAGGCCTTATCCACAAAAGCAAACGCCTCGTCATAATGTTGTTGATAAAGCGCTAAACGCCCGCTGGCAAGCAATACCCGTATATCGTTGCGTGCCATAGAGGCCGCTACCTCAAGTTGCTTTTCTGCTTCCTGCCAGGCCTTGTTCTCAATCGCCAACTCGGCAAAGCCCAGTGCGGCTTCGAGCTCTTCCCCCAGCAACTGCAGAGCGGCGTAACTTTCCCTGGCGCAGTTGTCATTGTTAGTTTCCCGACAAGCCACTGCACGTTGTTTGAGCCAGTCTGCACGCATAGTTGGTGTAAACGCCTTAAAACCGGTAAAGCTGATTAACGATTCAAACTGTCTTGCTGCAATCAGTGACCGTGACCACTCACGGGCGAATAGTTCAGCGTCAGCCCCTTGCTCCAGGGCTTGTTGGAAGGTATCCACAGCCAGGTTATAACGGCCATACTCGGTTTGTATTTTGGCCAAAAGGGTAAGTGCGGGCAGGTAATCAGGGAGTTGCTGACGGCATCGTTTCAGGTAAATCAGCGCTTCTTCGGAATTACCATCAAGGTAAGCAAACTCTGCTTTCTCGCAGTCAATCACCACAGCTTCGGCTTGCTGACTTTGCGCCAGCCCCTGCGCAAGAAAACTACACCAACACAAAGCAGCGAAAAATAAACGTCCGGTCACATTAATACAACTCACAAGCGGCTAACCTGGAACATCTGGAAGGATTCGGCAGACAATAGCTCACCCGTGCCTCACGGATGAGCCCGGGTAATTCATACCGCGGCGTGCTTACGACGCTGACGCATGACTAACAACACTCCGCCAAACAACAAGACTGCTGCTGAAGGCGCTGATACTGGCGTTTGTTCGTCCTGCGGGGGTTCGTAGGTAAAAAGTTTATTATGAACTTCTACACCGCCTGTATAAGACAGTGCGGCGATACCACCATCCAGGCTACCTGTATAGCTGGTGATATCAGCGTAAGGCGCCAATACTGAGCCATTCCAGCCATCACCATTAAAGTTAAGACCGGTGTAGTCGTAGAAATTCCAAAGCACCAGTGGTGAAACTGTGTTCTTGTCGAAGTTGCCCTGTGCTTTCGCATTGATATTCAGTGTGCCGCTACCTGATACATTAATGATCATCGGTACGCTTGGCGTAAAACCAAACTCCAGGCCACCGCTTTGTAAATCATTACCGCTAATATTAAACACCAGCAAATCGTCGCTGCTGGATGATTCAAACAGTTTTTTGTTCATGTCTGATGTATTGAACGTACCGTTTGCGGTTAACGTCTTGTAATAGTCACTGTCATCAATCACGCTTTGATAGATGTCATCGAAGCGAGTTTGCAGTAAGCCCTGAGCCAATTGGAAAGCACTGCCGGTGCCGTTGTTAATCAGAGTGGTTGAACCCACGCTGCCACCGTAAACGATATTCCCGTTCTGCGTTTTAACATCGTTTGCAGTGATATCACCAAGGACGGTTACTGCATCAACCAGAGGATCGGCCGGAATTCGGCTTCCGACATCCAGCGACTTGCCAGCCATATTAATATCACCACCAATCATGATCCGCCCTTCAATATCGCTGGACGTATTCAGATCGTTTTTCAATATTAAGTTGTAAGTACCAACGTTATCTACTGAGGCAAAGCCAGATGCAGCATAAGCACATAAAACGAGACCACTAATACGACTTAACATTTTCATTTTATTCAAATTTTCATTATGGGTTGGACTAGTCAGCCTAATGCAAAATGCAAACCACAAAGTTAACTCTTTGTTTTGTAGTACATTATGACAAAGAGAGCAGACCAGTTCCCCTAAAGTGTAAAAGATGCCGACAATAGAGTCGGCAATTACGCCCCGGCAATTTTCATTTTTTCGAGCAACACAGCACCGGTACTAACACTTCCCCGCGCATCACGTTCGGCACCAATGGCAACAATATTGGCGAACATTTCCTGCAAAGTGCCGGCAATGGTCACTTCGTGTACCGGGTATTGAATCACCCCGTTTTCCACCCAGAAACCCGCGGCGCCACGGGAGTAATCGCCGGTTACGATATTAACGCCCTGCCCCATCATTTCAGTCACGTACAAACCTGTGTCCATGGTTTTCAGCAGCTCTGCGTCTGACTGACCGGAATCACTGACAATCCAGTTGTGAATACCACCAGCATGACCGTTAGACACAGTGTTAAGTTTACGGGCTGANTAGCTGGTATACAGNTANGTCGANAATTTACCGNCNTCGACGATGGTCATGTCTTTGGTGGCCACGCCNTCGTGATCAAAGTTACTGCTGGCCAGTNCNCCTTTTANATGCGGACGNTCAACAATNTTCAGCCACTCAGGGAATACCTGACTGCCGAGCTTGTCGAGCAGGAANGAAGACCGNCGATANAANGAACCNCCNCTGATGGCACCAACGTAGTGGCCAAATAAACTGGAAGCCAGNTGCTTATCAATTAACACCGGTACGGTGGCAGTTTTAATTTTCTGAGCGCCAAGGCGGGCCACAGTGCATTGCGCTGCTTCCAGTCCTACCGCTTCCGCTGAGTCCAGCTTGCTGGCATCCCGGCTAACCGTATAAGCATAGTCGCGTTGCATATCGTCGTTGTCACTGGCGATCACCATACAACTCAGGCTGTAACGACTGCTGGTATACCCTGCGTTTATGCCATGGGTGTTACCGTACACCCGCATACCCATATTGGCGTTATAGCTGGCTCCATCGGAATTGGTGATCCTGGGATCATAATCCAGTGCTGCCGACTCAGCTGCCACNGCAGTCTTAATAGCTTNCTGNGGATCCAGTGGAACNGGGTGATAGAGNTCTAAATCNGGAAATTCAGTNGCAATTAACTCAGCATCCGCCAGTCCGGTACAAGGATCTTCACTGGTATACTTAGCAATATCCACGGCCTTCTCAACCGCCAGNGCTAAGGCCTCCATNCTGAGGTCNGCCGTTGAGGCGCTGCCNTTATGCTTNCCNACNTAAACGCTGATCCCCAGNCCACCATCNTTNGTNAACTCAATATTTTCCACTTCCCGTAAGCGAGAGGAAACCGAAATTCCCTCAACCTTCGACATGCTGGCCTCGGCTTGTGTAGCGCCTTTTTTCAGCGCTAACTTAAGCGTATCAGCCACTTTCGATTGAGTTTCTGCTAGTTGTTGTTCGATCTGCATAGAAGTTTCGCTATAAATGTCCGTTGTTCATGGCTACAATNCACTATTATCAGTTATNAACGAGAGTCCAATGAACGACCCAAGTCAGCATGATGACGCGAATTGGGATAACGACGACAGCTATCCCGAGCACGATGAATTCGTTAGTAAATCTGAGCTTAAACGCCTGTCTGCCTTACGTCAGCAGGTTGGCGANCAACTCGTAAATTTGTCTGACGCGCATATTAAAACCATCCCTATGGATGATGAACTGGCCGATGCCGTAACACTGGCCCGCAGAATAAACCGTAAAAAAGATGGTTTTCGCCGCCAGTTACAGTTTATCGGTAAGTTAATGCGCAGTCGCGATTTAACACCTATTGAAGAAGCCCTGGCCAAGTTGCAACACCAGCACCAGGCGCAAAATGCNCGCTTCCANCAATTAGAAAAAACCCGCGATGCGATTGCCGACCGNGGCGACGATGCCATCCAGGAGGNNCTCNATGAGCACCCGANCCTGGAGCGCCAAAAACTCCGGCAGTTCCANCGNTCTATCNNTAAGGAGCGCAGTAAAAATGCGCCACCAAAAGCTTATCGCGAGTTATTTCAATATCTTAAAGAACATATGCTGGACCAGGATTAACTGGTCCCGCCGACGGTTAGCTCGTCTATTTTTAAGGTGGGCTGACCCACGCCTACCGGCACGCTCTGGCCATCCTTACCGCATACCCCAACGCCACGATCCANCGCNACATCNTTGCCGATCATGGAGATNTTTTGCATCACTTCCGGGCCATTACCAATTAGCGTAGCGCCTTTCACCGGCGCGGTAATTTTACCGTTTTCNATTAAATAGGCCTCGGCACTGGAGAACACAAACTTACCNGAAGTAATATCCACCTGTCCGCCNGCAAANTTTGGCGCGTANATGCCTTTATCAATCGAGCTGATNATTTCNTCCGNCGTNTACTNNCCACCNAGCATATANGTGTTNGTCATNCGCGGCATCGGTAANTGNGCATAGGACTCNCGNCGNCCATTCCCGGTAGGTTTAACNCCCATCAGNCGGGCNTTCATTTTGTCCTGCATGTANCCGGTAAGAANACCNTCTTCTATCANCACNTTATGCGCTGTTGGTGTGCCTTCATCATCGACCGTTAACGAGCCACGGCGNTTATCCAGGGTACCGTCATCNACCACCGTAACACCTTTAGCGGCAACCTGCTGGCCCATTCGGCCNGCAAANGTAGAAGCNCCNTTGCGGTTGAAGTCNCCTTCAAGGCCATGACCAACCGCTTCNTGCAGCAANACACCCGGCCAGCCACTGCCNAGCACNACTGGCATCAGGCCGGCTGGTGANGCNATTGCCTGCATGTTNACTCTGGCCATATGCAATGCATCATCGGCNATTTGTTCGTAAAACGGNCGACCATCTTCCTGACGGGTAAAGAANGCATAAGTGTGNCGGCCNCCGGCACCGGCNCTGCCGCGTTCACGGCGGTCACCATTTTCCATCAGCACTGAGCAGTTAAGACGCACCAAAGGGCGAATATCNGTAGCCAGCGTNCCATCNCTNCCAGCCACCAGCACCTCTTCATATACGCCGCTAAGTGACACNACTACCTGATTAATNCTGCTGTCCTGTTTGCGGATATAGCCGTCTACGGCTNTCAGCAGGGCAATTTTCTCCGCCTCAGCCATGGCCAGAATAGGGTTNTCAGNNGCGTACCGTGGNGCCGGNGTNANATCGCTTAAGGTGCCAACNTTTANCTGGCCACCAGCGGGNGCNATNCTNCGGGCNGCGGTACANGCCTTGGTAATCGCNTCCACNCTGATNTCNTCAGAGTANGCAAAGCCNGTCTTCTCGCCNCTTACCGCGCGCACACCTACACCGCGNTCCAGATTGAAGCTNCCTTCTTTAATAATGCCGTCTTCCATCACCCAGCTTTCATGTTGACTGGATTGGAAATACAGGTCGGCGTAATCGGTTTGATGAGAATGAATCGAAGCAAGTGCGGTATCCAGCGATTGTCGGGATAACCCTGAATCAGCCAGCAAATTAGTTTCAACTTGATTTATCAAAGTGACTCCTGAAACGATTGTGTTGAGCCAAAGGCATGGCTTGTCGGTATTTATTGATGTGCGTCAGAGACACGGCATGCTGCAACATGCCCGTTGCGGTTTCACGCTCTGCCAGCAACTCTCCCCACGGCGAATATATCACGCTGTGGCCGTAGGTTTCACGGCCATTTTCATGGGTGCCGGTTTGGTTAGCCGCCACTACGAAACACTGCTTTTCAATTGCTCTGGCACGCAATAGCGTATGCCAGTGCGCCGCACCGGTAACCTGGGTAAACGCAGCAGGTAACACCAGTACATCAATATCGCCCATGGCGTCGAACAAGCCGGGAAAGCGCACATCATAACACACCGCAACGCCGATTCGCCCATGCGGGGTATCAATGACCACTACCCGCTCGCCCGCCTGAGTATACTTCGACTCTTTGTAGGCTTTGGTGTTATCGGCCACAGCGGCATCAAATAAATGGATCTTTTGATAGCAGTCGAGCGTGTTACCCTGCGGGCCGAATACAAAGCAGGAAGCGGTAAATTTCTGTGCGTCGTCGCAAGCTGCCGGAATCGTTCCGGCCACCAGGTAACATTCGAATCTGGCCGCAATTTTAGCCAGTCGGGCTTGTATGGGCCCGTCACCAGGTGACTCGGCGATAGTCAGTAAGAAACCGTCACGAGTGCCAAAGCAGGCAAAACATTCGGGGAGCACTACCACAGTATGGGCGGGTAATGCGGCTTCTGCCAGTTGGGCTTCAACAAAATCCAGATTCGCATCAACATCCGGACCGGATGTCATTTGCAGGGCGGCAAGATTAACTGTCTGCATCTACAGGCTCCTTTGACTCTGCGGGTTCTACCGGCTCATTATCAATACTCTCGGGCGGCGCTGGCTGACGTTGCGCCGGCAGCTCAATGTCGGTGCTATCGCGGCCGACTTCTTCCAGTTGTGGGTTATCGATGGTGCCGGTAATGTGGTAATTCACATTAGAGATCACCTTGGCTGAGGTCAAGACCTGATCCAGTGCCAGTGCGGCCAGCGCTGTTGGCGGATTTACCATAAAGTACACCAGGAAAGGCAGGTTGCCGGTTACGTTGGGCGCAAAGCTAACGTTGTAATTCAGTGTCTTATTGGCAAGGTCAGTATAACCTTTGATTTCAATCTCACCGGCGCCACCGTCGATTACGGTGTCGGTTGTATTTGCCACGCCGTCAACTATCTCCAGGCTGCCCTTGATATCATCATAGAAAAAGCCCTGAGCAAACACATCACGAAAATCGAGACTGAGTTTTCTGACCAGTGAGTTAAGACTGAACAAGGTAAAGATTCGTGAGCCTTTGTCGCTTACCTGGGTGAGGTAGCCGTCGGTCAGTTCGGTTTGCACATTACCGTTTAACGATTCCATGGCAAAGTTAAACGGCGAGTTATCCCAGTTAAGCACAAACTCAATGTTCGCCTTAGAGTCCTTTATGCCCGAGTTAACGCCTAACTCTGACAACATTCCACCTATATTGTGACTGTTGATGTCGCCTTCGAAGTGGGTTACTGAAGTATTATCGCCAGCCGTTAACCAACTACCCGACGCCCGCAACTCACCGAAATCGTTAGTGGCATCAAAGCGTTTGATTAACATGCCGTTGTCGGTGCGGGTCACTTCTAAGTCTACCGTTCCGAAATCTCTGTCGAGCAGGTTACAAGCATCACAGTGAAAGCGAATGGGAGGCAGCGCATCGGGCTGGTAATCATATTCCACCTTTTCCTGTTCACTTTCATCGGTTTGCCACTCGGCAAGGCGGATAAAATCGGCATCAATTTCGATGCCCTGTTCCAGCCACGCATCAAACAGTTTTACTTCTGCTTTAGCCTGGGACGAGAGCACATTCAGCGACCAGTTATTACTCTGCTGGCGCGCCGAGATGGTTACATCGGTGAGGGTCTGGCCGGCCACAATCAGGTTTTCGGCTTCGACAAATATTCGTTGCGGTACCGAGAAGTAGCCCGGCCGCTGTGTGGTCTTAGCGGTTTGGCCGGCGTCTGACGACAGCCCACCAATCAGTAAATCAATGACGTGATACCAACGGGCTACATCCACATCCGGCATGGCCGCAGAAATACTAAACCCTGTACCGAGCCCCACAATATCACTATTGCCCAGGGCCAGATGGGCACCGGCAAACTGTTTGGTATCATGGGGCAGCACGCCGGAAAAATTAATATCATTACCCACACTCAGAGTAATATCTGACGCATCCTGATCACCATCCACCAACACCATGAGCTCTTTCACTGTCATAGAATCTTTGTAAAACGGCGCAGGTAGGCGCGATTCAACGCCAGCCAGCTCGCTGGTCATACTGGCATTATACTGAAAGCCATCCTTGCCCAGTGATACCGATACATCTGTTCGCCACTGCGCATCGCCGCTAAGGTAGTCGGCAAATGCCGGATTGACCTTTTCGATTAACGGCTGCGCGGCCCAGTTCCCGCTGAGTTCAATATCCAGTAAATACTCATCACTCAGTTGATTGCCGGCAAGTTCTAACGCCACCGGCTGGCCAAACAGCGAAGCAGTCAAACCGTTAATCGAAATATTGGCGTTAGAGAAGCCCACTTCACCGCTGGCCTGGTCAAACTTAAGATCCAGGCTGTTAACGTTAACCTGGTTTCCGTCAAGCCGGGCTATGCCTGTAGCTTTCACATTCTTGCCGTTCAGGGGGATTTCCAGCTTCACCTCACTGGCAACCGGTCCGCTAACCACCACATCCTGAGTTAGAATTTTACCCAGTGAATCCTTTAAACCCGAATTACGCATCAGTGCGGCCACCTGCTCGCCGGAGCCTTGCCCCTTCGCGTCGATGGTCAGCACTGAAGAGCCACTAAGGCGCGGAATACGTGCGTACAGGTCTGACAGTTCGATGTCCATTAACTGACTGGCGGGGCTGGTCATGGTTAATGATTCATTTTCAAACATCAGCCGCATATTAAGATCTGCCAGCGCCGGCCAGTCCGGTGCAAAAGTAAATCCGGCGTCAGCGACGTCTACCCGGGCCTGAAACACGCCCTGCCCGTCGGCAAAGGGAAATTGTGCGGGATTACCGAACCACAGTACGCTGGCATGTTGTACCTGACCACCATCGCTGAAAGCCCGCTGCAGGTAATTAACCGTTCCCTTACCCATGTAGGCGGCCGGAAAGAACCCCGGCACGTCTTTTAATGCCATGCGCTCAATTTCCATGGCGGCACTCAGTACACCACTGCCAAACTGATAGCGGATATCCTGGGTAAAGCTCAACAGCTCACTCTCCACCTGCATATTATGCAGGCTCAGCACCCAATCGCCCTCAGATTCAGGGTAAAAATAGGCGCGGCCACGAATTCTGTCGAGGGTCAGGTTCTGCGGTAACAGGTTATTAATGCTGAGCTCTGATTCACTGGCTTCCAGCTCAAGTACGCCATGGTCATGGTGCCAGAAAAACTCACCATCAATGGCACTGAGTCCGGGCACTTTACCGCTCTGATTCCAGTGCATATCAAATATTTTCGCCGCAACAGAAAGGGCTTTTTGCTGCCATTGTAACTGTAAGGTAGCCAGCTCGGCGGTTGGGTTAAGCTGCTTAACCAGCTGCCCGCTGTTCCCTTCAGTAAATAGCGGTGCAAGGGCCATGATAGGGGCCAGCGAGATAGGCTTAACCGTATTGATGGTTAAATCCCCTTCGTCATTCAGACGCCCGACCAGATCGGTAACCAGGGTATTGTTGTCGGCTTGCAGAATTAACTGGTCGACCCTGACTGACCAGCCATCTGCCGATGGCAGAGCCTGGATACTGCCGCCAAGGATCTGCGATTGCAGGATATTATTATCCCCGGCCAGTCGCCAGGCGATGTCACTGTCGTCAAACTCCACCTGGACGGCATCAATATGATTATTCTGCAGACTCGCCCAGACCTCAAAATTGCCGCGACTACGCTCCACCGGAGAGCGCGTGGGTAACAGAGCGCTGATCCACGGTGAAATGTCCAGTGACTCCCCTTTGACATAGAGGGTACCAGACAGGTCTGATTTACCGCCGTACAAGTCGATGACAAAAGCGGCCGAGTTATTGGCGATATCCTGCACCCGAATCTCGCCCCGCCCCTGGTGGCGGCTGTCGCGGTTAACCCAGTACAACTGGGATAATTCAATAACCTCTTCTTCGGCCGGCGTGACCAGCGTCACCTCGCCATGCAATAACGAGAAACTTTGTAACTGGTCAAGAAACAGGCTGCGTAGCGCTTCTACAATAGGGAAGTCCCCCTCACTGCCCTTTTCCATCCGCTGGGAATCCACCCGGGCGTGCAGGCCAACCAAATCGAAACGCTTGGACGAAAGCTCTCGCTGTTGCAGGGATTGCCAGAAATCCACTTCCACATATACCTGCTCGAGTTTGAGCTCTACCGGCGACAGATCGTTTTGCTGAAACTCAACACCATTGAGCACTATGCTCGGGCCAGTGCCCTGCCAGGCCGCTGACAGACTGTCGATAGTCAGCTGAATGCCATACTGGGCACTCAGGTAATCTTCAATAAGTTGTTTTTCTTCGTCAAGATAAGGCAGGGTGTAGCGCAGAGCGCTAAGTAAAACAGCAAACAGTACCAGTACAATGGCGCAGAACAGCCAGAGTTTTTTAACGATGTAAGCGGCAACGGAGAGGGCTCGGTTCACATCATTACCACATCATACTTATCCTGGTTGTATAAGGTTTCTGTTTGTACTTTTATTTGTTTCGAAACGAATACTTCCAGTTCGGCCAACATGTGAGATTCCTCTCCCAACAAATAATCAGCCACGGTGGGCGACGCGTAAACCACAAACATATCGGCATCGTAAGCACGGTTTACCCTGACTATTTCACGCATGATCTCAAAGCAAATGGTTTCAATGGTTTTAACCGTGCCGCGTCCTTTGCAAACAGGACAATCGCCGCACAGAATATGCTCGAGGCTTTCGCGGGTGCGCTTGCGGGTCATTTCCACCAACCCCAGTGAGGTAAAGCCATGAATGTTAATTTTAGCCCGGTCTTTACTGGTAGCAGCTTCCAGGCTGTTGAGTACCCGGCGTTTGTGGTCGTTATTGGTCATATCGATAAAGTCGATAAGGATCATACCACCGAGGTTGCGCAGCCGTAGCTGACGGGCGATGGCCAGTGTTGCTTCGATATTAGTGTTGAAAATGGTTTCTTCGAGATTACGATGACCAACAAACGCCCCGGTATTAATGTCGATGGTGGTCATGGCTTCAGTTTGGTCGATAATCAGATAACCACCGGATTTAAGATCCACGCGACGCTCCAGCGCCCGCTGCATCTCATTTTCAACATCGTACAGGTCAAAAATGGGCCGATCGCCGGGGTAATACTCCAGCTTTGAATGCATCTCCGGCACATATTCTTTGGTGAACTGCCCCAGTTCGTGGTGAGACAGATTTGAGTCGATTCGGATACGATCTAATTCAGTGCCAACAAAATCCCGCAGCACGCGTCGAGCCAGCGGTAAATCTTCGTATAGCACATGCGAGCGACGCTTCTTCATGCGCTGCTGAATTTTGCTCCATAAGCGGCGTAAAAAGGCGGCATCGGCTTTAAGTTCCGGCTGACTAACCCCTTCAGCAGCGGTGCGCAGAATAAACCCGCCTTCCTCGTCACAAAACTCGGCAACGAGCTCTTTTAAGCGTTCACGCTCAGCTTCATCTTCAATGCGCTGGGATACCCCAACATGGGTTACGCTGGGCATAAACACCAGATAACGGGATGGAATGGTAATATCAGTAGTCAGCCGTGCGCCTTTGGTGCCAATGGGGTCTTTGACCACCTGCACCACAATATCCTGACCATCGCGAACCAGATCGCGGATATCATGTTTTTCAATATGGCTGGTTGAGACTTCGCCGACGACTTCGTTATGAATAACAATATCAGACGCATGCAAAAATGCCGCTTTATCCAAACCAATGTCCACAAAAGCCGCCTGCATACCAGGTAACACCCGGCTTACTTTACCGCGGTAAATATTGCCCACCAAACCCCGTTTGGTGTGACGTTCCACATGGACTTCCTGCAGAATACCATTTTCTATCAGCGCAACACGTGACTCTGACGGGGTAACGTTAATCAGTAGTTCTGCACTCATTCAATCACTCCAAACTCTTGCAGTAGTTGTACGGTTTCATACAGCGGTAACCCCACTACGGCGCTATAACTGCCCTCAATCGATTTTACAAACTGGCCGGCTATTCCCTGAATACCGTAAGCCCCAGCTTTGTCTGCGGGTTCTCCGGTCGCCCAGTAACGGGCAATTTGTGTTGCAGACAAAGGGCCAAAATGCACCTGAGTTGTCACGCAAATCGTTTTTTGCCCTTTATCATCAAGCAGGCTGACTGCCGTCATCACCTGATGTGTGCGGTCACTTAGTGCACTCAGCATGGCCGTCGCATCGGCACAATCGGCAGGTTTCCCTAACGCTTGGTTATCCAGCACCACAACGGTGTCAGAAGCCAGCACCACGCAGCCATCAGTGTCATTATGAACCTGAGCAGCGGCCTTTGCTTTTTCGGCCGCCAGGCGCGTTACTAAAGCTTCGGGCTGTTCACCGGCTAATGGTGACTCATCTAAATCTGCAGGCCTGACACTAAATTTGACCCCAATCTGGGTTAATAGTTCGGCGCGACGGGGGGATGCTGAAGCCAGCACCAGTTTTCGAAGCTGACTCATGTGATCCTCAGTTGCCGTCTGATCTTACGTAGTAACCAGAAAATCCACGGCCACAGTGCCATCGAGGTGAGCACCGGCCACAGTTCCTCAAAACGAAAAGTAACGTCGGTCAGTAAGCGAAGTAACCAGAACAATAAAGAATGGTACAACGCCGATACCACGCCAATAATCACCGCTTGCTGCCACACCGAGTAATTACGCAGGCGCTGGTAATTAGCCGCTAACACATAAATGGAGATACTCAGTGCAAAACTGTGCACCCCCATGGCGGTACCCAGCAGAATGTCCAGAGCCAGACCGCTGGTAAAGGCGACCCCCACGTTAGCGCGGTGCGGTAAGGCCATAACCCAGTAAGAGAGCACAATCAGTACCCAGTCCGGCCGGTATAAATCCACCTGTACCGGTACCGGAATAATCTGAAATACCATGGCAATCAGCAACGTGATAGCTATGGTGTAATGACGCACCTTAATCATCGCTTGCCTCAGCTGCCGGCTCATCAGGCTCAGAGGCGGTTTGCGGCCACAGTAATAACAGGTACTTGAGGCGATTTAAGCGGGCTTGTGGCGCAATAGTGACCTGCGCGAAAGGGCGTGATTCATCGCGGATCACCTGAGTCACTTCTGCTACCGGATAACCTTCCGGAAACACCTCACCCAGCCCGGAGGACACCAATACATCCCCTTCGCGGATATCGGCACTGTGTGCCACATGAGTAAGGTAGAGCTCATCGATAGCGCCACTGCCTGATGCTATAAAGCGGCTGTTATTGCGGATTGAGCGCACCGGGATGGAATGGGTGACATCACTGATCAACAGCACACGACTGTTGGTGGTGCCTACTTCCATCACCTGACCCACGATACCTCGTTCATCCAGGATCGACTGACCCAGGTAGACGCCGTCAATGGCGCCTTTGTTGACGACGATTTGCTGGCTGTAAGGGGTGTTATCCACCGCCATTAACTCAGCCACCATCTTACGCATATTCTGACGCACCGGCGCATCGAGCAAACGACGCAGTTCTTTGTTTTCCTGCTCAAGCGCTTCAAACCGTTGCAGCTTCTCGTTTTGCAACAACAGGCGATTGGTAAGCTGTTCGTTTTCTTCGATGAGCGCCTGTTGCGAAGTCAGGCGTTGGGCGCTGGCATTGAGCAATTGCCCGGGCAAATTAGCCAGATACTGAACCGGGCTAACCAGGGAGTTCAGAAATACCCGGGTGGTAGAAAACGCATCGAGTTTAAAATCGAGCACGATCAACATCACCGACATTGCCAGAGCTAATGCCAGCCGGATATTGAGTGAGGGACCTCGGGTAAAAATTGTATCCATAATGCAAGAAGGCAACCTGAGAAGGTTGCCTTGTCTATTTACTCGTAGCTAAACAAATCCCCACCATGCATGTCTATCATGTCGAAGGCTTTACCCCCGCCACGCGCCACACAGGTGAGCGGATCATCTGCTATTACCACCGGGATACCGGTTTCTTCCATCAGGAGTCGGTCGAGATCTTTAAGTAATGCGCCACCACCGGTGAGCACCATGCCTCGCTCTGAAATATCAGAGGCTAACTCTGGCGGTGATTGCTCAAGGGCCACCATGACTGCCGATACGATACCGGTTAATGGCTCCTGCAATGCTTCGAGAATTTCATTTGAATTAAGAATAAAGCCGCGTGGTACCCCTTCGGCCAGGT
This sequence comes from Alteromonadaceae bacterium, assembly GCA_002691625.1. Taxonomy (GTDB): domain Bacteria; phylum Pseudomonadota; class Gammaproteobacteria; order Enterobacterales; family Alteromonadaceae; genus Alteromonas. Next base: position 28,715 of record NZIK01000042.1, read on the forward strand.
TACGGCCACGAACTTCAATTTCGCGAACTTCTTCACCCGGATAAGCCGCGCCAATTTCGTGCTTAATGCGTTCTGCCGTGGCTTCACCAATCAGCGAGCCAAAGTTACGGCGGATATAGTTGATGATAGCTTCATCGAATTTATCACCACCAATACGCACAGAAGAGGAATACACCACACCGTTAAGTGAAATAATCGCCACTTCGGTGGTACCACCACCGATATCAACCACCATTGAACCGGTTGCTTCGGATACGGGTAAACCAGCACCGATGGCCGCCGCCATGGGTTCATCAATCAGATACACTTCACGGGCACCGGCACCGAGCGCCGATTCTTTGATTGCGCGACGCTCAACCTGGGTAGAACCGCAGGGAACACACACCAGTACACGAGGACTGGGGCGCAGGAAGTTATTGTCGTGCACCTGCTTAATGAAGTGCTGCAACATTTTCTCGGTCACGTAGAAATCGGCGATAACACCATCTTTCATTGGCCGGATGGCACGAATATTACCCGGCGTTCTGCCCAGCATGCGCTTAGCTTCGGCACCTACAGCCGCAACACTTTTTGGGCCGGCGGCACGTTCCTGGCGAATAGCAACAACGGAGGGTTCATTCAGCACGATGCCCTGATCTTTTACGTAGATCAATGTATTGGCTGTTCCGAGGTCGATGGACAGATCGTTAGAGAACATGCCTCGAAGTTTTTTAAACATGAAGTGGTATTTCCTGTAATAAGCACCTGTCACTGCGCCGTGAAGTGCGGGAATAAGGCGGCTGGACGTGATTTAACAACTATCCGCACACTTTAACAATGGGGGCTATTTTGAGCAAGTAAACTCCCTGACTAAACCGAAAAAAACCAGCCATTGCCCTTAATTGGCTGTCGCTTTGCCCATGCTGCCCGCTCAGCGTTCAACGAATATACTGACTTAGTCCTGATAACAGGTATTTACGCTTATGCAAGGTTGCGCCGTCGCCGCGCCAATCGATGGTTTAGTAACCTTCCCGAATGTGTATTGTCCTATCGTTACCCCGGTAAATACCAAAGAAGGCCTCACCGCTGGGTTTGTCATTGGTGTCGATATCACCGTCGCCATCCCAGTCGATGTTGAGATACCCGGCCCAGTCGGCACCACTTGCTGCTGGCTCCAGGGTTAATCTTACCGCACCACGCAGTGCAACGCCGTTCTGCATGGCCGGCCCCAGGTTAATCATTGTGTCCGGACTTTTACCTGCGGATAACACGCCGGTACTGCTAATGCCAGGAAGGTAACTGGTAATATCCTGCTCATCGTTACCCTCGGAAACATTGGCAATCGATACCTGCCCACTGCTTTGAGATAAACTTAAGGCAGTGCAGCTATCCTGCACGTTTATCATCCAGTTGCCATTATCATAATATTCCGTGACCAGCGGCGCCGTCAGCGTTTCAGTTTCCGGCCCAAAGGTATTTTCAATGCGTAACCGGCCATAGCGAAGGTCAGTCCCCTGAATTGAGCCAAAGCTAAATGCCTCACAACTGCCCGGATAAGCGGTTTGGTAACACACACCGTCAGCATCGGTAAGGAATGGCGCGGCAAATGTCATCGACGCATCGGCGCTAAAAGGTGAGCCATTGCCTGCACCTGCCGACGGGGTGGCAATTTTACTGTAGCTAACCTGAGTATTGAGCACGGTGATCTTTCCTTCGCCGTCGTAATCCGTGTGGTCGTTGATTACCGGCATATCCCCCGCGTTAAGGATATTCAGTACGCCGCTATAAGCAGAGTTATCAGCAAAACTGATGGCTAACCCACTGCTCCCCGGGTTTAACTGCCACAGGCTGTCGGAGTAATTGCGGGTGACCTGGCCCTTGGCATTATAGGCGGTTACCGATAGCTCAGGTTCGCTGCCGGTAACAAAGTCGAACGGTTGCCCGATGTAAGTAAACTGGCTGCTGCACTGATCTTCAAACTGCGGCGTAGTTGTGGCGCGAACGTCAAAATACGCCGGGATGATCCGGCCCGGCCCGACGTCATTGGCACTGATAACATTACCCAGATAATCAGCATCCTGTACATCCCAGGTATATGACCCCACCTCACTCACATAAGCCTGGTCAAAGCGCCAGCTACCATCAGAGAAAGCGGCAACACTGACATCAGACCAGGCCTGACTGGCGGCACTGGTCACCGACTGTGACGCCGCCACAAACAACTGCGCCTCTGCCGCATTAACCGAAACCGGCGCAATCCTAAGCAGGCTCATCTGCATAGTACCAGGCTGGTACCCGGGCAGAACGGTGTTGTTAGCCCCTCGGGCTGACATGGAAAGCGTAAACTCTACGCCGGCTGTTTGCGAAGAGGCTGCCGTGGCACCCAGGGAAATACTGGCTGGGATGCTATCAAATTGCGCACTGCCCGAATCAATAGTGACCCCATTAACACTGGCTGTAGCAGCAAGTGCAACCCGGCCTGCATCGGCATATGAAAAGCCACTCAGGCTGGTTTCGCCGTCGGCATTAAAGTTCAACGTTACACTGGCCGTATTCTGGCCAGCCCCTGAGCCATTAACGGGTACGCCAGCTAACGGTACAGAACACTGATCCGGTGAGTACCCGGTGCCGCCGTCGATACAATCGTAGCTTAGCGAAACTGACTGACTGCCCGTGAGTAACGCCTGACATACGCCGGCATTATCGCGCACCGCCCTGAGACCAATGCGGCCAAGGTCGGCTTCGGCAATAACATCTGGCAGCACGCTAGAGTAAGGTGCTACCGTGTCGTAGAACTCAAAGCCAGCATTCACAAAGTCGATATTACAGTCTGTTGTACAGTCCGCGGGAGATTGCGGGGCAGAATCGGTATCCGCAGCGGTTACTGAAAGAGGAAATGAGCCCGCTGCAGATTGCTCTAACGTGGTTGTTACTGAGCCGGAAAACGTTACCGGCATCGACACCGACCAGTCACCGTTGGGTAAATTCACACTTACCGGATCGGTCACTAACTCCGAACAACTGGCATTGGCGCAGGCCTTAATGGTAATTGTGGCCGCACTGCAGGTAAGAGTTTGCTCGGGGTGAGTGATTTCATAATGATGCACGCTTACGCAGTCTACCGTGCTGTTTAAATCTGCCCGGATGGCTTCTCTGGACTGTTCGTAATCATACAGTCTGAAATCATCAATCTGACCATTGGCCGAGTTGGCCGTCATTTCATAAACAAAATAATTGGCTGAGCTATCGCCGATTTTAACCGACGAGAGATTGCCCAGTTCAGAGCTACTGAATGCCCAGTTGCCGTACATGTACACGCGACTGCCATTGACGTACAAATTAACGTCTTCAGAGGCGACGTCCCAGCTTAACGCTATATGTACCCATTCGTTAGCGGAATAACCCAGCGATTGCGACTTAACCTGCATGTCACCATCGTTTCTATCTTCCATGCCAAAAGCCAGCTCACCGTTATTGGTTAAGGACATAAAAAAGTATTTGTCGACGCTAGCATTATTGGCACCGCCGCGACTTGCATCAAACAGCATGCGCTGACCGCCGCCTATCCAGGCACTGTCGCTGCGATACCAGAACGATACCGTTCCCCGTGGCCCGATTGTGTTCAGGTCCAGGTTGCTATCCACTTCGTCGAGCTGGTTGTAACGATTATTGTAGGGCACATCCAAAGCCCGGCATGAGATATCGTTTGCCGGTAGTTCAGGGGTTACCCGGCCCACAGGCGTGCCATTATTCCCTTCAGCAGATGAATCAATTACTGCGCCGGCGCCATCCCATGAGGCTTCCTCAAACTGATAATGCAACTTAGCCACTGCCCCGGTACAGCTTGTACAGGTGTAATCTGACGCGGTATACAGCCCCTGCACGTCTGCGGTGGACAACTCGCCATCGTAAATCCGTACATCATCAATATCGCCTAACATATGATAGGTAAGTTCATTGCTGTAAGACGCATTATTACTGGAATTGGCGGCGCTGGCGCCAAGGATGATAGGTTCGCGGTTATAGCGTAATGTCAGGCCTCTGACTGAATAGCTGCCGAGGTAGACGCCATCCAGGTATGCATTGAACCCTGAGGAACTCCATGTATACACCAGATGATACCAGCGCTCGCGTTCTTCTACTTCTGGTGCGGAGTACACCTCATAGGTCCTTGACCGGGTTTCATGCTTAAACAGAAAGCGTCCATCCTGATCCAGATAAATGGTGAGTTGCCCACCATAATCACGGCCCCTGGAGTCTTTAGAAAAAAGCGCCTGGAATGACTCGCCGTTTCTATCAAGATTGTGATCGAGATTTGCTACTTTAAACCAAAGAGAAATTGAGCCGCTTGTGAGTTCATAGCTACGGTGGTGAGGAATATTAATATGATCGTTATTGCCATCGAACCCAACCGCCTGACAAAAACGCCCGTAATTTTCCGCCCGGGCACCATCGACCGCCTGGCCATTAATGCCACTTACTACATCAACAATCTCGCCAGACGAGCCGTTCAGGCTACACACATCCATATTCCAGTGCGAAAGCAGGGTGGCATTTGAACTACAACTGGTACAGCTAGCTTCGGACTCAGCAAACAATAGCGCAACCTGCTCTTCCGACAGTTGCGAATTGTACAGGCGCACATCATCCATACGGCCCTGATAAAAATCACCAATATCACTGTAAGCTGAATTATTCACATCGTGACGGTTGGCATTAGCCGCTATCACCGTGGTGCGATTGTTATTCTGCCAGCCTGAGGTATAGCTGCTATTTGAGCCTACCAGCACTTTATCCACGTAGACCTGCATACCAGCAGCCCCCACACTGTAGACTACATGATGCCACTGCCCTTCGGTAATCACCGGTGTAGAATTTATCTGGTAGGTCGAATTGCGCGACTCCTGACTGACTTTGATTGCACCAGTGGAAGTAACCCATATTGTGAACTGACCACTGTAATTATTGCGACTGTCTTTTGACAACAGTGCCATGCCACCTGCCTGGGCATTCTCAAAATTGACGAAAGACAGGTTGTCGACTTTCATCCAGAACGATACTGTACCCGCACTGACCTCATAGCGATTACTGTGGGGTAACCGGATATGATCACCATCGCCCCTGAAATAAGCGGCCTGACAAAGTTTGCCATTGCTGTCGATACTCGGGTCCTCAAATGACTGGCCGTTGATACCGGCTATGGCATCCACCACTTCGCCACTGGCGCCGGTTAAAGCGCAGGCATTCATTGTCCAGCGGGCGGTAGCTGTGGGCAGAAAAGCGGCCTGAGTACACAGATTATCGGCGGCAAAGGTCGACACCCCACTCTGATCATAGGTGATTTTTGCGCGGTCCTGCATTATCACATTCAGCGCATTAACGGCGCCGGTATGCTGCACATCGGTGTTATAGCTCGCCGACGCCACAGCATAAAAATAGCCTTTTACCTGAGAATACTGACCAAAGGTGATATTTCCTTCGGAGTACATTAGTAGCTGATCAGGGTTGCCGTTGGTATTAATCTGATTACTGATATTGGTGGAAAAGTCCCGGGTATAGATTACCACTTTGGCGCCACTGGCTACCTGCAGTTGCGCATTTTGGCCGAGGTTAAGTGTTTCTATCCAATAGATCCCGCTTTGCAGTGTTAACACTGCGTTGAAATTTACCGACAACGATTTAATTTTAAAGGTGTTATTGCTGGATACAGCGGTAAGACTCGAACCGTTGCCGAGGGTGATATTACGGTAATCGCCAGCGCTTAGTGTTGCCGAAGTATTATCCCGAATATAGCGGTCGGTGGTTGAAGACGAATACTGGTAAGCAGCAATGGCCATTCCCGCTGCGCTGCTACCGTTTAACTGACAGGCGACTGTATCGCAACTACTGCCGCCGCTGTTATCTACCATACTGGCAAAACTTATTTGCCCGTCACTGCCAACCAGCGAAGTTTGCGGCTGAAACTGAATATAACCGGAGGACGAGTAGGAACCGGCAGGATCGGGAAAAACACTGGAGCAGCTGGCAGCCGCCGCCACCATGGCAGGCAGCCAAAACAGTAAAATACAACAACGCAATACAGTCACTGCTTACCCTTGATTATCGTTCCTCGAACGCATCCAGCTCGAAAGTCCGGCTGGCCCAAATATCATTCGCCCGGCAGATACCGGTACTCTCAAAGCGATAGTAATTATAATCGACATTTTGCTTTACCACCTGAGTAGTAGTGCAGGTTGCCTGATAGCTGCAGTTTTCCAGCCCATCGCCAGTGCTGAACGCAGCGTTACTGGTGATAGTGGTACTGCAGGTTGCCACCGGGCTGTTTAATGGAAAAGCGGTGCTGAGTAATCGCTGCACTCCGCTCTGAGCCGCCATTTTCGCTCTGGCACCGAGGACTTCATAGACTACCGACTGATTGGATGACGATAGCAGATTAACCATGGTTATGCCCAGAAAGGCAAGTATGATTATTATGAACAAGGTCATCACCAACATACTCCCGCGCTGGCGTTTATCAGGGAATATTATCAATGTGGATCTCCTGCTGATAAGCAATCTGTTCATTATTGTCGATAAAGCGCAAGCGAATTTCAGCTATGGAATTGCTCTGCAGACTGGTAGAAATAATCCGGAACGGGTCATCCTCCTGCGGATTATTTACCGGGTCAGCCGACAACACATTGGCCACATGCCCGGCAATCACCGGCAAACCGGGGAAAGCCCCTAACTGATTCACCATCAAATCATTTTCATAGCGAATGAGGCGATTCTGATAGACACAATAACTCACAGCCCGATCGATCAGATAAACCCGGGAAGCAGGTGATTCCTGCGCCAGTAACCCGGTTACCTCAAGCTGCACAATGTCATCACTGTCATCCAGTGTGTTGCAGTCACCATCACCATCGTCGCTGCAGCCACTGACGGTAACGCGATGACCGTTGTCCGGATCATAAACGTCCTCACTGCGCGTTGGGTAAACCACGGCGTAATTATTCCCCGAAGGCAGAATATAGGGGACGTTGTTAATATCATGCAATGCGACAACATCAATTTCGTAGGAGGGATCATTACGTTTCGGTAAATCGATATAAACCGTTGCCCAGTTAATCGGCACAAACTCCATGCAATGATAATTGCCATTACCAGTAATTCGCACACTGTTTGGCACCGCATTGCGCAATTCTCGCTTTAGCCGCTCGATAGCAAACCGACTTTCAGAGAGCAGTTGTTCACGGGTGCTAACATCAATATAGGTTTGCATGGAGCCGCGCACAAAACTGGCAATACCAGCACTGGCCACACCGAGGATAACGATAACGGTCACCAGTTCGATGAGAGTGAACCCGCGGTTGCACTGCATTGTGCTGCTCATACGTTCCACCGGTAACTACTGAAGGTTATAGCTTCACCGCCAGGCGTGGTAACGGTTATGACAATCCGCTTTACATTGCCGATCACCGTACCGCTACCACCAGCGTCATCATTAACGCCGTCTTCGTTATCATCATAATAAACCTGAACGGCAACAGAGAAACCGGTATAAAGACTCTCGCCATTGTAGAGCACGGGTAAACCCTGAGCCGACAAAATGGCTGCGTCCGACTCATTCAAGCCGTGATAATCATCGATATCATCATAGCGGGCCCGGTTTTCTCCGGGATCCGGACCAAGGCTAGCCGATGGCGTGCAGGAAACTGACTCGTTACATCGCTTACCACTATTACTATTTGCTAAATTATCATCAAACGCCCGGGCATTAATTTCGCTCATCAGCGACTGCGCTAACTCGCTGGCCCGTACCTGCCAGATGGGCTCAACACTAAGGCGCGACTGCGGGCCAATCAAACCAATGATCACCATCATAATGATAGAAAACACGGTAATACCAATAATCAGCTCGACCAGGGTAAATCCTTTTACGGCTTTAGCAGGCATGGATGTACCCCTCGCTTTCAATACAAACATCCACGCTGGACTCACCGGTGATAGTTACCCGGCAAGGCGTGCCCGTATCACAGTTAGCAGCATTGTTCAGCGGCCTGCCCAGGGCATTAAACCCGATATAACTGAAATTAATCGACGCGCCATCGGCACTGGATAAACTCAGTCCTTCATCGGTAAGCTCGGTGCCCACGGTGGCCAGAAAAGCCGGTGCATCACTGGCTATGCCGCTACCGCACGTAGCACTGCCGTTACCGGGTGCATAATCGAGAGATGGTGGTCCGTACGCGCTACTGGCGCCGTACTGAAAGTTGAGCCGGAAGCAAAACCCGTCACGGGTATCCTGCATGGCTCTGATTTGCATATTACGGAGGGCGGACACGAGGCGGTCCTGATAGGCGTATTCAACATAGCCCTGGCGGCTTTGAAGTCGGGTGCCGGCCACAACGGCCAGCACGCCGATTAAGGTAATGACTGTAATTAACTCAACAAGACTAAAGCCATTTATTTTTAGCTTTTCTCGTTGCATAGGTACAGTCTGTAAAAGCTTTAGCAACCTTCACTTTGAACAATCACTGTTGGAGCAGCTCCCTCAGAACCAGGCTCAGTGTAAATTACCTGACACTGTTGCGCAGCTGTAGCTGAATACGCAGTACCGCTTGGAGTAATTGCAACTGAACCAGCAGCCGGTGAGTCGGCGGTTAAAATCCAATCAGTTGAAGTGCCAGAGGTATCGATATTTAACTCTGCCCATGCGGTCAACATTGCTACCGTCATAGTGTCGGCATCCGGATAACCAAAGGTAGTGTTTACACTTTGACCGTTAATCGATACAGATGGCGTAGTCGCAGGTGACGCGCTCGCATCGTATTCGATTTTTTGCTGCCCGGCTATGGCCGATTTGGCATAGACAAGCTGTGAACCACCTTGTATTGCAGCTTTCACGCCTTCAAGAGTTGATGTACGAGCATCGCCCTGGAAGTCAATAAACCGCGGTGCGGCTGTTACAGCTAAAATGCCCAGGATCACGATCACGATGATCAGTTCGATTAAAGTAAAACCACGCTGTTGCATGTTAATTCCCCTCAAAACAAGTTTTTCTATTATTCACTATTTTTCAATCGAGTACAGTGTTTACTGTACTAATTAGACGAATTGTTAGTATTGTTGCTAAAGACTACCACCTGACCGATTCTGGGATCGTATATAAATCCATCCCCAACAGTGTCATCGGTTGGCGCATTCTGTAAATTCCGCACTGATTTACTCAAATAATAAAAGCACAGGTCATTACCGCCGGAGCCTGTCCCATTACTGAAGTTAGTAAAATAACGGAAACTGTCAAATGGCCGGTTCGCCCAGTTCGATGTAATGGTGGGTGCACTTTGCATGATCAGGTTAAAAATACTTTCGCAGTCCAGCGCTGACATGGCATCGTCTTCGGTGCTGTTATCGTTGTTTACTTGTCCGGTGGGATAGCCGGTATTGCGGTCGACACCCACAATAATACCGTCGATGGTAACAAACGACAGATTAGTGCCCTGATTATCCCGCGGCCGGGCCTCAAGCTCCCATTCCGCTCTGACCAGGCCAACGCCGGTAGCGAAGCCGCCTGAAACCGCCTCGATAGTAGCATCTTCAGCCTGCTCGGTGACATCCAGGAAACGTGGAATAGCCACTGCTGCCAATAACCCCAGTAAGACCACTACAATAGTGAGCTCAATGAGGGTAAAACCTTTTACACCCGCGATCCGTTTACCCGCGTTGTAACGTTTACAATGTGTCATAGATAACTCCTGAACTCCCAATTTTTTCACGAACTAGTCATTCCCTGATTGTTGAACAATACCCGTATAAATACTGTAGTCGAAATAAGGCCCGGTACTCACCCGGTAGCGACACCGTGCATTCGGTGTTTGCTCCCCTTCGTTATCACTGGCGTAGTAATCACCCAGTACCCGATATCCCTCAACCCGGGTTGAAGTATTCAGTAACTGCTCCCAGAGCTGCAAACAACTCTCTGAACTCGGCTCGACTTTTGGCCAGCCAAAGTGGGCCATTCTGACCGGCCGGCGACCGACTTCCTTACCTTCGTTGTCGTAGTGCACCAGCATAATCATTTCCGGACGCCCCTCGGCCTGCCACTGCCAGTGAGCATTGGTGGCACTGGTAGCAAACTGGCGCGCATAGCCCCGCATAATTTCTGCTTCCACATCCGGTTCACTGTCGTACACATACACAATCGCAGTAGCCATCAAAATGGTAAACACAACGATGACCGCCAGGTTAACCAACACCCGGTTAAGGTTATGTTCGGCAACGTCTTTTGATTTCAAGCTTATTGCCCCTTAATCGCGCTCATCATATCCCACATCGGGGTAAAGATACCCAGTGCCAGCACCAGAACCATACCTGCTACAATACCGATTAATACCGGCTCTATCTTGGCCGTCAGGCTATTGAGGTCATAGTCGACTTCACGTTCGTAAAAGTCTGCCACCTCAGCTAATAACTCATCAACCCTACCGGTTTCTTCACCCACGTTGACCATTTGCAGCACCATGGGGGTAAACAGTCCGCTTGCCTGGGTGACCCTCGACAGGTTTTCGCCCTTCTCGATACTCTGGCGCATATCAATTATTTTAGTTTCCATAAAGCGGTTACCCACCGCTTCAGCCACCAGATTAAGTGCCGTGGTTAACGGTAAACCGGCTTGCAGCATCATCGAGAAACTGCGACAGAAACGGGCGAGCAGCGAGCGCTCTATCACCTTGCCAATAATCGGCAATTTCAGTTTCTTACGGCTCCAGGTCAGGTTTCCATCCGGCGTTTGTAAGTAGTTACGTACACCAAGAANNATAGCAATTAAGGCACCNATCAATATGTACCACTGATTNATAAAAAAGTCAGACATNCCNAACAGGAANCGGGTCATCACCGGTAATTCGGCGCCGAACTTATTAAACATATCGGCGAACTTAGGGATAACAAAAATGTTCATAATGATGAGCGCCGCCACCAAAGCGAACACCACAAAAATCGGGTAGCGGGTTGCCGCTTTAATCTGACGGCGGGTTTCCTGTTCTCGCTCAAGGTAGCCGGCTAACTGCAAAAATGCCTCGTCCAAACGACCGGTATTCTCGCCCACGTGCACCACGCTTACGTATAACCGGTCGAAGATCTCGCTATGCTGGTGCATTGCCGATGACAGGGTGCGCCCCCTTTCCAGCAGGCTGATGATATCGGTCAGGGCTATTTTCAGGCGTAGCGACGATGACGATTCGGCGAGGCTGCTTACGGCTCGCAGAATCGGAATACCGGCATGAGTGAGGGAGTACATCTGACGAGACAAAATCACCAGCTCATCAAGACTCACTTTAGGGGTAAGGAAATTAACCTTGACCTCGCTCTGGGTCGCCCCGCCTTCTACCGGATTAATAGAAATTGGTGTAATGCTGCGCGCCAGCAACATTTTAGCCGCCGCGTTAGCGTCAAGCGCATCNAGCATGCCGCTTTTCATTTCGCCACCAGGCTCACGGCCGGTATANCTGAACCTAGGCATCCGGTAAGNCCTCCAGACTCAGGCCGCCTGTATTGCCATTNTTGCCAGANTCNCTCTTTGCNGGCTGNTCATCCTGCTCGTCGCNTTGNGGCAGCTCAGCNACCATTTCTACCAGCTTCAGTACCTCTTCTACCGTTGTCTGNCCCATTTTGGCATAGGTCAGCGCAACGTGAGANAACGGCTTATANCCCGGACTGCGTAAAGCATGTTCACCNAAGGCAACCGTGTCACCGGCTTTNANNGCATTCATCATCGGNTCGGTNAGNTCNAGTAGNTCAAACACGCCCATCCGGCCGCGATAACCGGTATGGTTNCACTTCTGACACCCCTTACCCCGTTTAAAGGTAACGTTATCCAGGTTGTTATCAATATGCCCNAGCCAGAACAGTTCATCGTGTGAAGGTTGNTGNNCTACCTCGCAATTATCGCAAATCCGCCGCACCAGGCGCTGGGCAATGATGCCTCGCANTGAACTGGCAACCAGNTAGCCTGCCGCNCCCATATCGAGNAAACGAATNGCACTGGATACGGCATCGTTGGTATGCAGCGTNGATAATACCAGGTGNCCNGTTAANGCACCGCGCAAACCAATTTCCACGGTTTCCTGATCCCGCATCTCACCCACCATGATGATATCCGGGTCCTGACGCAACGTGGTNCGCAGGACACTTGAGAAGTTAAGNCCGATACGGCTGTTTACCTGCACCTGNTTNATGCGCGGCAAACGGTATTCNACCGGGTCTTCAACGGTAATGATTTTGCGCTGCGGCTGNTTTAATTCACTNANGGCACCATANAGNGTGGTGGTTTTACCGGAACCNGTCGGGCCGGTTACCAGGATCATNCCGTGNGGCCGTTTCAGTAACACCCGTAANCGNTCGAGTAATGGCNTGGGCATGCCGGTTTCATCCAGGGTTAATACCCCGGCNGACTGATCCAGCAAACGCATNACCACCGCTTCACCGGTTTGNACCGGCATGGTTGATAAACGCACATCCACACGGTGACCTTTTACGCGGACCTGGGTACGGCCATCCTGCGGNAGACGCTTTTCTGAAATATCCAGACCNGCCATNAGNTTAAGGCGTAATACCAGCGCTGCGGCAATGTTATTTTCNGGNATGACNGTTTCCTGCAATACNCCATCAACCCGCTGCCGGATGCGTAATTGNTGNTCGTCAGGCTCNATNTGNATNTCCGATGCCTTNGCCTGTACCGCATCCTCAAAGATCGACTGCAGCAGNCGNGCAACGGCNGTATCCTGCTCATCNTCGAGCCCGGCGGTAAGCTCAAATTCCTGCTCANCGCGGTACTCNTTNGCCAGCTGTTGGGCAAAAGAGGCAATTTCATCNGTACGCCGGTAGAAACTGTCGTAAGCGCCAAACAACTGCTGTTCACTTACTACAGCCACTTCAATAGGTTTGGGCAGGATCTCGCCAAGGTTATCCACAGCGGTNAGGTCGGCCGGGTCGCTCATTCCTACCAGTAATTTATCGCCACGGTCCTCCAGCACCAGCGCCCGGTAACGACGGGCCTGTACTTCCGGTAACAGTTTGACCGCAGCCGGGTTGACATTAAAGTGATCAATATCGATCAGCGGCACATTTAAGTGGGTGGAGAGTAGTTCCAGCAACTGCTTTTCGGTTACCAGTTCCATAGCTATCAGTGTGGCGCCGAGCTTNCGGCCGGTCTGNCGTTGTTCAGCCAGCGCCGACATCAGTTGTGGCTCGTCTATCAGCCCTTGCTGTACCAGCAGNTCNCCCAGCCTGACTTTTACACCACTCATGATGAAACTCCTGTCAGATTAGNTANGCGCTGGCGAATAAATTGTTCAATNCCGTCNTCAAGTTGTCGTAGTGACAACGCTTCCCGGTAGCTGCTTAGCGCNAGGGCTGTNNNACCCTGNTTGTCGGCAACCACCGCCTGACCGAGCCACCATTTAGCNNTCTGACTATCAAGCANNACCAGTTGTGCGTAGTCTTGCAGCGCGTCATCGAGCAGGCCGAGNTTTTGCGCCAGCGATGCCCGGTAACCCAGCAGTTCAATGGATGGCTGGGCGTAGTCATTAATGTCCTGCANCGNGTAATACGCCAGNTTGGTCTCGTTTTGCTGCACCAACAAGCGCGCATACATCAGTCTGACACTGCTGTCGGCGGGCATNTCCGCCACGGTTTGNTGCAGTANCTGCTGGGCGTCGGTANTGCGNCCAGCACTAAAATACAGGGCGGCCAGCCGTTTACGGGCNGCCACGTTATCNGGTTGCTGGCGGATCAGCGTACGTAACAACTGCACAGCCNTTGGNGTATCNTTCTGGCTCAGNGCCTGNCGGATTTGCGCTTTAAGGGCTTCTTCNGGATTCGCGGCACTGGGNTTAATCACCGGCTCAGCGGGCGCTTTATCAGGCNCNGGNGCTGCTGTNGGGGTTNNGGTTCTGATGCTGATGCGTCGTCGGCCGAATACGCAGCCACTCTCTCGAGCGCACTGAGCTGAGACTCTCCGGCAGTGGATTCAGAGCGTGCAGGTAGCGCATTGATATCAACCGGACCATCCATTACGCCCATGGTATTTTGCGGCTTTGTGGCTGGTGAAACGGTAATCTGTCTGGGTTCTTCAGGCTCAGCCGTTTGTGGCTCCGGCTCTTCAGGCACTACTGCCCGGGCGGCCACGGCATCAGGTACAATCTGGTTAATCGGCCCTACTGAGGGGCTTTGTGGCTGACTATCCTCGTTGGCAACCGGCCATAAGTAAACGGCGCCAATGGCTATTACGCCAAGCAGCAGAATTAAAGCAATGCGCAGCACTGAAGACGACTTTTTAGCCGGCGGCTGATAGTTAGCCGGCGTAGGCTGACTAGCTTCCCGGTTCTCTAAGTCTTTCAGCATTTTATTGACTACACTCACAGTGTCGCCCTCATGTTCCATATCCCTGCAATCATCGCAATCACTACTACTGTGGTCGCTAACAGCAACCATTTACTCTGCGGGTTTAGCCACCACTTACTGCTCACCGTTTGCGCTGCTTCTGTATCGGCAGACGCAGCAGCGATGTGCTCCGGTTCTACGGCAGACTTGCCTTCGCCATAAGCCAGCATTAACGCTTTATGGGCCAGCACATTCACTACCCGTGGCGTGCCGGCACTGGCGCGGTAAAGTAGCTCGCAGCACTGACGGTTAAATAAATCGGTGCCATGATAACCAGCCACATTGACCCGGTGCCGGACGTACTGATACACCTGGTCGGGATCCATTAGCGCCAGGCTGTAACTAAAGGTAATTCGTTGCCGTAACTGCCGTAACTCCGGCAAGGCCAGCTTTTCGTCCAGCTCCGGCTGCCCGAATAACACGACCTGCAGTAACTTGCGCGATTCGGTTTCCAGATTGGTCATCAACCGTAACGCTTCAATACTCTCTATGGGCAACGCCTGGGCCTCATCAATAATCAGCACCGCACTTTTCTGCTGCTGATGAATGGCAATCAAACGCTGCTGAATCTTTTGCGTGAACGCCTGCTGATCGCAGTCGCTGCCCAGTTCCACACCTAACTCATTGGCCACCGCACGCCGTAACTCGGTGGGTGACAGCATCGGATTCGGCACGTAGGCAGCCACAAAATAATCCGGTAACTCATTAAGCAACTTACGGCAAATCAGCGTTTTACCGGTACCCACTTCGCCGGTAACCTTGATAAAGCCTTCGCCGGTTTTCAGGGCCGTCAGCAATACCTGCATGGCTTCATTGTGGCTCGGCAAACCGAAAAAATAGCTGGTATTCGGGGTCAGCGTAAAAGGCAGTTCACGGATACCAAAGTGATACAGGTACATGATTACTCTACGTACAACCAGTCGGCCATTTTTTCACGGCTTAATTCAATTTGTTCTGCCCAGGTACCACTGCCAATCACGGTGGGCTTGAGCAGAATAATCAGCTCTTTCTTGGTCTCACGCTGGCTTTTGTTAGTAAATAACTCGCCCAGTAGCGGTATATCACCAAGCAAAGGCGTTTTCGACTCTGAATCGGTCAGGCTGGTTTGCATCAGACCACCAATCACAACAATTTCGCCCGAAGCCGCTTTAATAATGGTATCAGACTCACGTATGGTGCTTTGCGCCAGCGGCAGGACAATTTGTTCCTGATTCAGGCTAACCACTTTTTCCTGTTCCTGGGTCTCGATAACGGAAGGATGAACGTGCAGCAACACCGAGCCGTTTTCATCAATTTGCGGGGTTACATCTAACGCGATGCCGGAAAAGAACGGGGTAAGTTCGATATTAGGGACAACCGATGTGGTGGTGGAGGTGATGGTGTTCTGACTCGACACATCCGTTACGAAATACTCATCGTCACCCACTTTAATCACCGCTTTTTGGTTATTAATCGCGGTGACTCTGGGACTGGACAACACCTGCACATTTCCCTGCGTAGACAGCAGTGAAATAACCCCGGAGAAATCCTGGTTAAGGAACGATAAGCTGGTAACGCCACCCAGCGAGGCTGAAATTTCATTACCAATGGTGGCCGCGGTATTACTGAAGGTAAAGTCGGTGCTGCCAACGTTTGCCACTACCTCAGACCAATTAATGCCCTGCTGGTAGCCGTCATCGAGAGCCACTTCAAGAATTCTGGCTTCCAGAATCACCTGGCGCTGCAGGCTTGCCTCGGAGGTTTTCAGGAAACGTTTAATATCACGGATCTCATCCGGCATAGCTCGAATGGTAACCAGGCCCGCTTGTGGGGTAACAAATACCGCACGGCCGCCTTCGGTACCAATCATCGACTCCAGTGACGCTCTCAGATCGGTCCAGAAATCGGTCTCTGTACGGGTTGAAATAGAGGTGCCATTAATATTGTTTCCAAACTGGTTACCCAGATTGTTACTGTTGGCCGAATTACCGCTGAAATTGTTAAAATTGCTATTAGAATTTCCGTTACCGTTGTTATCGGCCTGGGAAACGCCGCCAGAGATAATGCTGGTTTGTGTCGAGCCGTCCCGCTTCATCAGCAGGTAATTTACGGCCAGTGTTTCAGTGCGCATGCCGGCGGGCAGCACTCTGAACACATTACTCTTGCGACTGATATCAAAGCCGTAAAGGTCGCCCAACAGCTCCATCACCTGCTCCATGGAGACCTGTTTTAAGCTCAGGGAAATTTCACCGCTGACGTCGGGGTGAATAGCCACGCTGTAGGGCGTATCTGCCACCAGGCCGGTAAAAAAGGCTTTGACGCCTACGCCATCGGCTTCGATGTCGTACTTTTCCGGGCCGAATAACGAGGGGCGCTCACCGGTGGTTGCCACATCGCCAAGTAAATTGGTCACACTGTCCGGCACGTCCTGCAATGAATCCGGTGACGCTTTGGTCTTTTTCTGCGCGGCTTGTTCATGTGCAATTTGTTCAGCCAGTTGCTGTTTTAATGATTGTTCTACCACGGATTCTTCGGGTGTCGACTGACAGCCCGCCAGTGCCATAGCGAGAGCGATGTATATCAAACGTTTAGTCATGCTACTCATTTTAATAATTCTCTGCTGCATTGGTTTTCACGTTGCCCCGTTGGCTGACCCATAACGTCATTGTTTTCCAAACCCCGTTTTCATCATGCGCAATCACCACACTACGTGGATTGATTTCTTTGATTACTGCGCCCTGTATTGTCTGCCCTTGTTTAACCGGTTTACCATTTATCACCGCAGTCCGGNTCGCGCCNAGCTGNAANACNGCTTCNAGNTGTAANTCAACTGCNNCTGNNGCTACCGCCGNACTNGCCTGAGNNGCNGNGCGTGNCGGGCGCGTTGGNTCCTCAAGCACCTGNGCTCCNGCGGGGCTAACGAGCATGGATATCAGCAACAAAGGGGACACTTNATTCAACACCTATAAACGCCTTTTCAGTACTCAGAGTGTAAACCTGAAGGGTNACNTCNGCAGTGGGATATTCCTTTACNTGATAGGCCATGGAGCGCCAGTACAGNTTGTCTGACAGTTGCTCCAGGCGGGCCAGAAAATCGCGTACCGCAAAATAACGGCCTTCGAAGGTCAGCGTAACCCCGTGCTGGTATAGCGGGACCTCTGCCATAGCCGGGTTATCGGCAAAAATATTTTCCGGGCTGACTGAGGCCATTTCGATGAGTTTTAGCCCATCAGCCTGGGAAAACACCTGCTCGATGAGCGCGGGCATTTGCCGGGGCAGGATTAAATCGGCCAGCTGTGCAGCAAAGTTTTCCTGCAGGCGCACCATACGCTTATCCACCTGGGCGATCTGCTGCTTCAGGCTAGCATCCGGATCTTCGGCCAGCGCCTGCTCATAAACCAGTTGCAGCTCTTTAAGNGTGGTNACTTCGTTGCGGGCAATCTCAATACTACTGCTCGTTTTACCGTTTTCCTTAATGCCAGGCTCAATCAGCAAAAAAACCAGCACGGCAAGGACCACCACCATTCCCGAGGCAAAGATTAACACCTTCTCGCGCTGACTCAGCGCGGCAAATTTTTCTTCGTACAGGTCAAAAGTCACCGCAGACCACCTTGTTGCGTTGTTTCCGGCACCCGGGCCATGTTTAATTCAAAGCGCAGTTGCTCATCGTCCCGGTATAGTCGGGTGGAATCAAAGGTGCGACCGGAGAAAGCCGTAGTCTGCCCCAACCGTTGTAACCATTTGGGCATGGCCTGAGGGCTACTCAGCTGCCCTTGCAGTACCATCATGTTTTCGCTGACTTCAATGGTATCGAGCCAGATATCCTGACCATCTTTCTGAGCCAGGCTATCGAGCATCCCGGCAAAGCCCTGCTGCTTAATTTGTTCGCGCTGACTAAGTTCGCGCACCAGCAGTTCTCGATTTGCCAGTTCCTGCTGACGTTGTTCCAGCGTGCGGGAAAGCCCGGCATCCGGCTTGCGTTGCTCAAGCGTGGTTTTAAGATTGTTGACTGTAGCTGATAACTGCTGTTGCTGGTCCTGTACCACTGCCAGCTCGGTACGTTTAGAAGCGCCGTACCAGGCGACACCGGCCCAAATCAGTAGCAATACAGTAAGGGTTGCTCCCCATGCAAGTAGCACACTGGTGAGCGAGAGCAAGTCGAGGCGTGGTGCAAACTCGGCAGAATAAAAGTTAATTCTGTTCTTCATGCCGCAGCCTCGTTTCTGGCCTGTGGCTCCCCAGATCCGCAAATCGCTGCGCCGAGGCTTGAGTAATTCACCCGCGTTACCGACATGCCCGGCTCGGCTGCGGTCACTGCGGGAATGAGCTCACTGACAGTGGCGCTCACTACCTGCTCAATCTGGTTGGCCAGGGCATCCCGGTGAGGCGTATCGAGGCGCATCATAATCTGTCTTACCGGAGCTTGGCGTAACTGGCTTTCATAAAAATCCATAGAGCGCTGAATCTGCACACTTAACGACTCACCGATGCCCATTCTGAGCTCGTCTTCAGTAAAGCTACCCAGGTTCTCAAAGCCTTTGAGTCGGCGGCTAAAATACAGTTGGCCGTCTTTGATGATATTCAGACAAATTTCCTCTCCGGCTTCCTGCACCACGGTAAGGATGGGGTCGGATTGCACCGGGACTAATTCGCAGGTAGCAAGTTCTTCAACGGTAATTAGTTGGAGCACCAGACCTGCGTTAAATACNGCTTCGCTGACATTCTCNACATCGTCTTTGGGTANGGCAAACACGTTAATTCTGGCATTGCCGGCCAGCGGCACCGGTAAATCGGTGTAATCGATGGCCATTTCTTTATCGCTGCCGGTGAGTTCTTTTACCGACCAGGACAATGCCGCGGTGATTTCATCGGCTTCCACTGTGGGACGGTCAATTTGCAGAATCTGATACCAATGAATTGAAAACGCCACATAAGCGGGGGTGCCGGCCAGGCCGTGTTTATCGACCCATTTGGCAAGGTGAGCGCCCCAGTGAGAAAAGCTGACNGTCTCTTCAAACGCCAGGGTAACTTCGCCGTTTTGTTTTTTNAGCGCACAAAACGTTACCGAATCCAGCGACACTGCAATNCCGATTGCATGATAGCCAGATTTTTTTTGGAATTTTTGTTTGAGGAAAGAACGCCAACCAATGCGCATANATTTTTATAACTTCGTATAATTATTAGTTAAATTACAACAGAGTTTAGCTCAAAGTACCAGTNNCNGATACCACACTTTNGTCGAACAATNTACCAANTCACNNCTNCCCCTTATAATTTCCACATAACACTCTGACATCAAGGTTAATTTTGGCAGACAAGGTCACCAACATTGTGGTTGCTAATAGCGTTGACGAAATGACGGGCGGTGCGCCCTATGCCCCGGCAGGCGAACCTTTCGGACAGGCAAGACTGGTTGCCCGGCATTGGTGTCACGACTATAACCAGCTTACCGATGCCCGCCAGCGCCAGGCCGTGCTGATATCACATCTAAAGTGCCCGGGGTCGGTACAGATTGAATCAACCTTTCAAATCGAATATGCCCTTAACTGCTCCATTGGCAAAGGCTGCTTTATCAATCATAACGCGACCTTTCTTGATGTCTGCCCGATCAAACTGGGTAATCAGGTACTTGTCGGCCCCAATTGTATTATCTCCAGCGCAGTGGGGAGAACACAGATTTGGCCAGAGCATTATCCGCCAGAGGAGGCCGGCCTGCCGGTTTCAATTGGTCACCGGGTATGGATTGGTGCTAACGCCACTATCTGTGCCGGCGTAACGATTGGCGATAACGCGGTGATTGGCGCGGGCAGCCTGGTGACCAGCGACATCCCTGCCAATGCCGTCGCCTACGGCGTTCCTGCCACTGTACAGCGTAATATTACACAAAGTACTCAATAATCAGCCCGGGGTGGCCGATAACACTCACAGTGTTGTGCCAAAAAGAGTGATAACGTCTGATGAAAGGAATAATGAGCCTGTTGCCTTTACGTACCCGTCATTTGATGATGCGGGCTGCCCTGTTGACGCTAGCCCTGCTGTTGAGTGCATGCGGCGGTGGGCTGAGTAAGGATGACTCGGACGAAGCCTTTGCCGTCAATGCCGGTCGCGATCGCGCGGCAGCAGAACAAAGCGAAGTGAGTTTATCGGCACAGGTGTCTTTCCCATCCGGGGCCGTAGTTTACAACTGGTCGTCAACACCGGCGCTTACCATCACCCATGATGACACCAGCATTGCCACGGCCAGTCTGACCACCCCGGTTGTTACCGCCGACACGCAGTATGTGGTCACTGTAAGTGCCACCGACAGTGCAGGTCAGTCGGCTTCAGATAGCTTCACACTTACCGTAACCCCGGACAACCTGCCTCCCACAGCTATTATCACTCTTAGCGACTGGCCGGATTTACCGCCCGGCACCTACCCGGCAGGCGTATCCCTGACCTTTGACGGGCGCAACAGCTCTGACAGCGATGGTACCAGCAGCGAAGAAATTAGCGCCTGGGCATGGCAACAAACCGCCGGTGATGATGTGCTGACCGGCATTGAGACCGACCAGTCGACGCTGGTGATCGACACGCCGATTTCAGATACCCGGCAAACCCTGACTTTCAGCCTGATGGTAACTGACGATGAAGGAGCGGAAGATACCACAACGCATTCTGTTACTGTTCTGTCAATGAGTGAGACGCCGCCTGAGGTAGATGCGGGAATAGATCAGGCGTTGTTTGGCGGTGAGCGAATTGTGCTGGCCGGCACCGCCACGAGCACGGTACCTGCAGCTGCGCCAATTGCCACCTTATGGACTTACAGCGGTGATGCAGCGCCGCAAATTATCAATCCGAATACTGCCGACACTTACGCTATTGCGCCACTGGTAGACAGTGCCACCACTCTGGATTTTTACCTCACCGGGGAAGATAGGTTTGGTAACGAAGTGACCGATCATTTGCGGGTACTGGTGCGCCCATTTCCGGTGCGGGTCCTCAATGATACCGGCATGACGCAGCAGGCCACTAACACTACGTTATCGGCCACTCAGCAAAACGCGTTTCCCGGCCAGGATGGTCAGCGTGGTGCTGATGCGCTGGCCGACAACAACGTGCTGGAAAAAGCAGGTCGCGGTGAAAACGGCTTTGACTTTACCAAGCTCAATGCCAATGGCGACGAAGAGGACGTGGATGCACCGCAGTTCAGCTGTGTGCGGGATAATGTCACCGGGCTGGTGTGGGAAGTAAAAACTACCGACGGCGGTCTGCGCGACCTTGATCACCGCTACAGTTGGTATGCCGAAGAAAACAACGGTGGCGCGCCCGGCAACCTTAATGGCACCAACACCAGTTGTACGCTGGCGAGCTGTAATACCAGTGCTTACATTGACGCTGTTAACAGTGCGGGATTATGCGGCTTTTATGACTGGCGTCTACCCAATCATCAGGAATTGATGTCACTGGTACACTTTGGCCGTACTGCCCTGCCGCGCATTGATACACAGTACTTCCCCAACACCGGAGCCGACAGCGCCGCTACGCTCTGGTACTGGACTGTCCAACCCAGCGCCGATGGCGTAAGCAATGATGCCGCGCAAAACGCCTGGGCCATTGATTTTATCAGTGGGGTAGATAATTTTCTTAATAAGTCAGATGCAGTAAGCATCCGGCTGGTCAGAGCGGGACGATAATCATGAAACGCCTAATCACTTTACTGCTTAGCCTGGGAGTAATGGCCCAGCTCTCAGCTCAGGAATGCCTTACCAATGCGGTTGAATCCACTCCGGATGAAGAATTCAGCCCATTCGTTACGGGCACCGTTTTACATATACCCACCGGCCTGATCTGGCAGCGCTGTGCAGTAGGACAAACCTGGACCGGCGAAACCTGCAGCGGCGAAGCAGAACAGTTGACCTGGCAGCAGGCGCTGGTATATGCCCGGGATTATGACGCTGAATTACTGGAAGGCTGGCGTGTTCCCAATGTCAAAGAACTGGCCTCTCTGACCGAGAAAAACTGCGTAAGACCGTCGGTGAATACCGCGTTTTTCCCGGCGACACCGCAAGACAGCTTCTGGTCGTCCACGCCAAGCCTGAACGACCCGGAAAGGGTCTGGACGGTGGCCTTCTTTAACGCCAGTTATTCCATTAAAGAAAAGCAACGGGCAGTCTACCTACGGCTGGTGCGCACCAATCTTCTCGAGTAGCCTCCAACGCTATTGCGCCAGCACATAATCGCCGGGAGCGGCCGGTAACGTCTTAATGGCTTCCACCGGTCTGGCGCTGACCTTACGGCTTGACTGTGAGGTTAGCCATTGCTGCCAGACCGGCCACCAGGAACCTTCCTGTAATGGCACTTCATCCAACCAGGCCTGGGGTGGCAGATAAGCCCCGTCTTCTTTACGGGTAGCCATCTGATAAACCCGATGGGCATGACCAGGTTCACTGATAATCCCGGCATTATGCCCACCATTGGTCAGTAAGAATGTAATATCCTTATCAATCAATAAGTTAATTTTATACACCGATTGCCATGGCGCGACATGATCCTTGGCGGTACCGACTACAAACAACGGTACCTGAATATCGGCCAGCGCAATGGGCCTGTCATCCACCATAAACTGACCGCTCGCCAGCGAATTATGTAAATAACACTGGCGCAAATATTCGGCATGCATGCGCGCAGGCATGCGAGTAGCGTCTTTATTCCAGGTCAACAGGTCGTTAGGGTGCTGGCGTTCACCTAGCAGATATTCTTTTACCCATCGCGACCACAGTAAATAATTCGCCCTCAGCAGAGTAAAAGTGCCAGCCATGCTTTCTTTGGGCAGGAAACCGTTTTTAGCCATCACCGCCTCCAACATCGACAACTGGCTTTCGTCAATGAATAACCTGAGGTCGCCGGCATCACTGAAATCGGTCTGTGCAGCCAATAACGTTAGCGCACAAAATGGATTACGCTTTTCCCGGGCCAGCCAGGCCGCAGCCATCGTCAGCAGGGTGCCCCCCAGACAGTAGCCAACCCCATTGATTTGTTCCCCGGGTACCCGTTGCTGAACGGCTTCTATTGCCTCACCAAGGCCTTTCTTCAGGTAATCGATCAGGCCAACGTTATGATCCTCTTGTTGAGGATTTTTCCAGGAAATCATAAATACCGTATGGCCCTGCTGCACTAAATACCTTATCAACGAGTTGTGCTCAGACAGATCCAGAATGTAGTACTTCATAATCCACGCCGGCACTACCAGCACGGGCTCAGCGCACACCTCTTCGGTGTCCGGGCTGTACTGAATAAGCTCCAGCAGGTTGTTTTTGAATACTACCTGGCCAGGTGTGACGGCAATATTTTCGCCTACACGGTAGGTTTCCTGGCGTTGAAGCTCAGGTTCCCTGAAGTACTGTTGCTGGATGTCCTCGATAAAATTATCAACGCCTTTCACCAGGTTCGCCCCGGCAGACTCCAGGGTTTTATGAATAACCTGCGGGTTAGTAGTCATGTAGTTAGCCGGTGACAAAGCTTCCAGCCACTGCCGCACGGAAAAGTTCACCATATCAGTATGGTGTTTTTCAACGCCCTGCACATCGCGGGTGGCCAGTTGCCACCACTGGCGCATGGCCAGGTAATTTTGCCGATACACGGCATAGGGCCAGGTTTGCCATTCGGGACCGGATAGCCGGTTGTCGTCTGCGGCTTTTTCGAGGTTTTTATTGAGCGTACTGGCATTAGTCAGACTTAAGTCCAGTAGTGCCTGCTGTTTACCCAGTGACAGCAGCAAATGAATAAACCAATCGGTAAAAGCCAGCGAATAAGCCACCGGATCGATGCCTCCGGTGAACTGCGCGAGGAGTTGATTAATGGCATAATCAGGATTAAGCGGTTCACTAACATCGTAGGGTACCGCATGCTGATCGGTGTAAGTATATTCAATAACGTTACTTTCGTGGTTTATCACAACAAGTCTCCCAGACTGTTTTGTTCAGCATAACAGCTTCAGCGCTTAAAAAGCTTGATCTTGATAGGTATCAATGCACATTTATTCATCAACCTGTAGTGTAACCGTGTAATATTACAAAGCGAGTTACAGCATTCACAATTTGGCGCCTCTGGCCGGAGAATCAATATGGAAATGATCCGCAATAAACCCTACAACAACATTACGGTGGGCGATAAAGCCTCGCTTAGCCGCACACTGACCCGTAAAGATATTCAGTTGTTTGCCATTATGTCGGGCGATGTAAACCCGGCCCACGTAGACGAGGAGTACGCTAACAGCTCTCAGTTTCATCACATTATCGCCCATGGGATGTGGGGAGGAGCATTAATTTCAACCGTGCTGGGTACCCAACTTCCAGGCCCGGGCACCATTTATCTTAAGCAGGATTTCACCTTCCGCCGCCCGGTTTGCCTGGGCGATAACCTCACCGTCACGGTAACCGTGTTAGAAAAACGTGAGCATTATCAAATCCTGCTCGGCTGTGCCTGTACTAATCAGGACGGTGAAGTTGTTATTGACGGTCAGGCACTGGTAAAAGCGCCTACCGAACAAATCGATAGGCCCAGAGCAGTGTTGCCGGCGGTTGAACTCAAAGAACAAAGCAGTGAGCGCTATCAGCAGTTTATGGACATGGCAAAAGATATGTCTCCGCTCAAAACCTGTGTTATTCATCCGGTGGATCTCAATTCACTGGCCGGCGCTGTAGAAGCCGCTGCAGATAACCTTATTACCCCTATTCTGGTGGGCCCCACAGCCCGCATCGAACAAGTCGCGCGGGAAAATAAACTCGACATATCCTCATTTGAACTGGTTGATACACCGCATAGCCATGCCGCGGCTGAAACGGCGGTAAAACTGGTAAGCAGTGGTAAGGCCGAAGCACTGATGAAAGGCCATTTACACACCGATGAAATGATGCATGAAGTACTCAATAAGGATTACGGATTAAGAACCGGGCGGGTGATGAGTCATATATTTGCGCTTGATGCCCCCAGTTACCACAAGACGCTTTTTCTCACCGATGCCGCGATAAATATCCGCCCTAACCTGGCCGCTAAAAAGGATATTATTCAAAACGCCATCGAACTGGTGTATACCCTGACAAACCGCACTCCCAAGGTCGCGATATTATCTGCGGTGGAAACGGTGGAAGAAAAAATACCTTCAACACTTGATGCCACTGCACTTTGTAAAATGGCCGAGCGTGGTCAGATAGTGGGAGGACTCCTCGACGGACCGCTGGCAATGGATAATGCCATTTCGGCTGAGGCGGCGAAAGCCAAGGGAATATTATCGCAGGTGGCCGGCGACGCTGACATTCTGGTCGCACCGGATTTAGAATCGGGCAATATGTTGTTTAAACAAATGCGTTACCTGTCCGGCATCGAAGGAGCAGGCATTGTACTGGGGGCCAGAGCACCGATTATTCTGACCAGTCGTGCCGGCGGGCCGCTAACCCGCAAAGTGTCTTGTGCCATGGCATTGGTTTATCAGCGTAAACGCGGGGATCTGCCGTTATGAGCAAGCAAACCGATAGCCCCCATTACCTGGTATTAAACAGCGGCTCTTCCACCTTAAAATACGCCGTATTTGACGCCATCAGCCTGGCGGTAGTAGAACGGGGCCTATTCGAACTTAATGAAGATAACTATGCCGAAACGCTGGAAGAAGTATTGCACCATGGCGGCTATGTCAGGGCTGTGGGGCACCGGGTGGTGCATGGCGGTACCGCCTATACGCAACCACTACTCATTGATGATAGCTCACTCGCATCACTCAATAAACAGTGCGATCTGGCCCCCTTACACCAGCCGCATAATCTGCATGCCGTGAGAGTACTGCGCGAGCTGCACCCGGAATTACCTCAGGTGGCCTGCTTCGACACCGCTTTTCACGCTACGCAACCTAGAGTGTCAACCGATTATGCTTTGCCTGACTCCTTGCGCCATCAAGGGCTTCGCCGTTATGGTTTCCACGGTTTATCTTACGATTACATCAGTCATCAGCTTGCCGCTTCAGATCCTTCAGCGGGCGGTAGATGTATTGTGTTGCACTTGGGCAGCGGCGCCAGTGGTTGCGCTATGTATAAAGGTAAAAGCGTTAGCTCAACCATGGGCTTTACCGCCCTTGATGGTCTGATGATGGCAACTCGCTGCGGCACTTTGGATCCGGGGCTGGTATTACACTGCATAACCCACTTGGGGATGTCGGCCTCAGAAGTGACCAGTGCATTGTATAAATCGTCGGGGCTGCTGGGGGTTTCCGGTTATTCTGGTGACATGCGAATTCTGGAGCAACATGATGATGAGCCTGCTGTGACTCATGCACTTACCCTGTATTGCCGCTACATCGTACGAGCCATTGGTAGCCTGACCGCCGAGTTACAAGGCCTGGATACGTTGATTTTTACCGCAGGAGTGGGAGAAAACGCTCCGGATATCCGCCGCAGGGTGTGCGAGCAGCTCTGCTGGCTTGGCGTTGAGTTAGATAATACCGCCAACCAGGACAACCGCCCCATAATCAGCACGTCATCATCAACTGTCACTGTGCGAGTGATCCCCACCAATGAAGAATGGATGATTGCCCACTAC
Source organism: Alteromonadaceae bacterium (assembly GCA_002691625.1). Classification (GTDB taxonomy): domain Bacteria; phylum Pseudomonadota; class Gammaproteobacteria; order Enterobacterales; family Alteromonadaceae; genus Alteromonas. Next base: position 55,670 of record NZIK01000042.1, read on the forward strand.
ATGCAGCAGGCGCTTAATTCGTAAAGCGCTTGTCGCTGTGAACTGCGCCTTTCAAATCTGGTCTATCAACCCGCGCTGACAGGACGTTTTATCTGGCTATTAACCGGCTAAACAACCGGCTCACTAATAGCGCTTACTCTCTCAATAAGCCCGCCAATCAAGCCCTAAAGATTAAGTAAAACTAAACATAGATTTTAATCAAAATTAAAACATATGTTGTAATCAAGAATTATTCGCATTATTATTCTCTCAAATTTTGCAGTCGATCATTCCTCAACCAACACAGATTGGAGAGGCTGTTGACCGATATTTCAGCTCAGCATACCTGGAGACTTTAGTTTGAAATTTGCACTATCAGTAGTTGCCGCAGCGCTTACCTTTAATACTTCAGTATCAGCCAACACGGCGGATGACCCGGAACGCATTACTATTGAAGGCCAGTATTTATCGATCAATGAGTCCAATTCGGTAAAAACACCCACGCCGATTATTGATGTACCACAAAGCCTGTCGATTATGACAGCCGAGGAGATTACCGAGCGCGGGATCACCAGCATCGGTGAAATCATCGACTACACGCCAGGCGTGAACACCTCTCAGGGTGAGGGACACCGCGACTCAGTGGTATTTCGCGGCGTTCGCTCGACAGCAGATTTTTACATGGATGGCAACCGCGATGACGTGCAGTACTATCGCTCGCTGTACAATGTGGAACAGGTGGAAATCCTGCGCGGGCCCAACGCCCTGCTTTTCGGCCGCGGTGGCACCGGCGGAATCCTGAACCGGGTCTCAAAGAAAGCAAAATTAGATGAAACCTTTACCGGTTACAAAGCCACGCTGAACACCTTTGGCGGCTATGGCGTAGAAATCGACACCAACACCGATATGACCAGCACCTCAGCGCTGCGTATCAATGCGATGTACGAATCGCTGGATAACCACCGCGACTTCTTCGACGGCGAGCGCATTGGATTTAATCCTACCGCCAGATTTGAATTAAGCGACGACAGCGTGCTGGATATGTCTTACGAGTACATCAACCACGAACGTTTTATTGACCGCGGTATTCCCACCGGCGCTGATGGTCGCCCGGTAGAGTCACTGAAAAATGTGGTATTTGGCGACCCGGAGAATAACTATCACGAGCTGGAAGCCCACGTATTCCGCGTAAACCTGTCGCACCAGTTTAACGATTACACCAAAGCCAACGTGAACGTGTTTTATGGTGATTACGATAAGGTTTACTCAAATTTTTACGCCAGTGACTATGACGCCGACACCAACATTGTTGAACTGGACGGTTATATTGATGAAACGGCTCGCGACAACCTGATTGTATCAGGCAACCTGATCAGCGAATTCAGCACCGGCAGTATTGGCCATATGGTGATCGCCGGTACAGAGGTGATCCGCACCAATTCAGACCAGTTCCGCTTAAACTCCGTATTTGATAGCACAGGGAATGACCGCGAAACGTTTATTACCCAGCGCCCGCTATTGTTTAGCGGCTTTAGCGGCATCAACGCTACCGGTAATCAGGTCACCACCGCTTTTACGGCACTCAATGATGACACTCGCGTAACCTTAGATGTTGCCTCGTTCTTTGTGCAGGATGAAATTGAGCTATCTGAACACCTGGACCTGGTACTTGGTGCTCGTTTTGACCGTTTCGATATTGAAGTATTTAACGCTAAAGCAGTGGAAACCCGTAGTCGCACCGACGAACAGGTTTCTCCTCGCGCCGGTCTTATTTATAAGCCACAGGAAAACATCTCCCTTTATGCCAGTTACAGCGAGTCTTTCCTGCCGCGTAGTGGCGAGCAATATACCGATATTAACGGCAGTGACAACCAACTGGATCCTGATACCTACAGCAATCAGGAAATTGGTATTAAGTGGGACTTTGCCCAGGGTCTGAGCTTCACTGCCGCCGTATTTGAAAACGAGCAAAGCTCTCCTCAGGTGGCCGATGATAATCCGGAAACCCTGGATGTGATTGATTCAGACATCTCTGGCTACGAGCTGCAACTCACCGGCTATCTGAATGATGACTGGCGCATTACCGCTAATTATACCATTCCATCTTAATATTTGGTCAGTAATGCCCAGTCTCTCGAACACATATTCATGATTCGCTTAGTGTCATCGACGAAATCGTTCCAAGCTGTGGTACATGCATCAACGATATCTTCGTATCCCTGGAAGCATCTGTTCGCTAAATGATGTTGCCGTATCCAACTCCACACCTGCTCTATGGGATTCAGTTCAGGAGAATAGGGTGGCAGTTTCATAATTGTCAGGTTTTCAAAGTCATCGGCTATATCATCGGTATGCCAACCAGCACCATCCATCACCACCACGGCATGGCGCCCCGGTTTTGTTTTCTGTGAGATTTGCATCAGGTGTTGACGCATGATGTCTTTGCTCACATAGGGCGAAATGAACGCTTCGGTGTCGCCAGTAGCTGGACATACCGCGCCAAACAAATGTGCATATTCAAATTGCTGTTGCTTCACAACTCGTGGGCGACTTCCCGTTGGGGCCCAAATGCGCGTTGTCGTGTTTTGCTGGCCAAAACGAGCTTCGTCCTGGAACCAAACATCTATGCGATCCAAGGCGAGATGCCCCGGAGTGTTAAGGATCGTTTCCAGTAGGAAGTTTTTTATATGCATCCTGGACGCCTGTTTGTTGTTTAGGATGTCGAGAACGACTCGTTATCCAACTAAACCCCAACGATTTTAACAGCTTATAGATTGCATTATGATGGTAGGTAACGCCAAATGTTTGCTCAATATAGGCTAAAATACTTTCCCCGGTAAGCCTACCTCCTTCATGTTTATCCTGGCTATGCTCTTCGATGTATGAACAGAGCGTTTGCTTTTGCCGTTCTGTGAGGTAGCAAGTTCGACCTTTTGCCTTTTTGGATTCCAGACCTTCAAGGCCATTGGTAAGGTAATTGGATACCCACAGATTCACACTTGTCCTACTGACTTTGAGTATTTCAGCGATATAAGTGCGGCTCTTGCCGTCAAGAAAATGAGAAAGGGCTAAGAAGCGTATACGCTTCCGACTATCTTTTTCAGATTTTGAAAGGGCGAGCAATTGCTCTGATGTATATTTCAAACTAAATGGACTCAGGAATGTAATGTGGCAATTAGATCACAAATCTAGATGGAATGGTATTACAGCCACCTTGAAGGCGAAATAGTAGACCGCAACGGTCCAACCGGCCGCACGCCTCGCGAGTTGCCGGAAAATACCTTCTCGGTATGGAGCACCTATCAGGTGAATGACGTATTTGGCGTAGGCCTGGGTGCTACCTATCAGGATGAGAGCTTTATTAACAACGGTAATTCGGCGGTATTACCCAGCTATACCCGTTGGGATGCCTCGGCGTATTACGATATCAGCGAAGACCTGCGCGTGCAGCTGAACATCGAAAACCTGACCGACGAACTGTACTTCCCGAATGCCCAAGCCACCCATCAGGCAACGGTAGCGGCGCCACTTAACGCGATGCTGACAGTTGTAGGCAGATTTTAAGAAGTCTTTGCGCCTGTAAGCCTTTAAAGCCAAAGGCCCTGCACAAGCGGGGCTTTTTTTCGCAAACACAAAAGCCTATTAGCCCGTTTAAAGAGCGGTTTCCCGCTGAGCTTTACTTTCGCAATCCGAAACGTTTCAGAAAGTCACTCACAGAAATCGTGGCGTAATCAACATATTCACCGGCATCGTAAAACCGGCCATGGCAATGGGGACAGCTTTCAAAATGAATATGTCGCTGCGCGCTGTCGGTCATCTCGAGCATTTTACTATTCGGACACACCGGGCATTGAATATCGCTTATTTCACTATAAAGCGTGCCCATTTTCTTATCGCCGGTGTCCAGAGCGCGGGCAAAATCCTTTAGCGCCTTATGCTCCATCACATCAAACCATAAGCCGTGGCAGGTGCTGCAACGCTCAACCACGCCGGCAGGCGTATTGATATGCTCAAAACGACCATGACACTTGGGACAATCCATCTAACTTCCTGCAGAAGTGAAACTGACAGAATTCTACTATATGCATTTTTGGCGGTGCTGTCATTGCCAATAAAAAACCCCGCTGATGCGGGGTTTGTAAAACAACCATACCTTAGATCTAGAACGGGATGTCGTCGTCAAAGTCGAAGTCAGGCTCAGCCATAGGAGGCTTTTGCTGATTCTGGCCGCCCTGCGGACGTTGCTGCTGAGGTGGTTGCTGGTAGTTTCCGCCCTGATTGCCACCACCATAATTCTGGTTGCCGCCGCCGTAACCACCGCCCTGCTGACCGCCTTGTGGACGCTGTTGATAGCCGCCGCCCTGTCCGCCCTGACCACCTTCACGGCCACCGAGCATTTGCATCTGGTCGACGATGATTTCTGTGGTGTAACGATCCTGCCCCTGTTGATCCTGCCATTTGCGGGTTTGCAGTTTACCTTCAACGTAAATTTGCGAACCTTTTTTAAGGTATTCACCGGCAATTTCTGCTAACCGACGGTACATGGTTAAACGGTGCCATTCAGTTCGTTCCTGCACCTGCCCCTGCTGATCTTTCCAGCTTTCACTGGTTGCCAGGCTCAGATTGGCAACGGCGTTGCCGTTGGGCATGTAACGTACTTCCGGGTCGTTACCTAAATTACCGACCAGAATGACTTTGTTAACGCCTCGAGTTGCCATGATGTCTCCTAAAATCTGTTTACGCTTTTATAATAATATAAGCGCATGCAGCGCTTCGTCGTCGTTTGTAAAGCTTGCCATTATAACGCATTTTTTGCGCTCGCTCAGCGCCTTTTTGAGGTTAAATAAAAATCCTCAATGACAAAATACTAACTCGTTGTTTTACCAATTAGACTACGGCAAATTAGCGCGACTTTCACCTGTTCTTGCAACCGGTTGTGTGACTTAACCCTGCAGGTAAGCTCGCGATGGCGGCCATGTTTAGCAAAATTAATTACAGACAGGCAAAAAAAAGCCTCAACCGGAGTTGAGGCTTTCAGCTCAATTTTATTAGCCGACGGTGCTTACCACCAGGTAATATAAAACGCCGCTACTACAATGGTTAATGCCACCGAACCAACATTAAACACTGATGAAGTTTTAAAGTTGATGTCATTCAGTTGTACGGCGTGCTCATGGTCGCCCTTACCTTCAAACAGGCTAACAATAACGGCCAGGCCCACACACAGTAAAAATACAATGCCTACGCGGTCCATAAACGGCAGCTCTGGCAGCAGGAGGTTAAATGCCAGGCTGAATACCGCAGAGCCAACGGCCGCTACCAGACCACCATTAGCGGTAGTTTTCTTCCAGAACATACCCAGTGCAAACAGCGCTACGATACCCGGTGTGAAGAAGCCGGTGAATTCCTGAATATACTGGAACGCCTGATCGAACTGACCGAGTAATGGTTTAGCCACAACCATGGCAATAATCAGCGCCAGCAAGCTCACAATACGACCTACTTTTACATAGTGATGCTGGCTCTTATCAGGGTTTCGGTCTTTATAAATATCCATGGTAAAGATAGTCGACACACTGTTGGTCATCGACGCCAGTGACGAGACGATTGCGGCAACCAGTGCAGCAAAGATAATGCCTTTAAGGCCAACCGGCATCAGTGTCATCAGTGACGGATATGCCTGGTCGGCTTTTTCCAGATCCGGGACCAACAGCACCGCTGCAATACCGGGTAATACTACAATCAACGGCATCAACACCTTCAGGAATGCAGCAAATACAATCCCTTTCTGAGCTTCATTAACACTTTTAGCCGCCAAAGTACGTTGGATAATGTACTGGTTGAAGCCCCAGTAAGACAGGTTCATGATCCACATACCACCAATAAGAACTGATAAGCCCGGCAGATCCATATAATGTGGATTGTCTTCGCTCAGGATCATGTCAAATTTACCCGGTAACTCAGTCGTTACGGTATTGAAACCAGCCCAGAATCCGGCTCCGTCACCGATAATATTCAATGCGGTGTAAGACAGGAACATTCCGCCTAATACCAACAGCACAACCTGAATAATATCTGTCATGGCCACGGCTTTCAGACCACCGTATAAAGAATAAGCCAGAGAGAATACACCGAGGAAAATCATACCGTACATCAGGTCAACACCAGCAATCGTATTGATTGCCAGTGCACCCAGCCATAATACTGCGGTGAGGTTTACAAACACATAAACACCCAGCCAGAATACCGCCATCACCATGCGTACACGGTGGTCGTAGCGCTGCTCGAGGAATTGCGGCATAGTATAGATTTTATGTTTCAGGAAGATCGGCAGGAAGTATTTACCTACAATGATCAGCGTGATAGCTGCCATCCACTCATAGGAAGCTATTGCCAGCCCCACCATGTAACCGGAACCGGACATCCCGATGATCTGCTCTGCCGAAATGTTGGCAGCGATCAGTGAGGCACCGATGGCCCACCAAGGCAGACTTGAACCCGCCAGAAAGTAATCGTTAGTGTCTTTCTCGTGTCCCTTTTCTTCACGAGAAACCCACCATGCGATGCCGATTAAGGCAATCACATAGATAGCGAATAACGCTATGTCGAGTGTTTCAATTTTCATTATGCGACCCAATAGATTGTAATTTTAATTCGTAAGTGGATAACGAAATTAGGTATTTTCGTCAAAAGCACCCTGATTTGTAGTACAAATGTAAACTTTTTGTTTCAACCCAGTCCGCGCATAATACTTGTCTTCTACCTGTTTAGTCACCCCTAAAAGTAAATTTTTTGGTAATAAAGCAACAACACAACCGCCAAATCCGCCTCCAGTCATCCTAACCCCGCCGGTTTTGCCTATCTCCTGCTGGATAATTTCTACCAGAAAATCAATCGGCGGCACGGTTATTTCGAAGTCGTCACGCATTGAAATATGCGACTCAGCCATTAACTGACTCACTTGAGCCATGTCACCCTTTGCCAATGCATCAAACATGGCAGTGGTGCGTGCGTTTTCGCTGATTATATGGCGTGCGCGCTTGTACTCATTCTCACTAAGCGAATTTTTGGCGGCTTCCAGCAGCTCTGTGTCGGCATCCCGTAAACTGGCCACGCCAAGTTTGCGAGCTGCTGCCTCGCATTGCTGACGGCGCAAATTGTATTCGCTGTCGACCAATCCCCGCTTCACATTGGAATTGATGATCATAATGGCGAAATCTTCAGGTAAATCGATAAAGCGCTGGGACAGGTCGCGACAATCCAACAACATAGCTTTCCCGTGTTTGCCGAGTGCCGATATCAGCTGGTCCATAATGCCGCACGAACAGCCAACAAATTCATTTTCGGCCTGCTGACCCAGCAAGGCAGCCTCAATGCCTTCGATATTCAGCTCATAAAGCTGCGTTAAGGCACTGATAATCGCAACTTCAAAAGAGGCAGATGAACTCAGCCCCGCGCCCTGTGGCACGTTACCGGTAACCACCAGATTCGCCCCGCCCAGTTGTGGGTACTTCGCTTTGACAACCTGACACACCCCTTTTACATAGTTGAGCCAGCCTGGCTGTGGCTGGTGCTGAATGTTATCCAGGGAAAATGACGCGCATTCATTATCGTAGTCAACGGCCACCACCTTCACAATGCCGTCATGCCGCTTTGCCGCGGCAATATCGGTACCAAAGTTGATCGCAACCGGAAATACAAAACCCTGGTTATAGTCGGTATGCTCACCAATCAGATTAACCCGGCCGGGGGCGTGGCTGGTTACCTCTGGCGTGGTGTTAAAATAAGCAGAGAACAGCGAAGAAATATCTGCAAGCGTCATTGGCCGGCCTCTTTATAATGTGTGGCAGAAAGCGCCTGCAACTGCCGGGCAGCTTGTTCAGGTGTGAGGTCGCGCTGAGCTTCTGCCATCATCTCATAGCCAACCATAAACTTTCTGACGCTGGCAGAGCGCAACAATGGCGGAAAGAAGTGTGCGTGCAGCCCCCATTCAGGATGCGCTTTGTCATCAAAGGGCTGACTGTGCCAGCCCATTGAATATGGGAAGGACGTGTTAAACAGGTTGTCATACTTACTGGTAATTTCGCCCACAATGATGGCAAGGTTTCGCGCCTGAGTCTCACTCAGATCCGCCAGAGAAATCACACTAAAGCGCGGTAATAGCAGAGTTTCGAACGGCCAGGCGGCCCAGTAAGGAACCACAACCAGCCAGTCTTTATTACTGCATACTACCCGCTCTTTGACAGCAATTTCGCGTTCCGCATAATCGAGCAGCAGGGCTCGCTGATGTTGCTGATAATACTCAGCGAAGCTTGCCTGTTTCCTGGCCGCCTGCGTTGGCAAATGACGCTGAGCCCAGACTTGTCCATGGGGATGCGGATTGGAGCAGCCCATCATGGCGCCTTTGTTCTCAAAAACCTGTACCCACTGATAACTTTCACCTAACTCTGCGGTTTGCGCCATCCAGCATTTCACTACGCCGACTCTTTCCTCATTGGTCAGTAATGGTAGCGTTTTACTGTGATCCGGCGAAAAGCAAATCACCCGGCTACATCCCTGTTCAGACTCATAGCGAAACAGCGGGTCGCTACTGGCACTATCCGGCGTGTCTGGTTGCAGCGCGGCAAAGTCGTTGGTAAATACGAAAGTCCCTGCAAAAGCCGGGTTGACTTCCCCGTTGATCCGCGTGTTTCCCGGACACAAATAACAGCTTTCATCATACGTAGGTAAGACGGACTGATCGGGCTCATCCTGCTGGCCCTGCCAGGGGCGCCTGGCCCGGTGTGGCGATACCAGCACCCACTCTTGCAATAACGGGTTGTAACGTCGATGTGGATGATCCGACGGCTCAAAAGGAACAGACATGATTAATTCCTGTTTAACTTAAAGGGTAAACGTTTTCCCTATTCTCGTCTTTTTTACATAGATGTAAATAACTCTACGCCACCTATTCTCATCTGATCAGCTAATTAACATAAATGAGGCTAGTCACTATAAATGGGGAGCAACGCTAAATATGGGTATACGTTTACCTTGTAGCAAAAACAAGAACTTGATAAATCTGAGTTAGTTATCTTTAACCCGCGGTTCAGGCACACCCGTTACACCCACGTCGAGTTCAAACACGCTACCAGCCAGCGGATAGCGATTTAACGCATCATCATCCATGCCGATGCAGGCTGTGGTAACCAACAGTGTTGAATATTCTGGCCCGCCGAAAGTGACATTGGTAATTTGTGGCGCAGGCAACACAATTCGCTCGATGAGCTTTCCTGCCGGATCAAAGTAACACAGCCCGTGCCCTTGCCAGCAGGCCACCCAAAGGTTGTCATGGCTATCCACCGTAATACCGTCCGGATAACCGTGGTGCTCAGGTAAAACAATGTGTTGGCGCTTATGGGATAGCTGTCCATGACCATCAACGGTAAAAGCGTAGATGGTTCGGGTGGCAGAGCTCACTGAATAAAGCCGATCTCCGGCTAGGTTAAATGCCGGGCCATTGGATACGACATAGCCACTGTCTACTTTGTGTAATGTGGGATTTTCGTTAAGATTGGCAAGTTGATAGAGACTCCCGCAGGGAGCCGTTTCACTGTCATCCATGGAACCAAAATACAGCCGACCAGCCTGGTCAGTTTTCGCATCATTTAAGCGATTGCCTGCCGGTTCTTCGCTCAGCAATAAACAGCACTCGCCACAGCTCAGATCGTCGTTTAGCCAGTATATGCCCGACTGTAATCCAACAATAAAACGGCCCGAACGGGTTTCTTTCACCCAGCCAATTTGTTCTGGCATTGGAATGGACGTCACAGCCCTGGATGCGTAATCCATGCGGTATAACAGTTGCTGTTTAATATCGACCCAGAAAACGCTGTTATACCGGGCACTGTAATAGATGCCCTCGCCGAGGCTGCACCTGTGACGACTTACATTTAAAATTTTAACCGGCATTACATCCTTACACTGTTAAAAAGCCCCACAGGTGAACCCTGCCCTCACCAACTGCTTTCGTCAGTTAGCCGCTCGATAATTCACCATCAAAGCCGAATAGAGAAAGGCAAAGCTTACACAACCTGCAAACAGAATCGAGTAGTGAATGTCATTTAAGAATAAAACCATTGAGATATCAGCGCCAAGGAAAAAGCTACCAAAAAACAGTAAAGCAAACAGTGACTGACTGTTTTGTTGCTGGCGCAATCGCTGGTCTCTTAAAACACAGGCCATGAATTTCAGCACCGGTAAGTCTTTTTGCCACTGACTTAGTTGTTTGCCCTGCGTGTGGGCATAAAGCTTTGCCGCAACGACAAGCGCGATGGGCGTCAGGATAACGGGTAACCAGATGTATCCTTCGCTAAAGCCGTGATAAACCGCCACAGTCATCAGCACCAGGCTTGAGTAAATATATATTCGTTCCATATCGATCTCCCCGCGTAACCGTCATTTGACAAAAACCAATGTAATTGTAAATGCACGCTGGGTCTGTAGAACCTAAGGACAGGTTCAGAGCAGTTTATGATGAGGTTTTATCAAGCCAGTTTAACTGGCAACAATCAGCACGGTACCGGCAAACGCTGCTACCACCAGGATCAGTTTTCTCACCAGTATTTCGTTGATACGCCGGTTAATGAAAAACGACGCAAACCAGCCAATCAGAATAGCCGGAATACATTTTAAGAAAAGCTCAAGATCATCATGCCCCGCTGCGTCGGTAAACCACAATACCGCGATGCCAAACATGTTGATATAAACAAAAAAGACGCTCAGATTGGCTTTGATTTTATCTTTATCTTCCGCCTGATAAAGCAAGCCCATAGGCGCTCCGCCTGCCGATGTTGTGGTACCCATAAAGCCCGAAATCATGGCCGCGATTAAATTGGAAATGACGCTGATCCGCGGCGTAACGCCCACCATAGACAATATTACTGCGGCAATAATACACACGCCTAACAACATCTGGTACTGATGGGCGTCTATGTAAAGCAGCACACTACCGGCCACCAGCACACCGGCCGTGCCGCCAAGAATTGAGAAGCCGGTTTGTTTCAAGTCGATATCGTACTGATGTTTAACTGCCAACAGCGTGGTTAACAGTAAAGCATTGAGGATCATGGGACCAGGCACCAGTTCGGGCATGATCAAAAAGATAAGCGGTGCACCCAACAAGCCAAGCCCAAAGCCTATAACACTCTGCAAGCATGAACCGATGATCAGGACCAGGTACACCAGGATATAGTCGGTCAAACAAACAATCCTTCAACTAAAACTTAACTGTTATGCGTAACATGCAATTTACATATTATATTACATATGATTTGTGCACAGTGCCAGAATGTAAACATTCTTGCAACATAACAATTAGTCGGAATAGTTGTTTGCAGCCGCAGCAGGGGCTGCAGACCAGTCCAGAGAAAAGGAAAAATTCAGCGGATTAGGCATGCCGGCGCAGTGCCGGCAGGCGTTAGAATAGCGTTATACCCAGCCCGCATCGATAATCAGCGTTTGCGCTGTCATCATTTTGCTATCGTCAGCGGCGAGAAATAATGCTGCGTTGGCAATATCGATGGGTAACAGGGTTTCATGAATACACTGCGCCTGTTGTACTTCCTGTACAATTTCAGGACCAGCCCAACGGGTCATCTGTCTCTCGGTCATTACCCAGCCCGGTACCAGCGTGTTCACCCGAATATGCTCAGGTCCTAGCTTGGCAGCCAGGGTACGGGTCAGGCCATCAATTGCTGCTTTAGCCGTCGTGTAAACGGGCATGCAGGTTTGCTTCTGGCGCCAGCTTACCGACCCCATATTGACAATACTGCCACCACCGCAGCGGCGCATTTGCTCGACAACCGCCTGGGCAGCAAAAAAGCTCGGACGCAGGTTTACGTTAATGCGATCATTCCAGTATTCCTCGTCCACCTCTTCAAATTCGTGACGGGTATCATCGGCCGCATTGTTAATCAGCACGCTAATGTCGCCATGCAGTCTTGCGGCCTCACTGATAGCCCCTTTAAGGGCTTTGAGGTCGCGCAAGTCGCACTCTATAAAAGTGGCCTGGCCTTTTCCGGCTTGCGCTATTCGTTCTACCAATGCCTGGCTTTTGTCTACATTGACATCAACAAAACACACCCGGGCTCCCTGTGCACAAAATCGTTCCACCATAACCTCGCCAATACCTGTTCCACCGCCGGTAATAAATACGCTGCGGTTGTTCAGGCTTGGATAACAGGCCGAAGTATCAGACGACTGGGTCATAAAAAATCACCATAGATGATGGCTCAGTAAACACCAACTTTCGTTGTTAAATAAAAATTCGTTACGCTGACAGTTCAGATTCAGCAATTTTCAATTCAATATAAGCCATTGCTTCATCTATCAGATACGCCATCATGTTTTTGGCTCGCTCTGCTTCACCATTTTTGATTGCCTGATAAATCTTGCGATGTTCGTCGGCGATGGTTTGCAGGCTGTCCTTGGCATTAGTCGTATACTGGAAGCTTACATTTAAAGCGGTACTGATGAAATCCCGAAGCTGGTAGAAAAAACGATTACCACTGGCAAGTAATATGGCCGTATGAAACTCTACATCGGGCTGATGGATAGAACCGTCGGTTTGTGCAGCGTTATCCATGGCATTTAAGGCCACCTCGATTTGCGCGATGGCTTCCGGTGAGCCGTGTTTAGCTGCCAGTGCTGCCGCCTGTGGTTCAATGGCCAGGCGCATTTGCAAAAACTCTTTTAATACCAGCAATGAAGGGCTGCTCTCAAACATCCACCCCAGTACACTGGTATCGTATAAGTTCCAGTTTTCTGGTGGTTCAACCCGAATCCCCTGGCGCGGCCGGGACGATATTAACCCCTTAGCTGCCAGCATTTTCACTGCTTCGCGCACTGCTGTACGGCTAATGCCATACTCGGTACAAAGCTGAGCTTCAGTTGGAAGGCCAGAGCCCTCGCCATAGACTCCTGCAATAATCGCTTTACCCAATTCATTGGTAACGCGTTGCGACAGGTTTAAATTCTCAATTCGCGCCATGGATTATAATCTTTCTGCTTACGGCCATAACCACGGATAATATCATATTTATCGGTGGTACCTGTTGGCTTTATTGTTAATATAGTTGTTCACATCATAGAGTTGTAAGCCCCCAACGTGCAAGCGTTTAAAATTGATCCAGCACTAAAAACAATCTACTAACGCCATTATGGAATTTAACGCTGTTTTAACAAAAAGCTTTTCATTACCCATATTGTAATATAATATTTTTTTAATTATTTTGAGCTGACATCATGGTATCAGGGTTATTACATGGTTGAATTAAGTACACTCGACTGGCTGGTTCTGGCTGGTTTTTTTATTTTGTTACTTGGCGTGGTCGGGATGTCCATGCGGCAAAAAGAAGAAGATACGGCTGATTATTTTCTTGCCGGTCGTAATGCAAGCTGGCTGGTGATTGGTGCCTCAATCTTTGCCTCAAATATTGGCTCTGAGCATTTGGTTGGCCTGTCTGGTTCCGGTGCCCAGTCGGGGATGGCGCTCGCTCACTGGGAATTGCAGTCGTGGATCATCCTGCTGCTTGGTTGGGTTTTTGTGCCCTTCTACTGGAGCAGTAAAGTTTACACCATGCCGGAGTTCCTGGAACGCCGCTACAACTCTGCTTCACGTACCTTCCTGTCGGTGATTTCACTGGTCAGTTACGTGTTAACCAAGGTTGCAGTAACGGTTTATGCCGGCGGTATTGCGTTTAAAACTATCCTTGGCATTGACAGTATCTGGGGAATCGACTTCTTCTGGATATCGGCGCTGGGCCTGGTCATCATTACCGGTATTTACACCGTACTCGGTGGCATGAAAGCCATCATGTGGACCTCGGTATTACAAACACCGGTACTGATCATCGGTTCGGTGGTAATCCTGGTCGTTGGCCTCGATCAGGTTGGCGGCTGGTCTGAAGTAGAACGTATTAACGACGCTAATCTGCATCTGATTCGCTCAGCCAGCGATGTTGACTTCCCATGGCCTGGCATCATTTTCGGCTCATTCATCATTGGTTTCTGGTACTGGTGTACCGACCAATACATCGTACAGCGTGTACTATCTGCTAAAGGCATTAAGGAAGCCCGTCGCGGTACCATGTTTGCCGGTTACCTGAAGTTATTACCCGTGTTTATTTTTCTGTTCCCGGGCATGATTGCTGTGGCCCTTAAGGAAAAAGGCATTATCAATTACGCCAGCGCCGACCAGGCATTCCCGACACTGGTTGCTGAACTGCTGCCTTCAGGCGTTAAAGGGATTGTTATCGGCGGTCTGGTTGCCGCGCTGATGAGTTCACTGGCATCACTGTTCAACTCTTCTGCTACGCTGTTTACCATCGATTTCTATAAGAAGTTCAAACCTGAATCCAGCGAAAAGCACCTGCTTAAAGTGGGCCGTCTCGCCACTATCGTAATTGTTATTCTGGGTATCCTGTGGATCCCGGTGATGAGCTTAATCGCCGATGTGTTGTATGAGTATCTGCAGAGCGTACAGTCGCTTATTGCCCCAGGGATTGCAGCAGTGTTCCTGCTTGGCCTGGTAAGCCGTCGTATTACGCCGGCCGCTGGTTATGCCGGCCTGGTTTCGGGCTTTGTACTGGGTATGATCAGACTGGTCATGCTGCCATTCAAAGACAGCCTGGCCAACACCAGCTTTGCCTGGATTGTGGAGATGAACTGGCTGTACTACTGTATCCTGTTGTTCGTCCTGGTGACTGTCATCATGATTGTGGTGAGTATGTTCACCAAAGCGGCCAGTGAAGAGAAACTGCAGGGCCTTACGTTCAGAACACTGGGCAAAGGTACCATGAAAGAAGTGGTCGATGGTCTGGATAAGTGGGATTACATCCATACCGTGGGTATATTGGGTATCACAGCTTTTATTTATATCCGCTTCTGGTAAACGACCAAGCCGGTGCCATCGTCACCGGCTTTTCTTTATCCACACCGAACTAGCAAAAACTCCCCGGACTGACGCCATGCTGAAGATACTCACCTTAATGTTACTGGTAACATTTCCTGCTACAGCAACCACCTATAAGGTTTACTACCTTGGCGGCCAATCAAATATGGAAGGCTTTGGTGAAAATGTCGATTTGCCAGCCAATTATCGGGCACCACTTAAATCAGTGCCCGTTTTCCAGGGCAATCCGGTAGCCGACTTTAAACCTGGTGGCGGCCTTGGCCTCTGGGATACACTGCAACCGGGCTTCGGCCGACAGTTTTATTCCGACGGCAAAACCAATCAGCATTCAGACTATTTCGGCCCGGAACTGAGTTTTGGCCATCAGATTGCCAAACTGCATCCCGGGCAAAACGTGGCTTTGATTAAATACGCACTGGGCGGGTCTGCCCTCGGTTATGGGGTGGGTAACAACTGGTATCCTGACTATCGCCGTGGCAATGGTATTAACCAGTACGATAATTTTTTAACCACAATCAGAAAGGCTGTCGCTACGCGGGATATTGATGGCGACGGAGAACCTGACACCCTGGTACCCGCTGGTATTATCTGGATGCAGGGTGAGTCTGATGCTTATGACAGCGAAATAACCGCCAATCGCTATCTGGAAAATCTGAAAACGATGATGGCGCTGTTCAGAGCCGCTCTTCGCAACCCGGATTTACCGGTGGTATTAGGCAAAATTACTGATTCAGGACTGGATCCCGAAGACGGTTTGCGAATGAACTGGGGCAGTCTGGTTCAGCAGGCACAGCTAGACTTTGTTGAGCAGGATAGCTGCGCAGCCCTGGTTACCGTCACTGAAAGCTTTACCCACCTTGATGACGGCTGGCACTACACATCCGCGGATTACCTGACATTAGGGCGCCAATTTGCTGAGCGAGTAGCACAACTGGAAAGTCAGTGTGCCACTCGCTCCTCTGAGTAGCTGAAGAAATCGAAGATCTAGTCTTTCACCGGCAATCCACTGGGAACACTTTGTGGAATCAACTCAAGATCTTCCATAACACTTAAGTCAGTTAATGCTTCAAGAAATGCCAGTAAATCATCAACTTCGGCTGCGGTGAGCGAGACCGGTTGCAAGTCGTTAGCATCAATCACTATCTGACGTAGACTGAGGTCATCGTGGCCAATCAAATCACCTTCATCCAGATCTTCACGGGAAGGTTTTACCAACTGACTGGGATCATAGTTTTCCAGTGCTGTGAGTGGATCAAGATGATGCATTACTATCCCACGCAGCGTGGCATAAGCTCCGGTATGACCATAGGGCGCAGTTAAGGCCACATTACGCAGCGACGGCGTTCTGAATTTACCCCAGTCTTCATCCATTCGGGTTGCTTCTGCTCGGCCACGGTCCTGATGAGGCGTGCGCCCCTCACCGCCCGGCCCTACCTGTGGAATAGCAATACCGTAAAACTGGTGGTCAGTCTGAAATTTACCGCTATGGCAACTGCTGCAGTTAGCTGCACCGTAAAATAAATCCATACCACGCACCTGCTGAGCGGTCATTGCCTCAGAATCACCGCGCAGGTAAGCATCAAAGGGGCTGTTATCACTTCTGAAAGCGACGGTCTGAAACGCGGCCACCGCATTCGCATAGTGCTGAATCTTGATATCTGCCGGACGACGGACATCATCGAAAGCCGCATCAAATAAACGAACATAATCCGGATTGACCCGCAGCCGCTCCATATAAGCATTCCAAAGCGGTGGGAAACTATTGTTACGGGAGAGAATCAAACGGGCGACGATTTCATTCTCAATCGGGTCGCCAAGCATTTCGTTTTGATTAAGAATAGGAAACAATGCCTGGCCCGCCAGCACGTTATGCAAGTCTGGTGGCGTATCGCGATTGGCAGCGGTATTCACCACCCCATTCTCTTCAAAGTGAATGCCATTCCAGTTCATATGAGTAAACTCTTTAGCGCCAAGGTTGTATAGATGTGGCGCATGACGGCCAATTCGCCCCTCAACCGCATCATCTCCCTCACCGGTATCGCGATAACGCCCCAGCCCTTTACCTCCCTCACCTACGCCAAGTGACAAACCATCAGCACTGAATGTCAGGGGGTTGTGGCAGGTTGCACAGGAAATATTCTGATTGCCACTCATGATTTTATCGAAAAATAACATGCGACCCAGCTCAACCAGTTCTTCATCCGGCGCGCCATTATAATGGTAATCCGAATCAACCACCGGGGATGGCAGGTCTTCCGCCAGGCCACTATGAACAACACTGAGAAATAATGCACTTACGCAGAGCAGTGAGGAGTTTAATTTCATCATTAATTCCTTTTAATGGCGGTTTATGTGGACTAAACCGGAAAAATAGAAAAGTTATTTTTGCTGTACATTTTTTACACAGCAAGGAAAGGGCCAGTTTTTTACATAAGAAATTTCATATAGTTAAAATTCAGGCCGGGGGAAGCTGTAAAAAAAAGCGACAAAAATTGCCCATTACTCTTAGCCAATGGAACTTTTTGGTGCAGTGCGCTCGCTTTTCGCAATCCATCCATACAGGTCGGTCGACGTATTGCTTACGACGCCGGGCGTTTTGGGGAGCTAACGACTATCCTTCGGTATCTGTCGCAATCTGTTGGTATCCACCGGGTAATAACGTTACTCTGAATTTCCGTGTTTTTGTTTACGGTTAGTCTCGCTATTTTCAGACAGGATTGTCATGTCAGACAGCTTTGCTTTACTGCCCATTATTGAGCGCATCTTTGCCACCGTTTTTCCGTTATTTGCCATGGTGATGGTGGGTTTTCTTTATGCCCGCAAAACCGACTCAGACATGGGGGTGGCCAATCGCATCAACATCGATATTTTTGTGCCCGCACTGATTTTTTCTGTCATGGCATCTAAGTCTTTTGATTTATTTAGTTATCTCGACCTAATGCTGGGGACTTTGCTGATGGTGATCGGCTCCGGCTTACTGGCGCTGCCGATGTGTAAATGGCTGGGGGTGTCGCCCAAAATTTTTGCTCCGCCCACTATGTTTAACAACTGCGGCAACCTGGGCTTGCCCCTGGCCTTACTGGCCTTTGGTGAAGCCGGATTAAGTGCGGCTATTGCCATGTTTCTGGTCAGTACGCTGCTGCATTTCTCGCTGGGCGTTTACATCCTGCATGACAAAGCTCAGCTAAAGACGCTGGCAACCAACCCAATGGTAATGGCTACCGCAGCCGGGCTGGTATGGAGTTTATCCGGCTGGTCATTGCCGATGTGGATAAGCACACCCATCGACATGCTGGGGCAGATTTCCATTCCGCTGATGTTGTTTGCACTGGGGGTTCGCATGACCGATGTGGACTTTGCCGACTGGCGTTCCGGCNTGTTCTGGGGGTTATACGGGCCNNTAACCGGCTTTATNGTCGCTTACCCGTTTGCNCTGCTGGCNNGGCTATCTNGCGAACATACGGCGTATTTTGTGTTGTTTTCTGTACTGCCGCCGGCCGTACTCAATTTTATGCTGGCAGAGCGCTACAAACAGGCGCCACACACGGTGGCGTCGATTGTTTTACTCGGCAATATTGCCAGTCTGGTAGTNGTGCCGGTGGCNCTATTCTTTGTGCTCGANTAGTCAGTTTTATCGCTGAAAAATACCGGAAANCCTTNNGCATCCCAGTAAATNACCCGGGCTCTGGCGTGACGGTTAGGNTCNGTAAGTGGCGTCCCGCGCAGGGTTTTNTAATCACGGCTGTGGTAAATCATCAGGTCGGTTTCNCCATCCTCGGCTTTTACAAAACTATTGTGGCCNGGNCCATAGCGGCCCACCGCTGCATTGGTNGTAAANACCGGCTCNGCTTTTTTATGCCAGCTGNCAGGATCNAGTAGATCCGCGTCTTCATCGGCCCACAGCAANCCCATNGCATAGCGGTGATCGGTGGCACTGGCCGAATAGGTNANNAGCACCCGGCCGTGGCGAANAAGCACTGCGGCNCCTTCGTTAACCTTNTAACCGGCNACNTCCCAATCCAGAGTAGGCTCACTCAACAAGGTNACTGTGTCGAACTTAATTGAGGTAGGCGAGTCCATNTCGGCTATCCACAGCGCCGAATTNTAACTGCGCNTNGCATCCTGCTGGGCCCANACCAGATANCGTTTNNCGCCATGTTCAAAGGTTGTGGCATCCAGCGAGAAAGANTCAACCGGNGTCTGAATGCGACCGGCTTCGGTCCATTCTCCGTCCATNGGGTTCGCTGCGGTATTTTTNAGCGCATACATTCTNATACTCCAGGGCGCATCCACATCNCCGGCGGNAAAATAGATATACCAGTCGCCGTCCACCTCGTGTAANTCCGGNGCCCAGATATTNACGCTCATCGGCCCCTTGTCNTTCTTGCGCCAGATNACTTTCGGCTCGGCAATTTTCAAATCATTGAGCCGGCAGGCNGCGCGCAGCTCTATNTCNTCAAACTTNGGNGANGTNCCNATAAANGTATAACAACCGTCCTCGTGNTGTACAATCCAGGGATCNGCCCGCTGGACCACGATAGGATTATCAATAGGCTCAAGCGNNNCNGNCANNNCCGGTGCGGCGCTTAACGNTNCAAAGGCGGTACAGGCNATGNTCAGGCTGGTGCGCAGNATGGTTTTAAAATCAAACAACATAGCGAGTCCTTNNTTTAAAAATGAACGGGCAATTGCGGTTGCGCAGTTGCTAATCAATTATTAATATTGTATTACATATTTAACATGATTATTGCTACACTNAGCAAGTTCTTTTACAGGTGCTTTCAGAGGTAAAAATGATTCAAAGCCGTAAACGGAAAACCAGTGCAACCAGATTGCGCNTAGNNTTANCAAGCTTACTCAGNGNTGCCTTTTTAATGGGNTGTGGTGCCCAGGCAAAACAGGTGGAGGTNCATGATCCGGTNATGACCAAAGCCGGTGATACTTACTATGTGTTCAGTACCGGGCCGGGGATCACCTATTACGAATCCAAGGATATGCAAAACTGGACCCTGACCGGGCGCGTGTTTCCCGATGAGCCTAGNTGGGCCAANCGNATCTCNCCNAGTTTNGACGGCCACNTNTGGGCNCCAGACATTTACCAGAAANACGGTAAATTTTATNTGTANTACTCNGTTTCGGCATTTGGTAANAACACTTCNGCCATTGGCGTAACCGTNAATGAAAGTCTCGATCCNCANTCACCAGACTACAAATGGATAGACTACGGNATNGTGGTGGAATCGGTGCCGCATCGTGATCACTGGAATGCCATCGACCCGGCNATTGTTGAAGACGACGANGGCAATGCATGGATGAGCTTNGGCTCGTTCTGGGATGGNCTNAAACTGGTTAAGCTCGATGATGANTTAGTGCGTCTGGCAGAGCCGCAGGANTGGTATTCCATTGCCAGCCGNCCNGGTTCCAATGTTGCCGACAGTGCNGATCCNGGCGAAGGNGCTATCGAGGCNCCCTATATTTTTAAGCAAAACGGTTATTANTATTTGTTTGTNTCGTTTGATAAATGNTGTCGCGGNATGGACAGCACCTACAACGTACGCGTAGGACGCAGCAAATCAGTTACCGGTCCGTACCTCGACCGTGATGGCAAGTCNTTAATGGNAGGCGGCGGCACCATGGTGATAAAAGGTAACGACGACTGGGTAGCACTGGGTCACAATGCGGCGTACACCTTCGATGGTAAGGACTACCTGGTGTTACACGCCTATGAAACAGCCGATAACGGGTTGCAAAAGCTGCGTATTCTGCCGATTAGTTGGGATAATGACTGGCCAGTAGTTGACCCGGCCGACCTCAACAAACGCACCACTGAACTTCTGACAAAATAATCTTTCTTCAGCTTCCCGTGCGTTGTCAATGGATATGACAGATCCACGCGCACGGGAGTTTTTCCTACTCTATTGATCCAGCCCACTGTTTTTCCATACGTTATTTCAGTATTCTGATGGTACAAATTTTCTTCTCTGTTCTCGGTTTCACAGGGTTTGTGTCGCGGGAGTTCCCATGCTTTCTATTCCGCATGCCTGGCATGCTCATTATGTATTTCTGGTTATTGGTCTGGCCGCGCTGTTAATGGCCAGCAATCGCGTGCGTTACGATATGATAGCTATCACGGTAGTGCTGGCCCTTATGTTAGGCGGCGTATTGTCGGTAAAGGAGTCACTGGCCGGCTTTGGTAACCCGGTGGTAGTGCTTATTGGCGCGCTGCTGATTGTCGGCGAAATGCTCGACCGCACCGGTGTGGCCCGTTTTGTCGGTGACTGGATAGGCAGGCACAGTCATAGCTCTACCAATAAATTGTTAATCATGCTTATGCTTGCCAGCGCCATTTTAAGTGCCGTAATGAGCTCTACGGCGGTAGTGGCCATTTTTATTCCTATCGTTATGCGTATCGCCAAACAAACCGGCAATAGTGCCAGTCAGTTACTGCTGCCCATGTCTTACGCGGCACTGGTGAGCGGTATGCTCACCCTCATTGCAACACCGCCTAACCTGGTGATCAGCGGCGAGTTAGGTGCTCAGGGCTATGAGCCCTTGCGCTTTTTCACTTTCACGATGCCGGGGCTGGTCGTGCTTGCTGGCCTGATGCTGTATATGCTGCTGGTCGGTCGTAAGTGGCTACCAAACAACGGTAAAACCGAGCGTCAATCTGCCCAGCGCTCAATTAAAGCCCTGTGGGACGACTACCGGGTTAACCGCGAACTGGTATACCTGCGCATCGACGAAGCATCCCCTCTGCACGGAAAAACCATTGCCCAAAGCGGCTTGTACGATAATTACGGCCTGCGCATTCTTGACCTGTCCCAGCGTGTTCGGGGTTGGCGGGAGTTAAAGGCCGGTGTATCGCCGGATATTGTACTGCATGCCGGGGATGTGCTGCATGTCGCTATTCCGCCCGAGCAACTGGCACCGGTGGAAAGCCAGGTCATGCTTATGCCATTTCACCCCTCACAACTGGAAACCCAGTATCGCAGCTGGGAGTTCGGCGCTGAAAGCGTGCTGGTTCACCCGGAATCAAAGCTTATTGGCAAGTCGGTGCGGGAGGCCAAATTCCGCGATCACTACGGCCTGGATGTATTTGGCGTGAGACGTAACCGCCAGTCCCTGGATGACTACCAGAATCAAAAGCTGCAAGCATCTGACTGTCTGTTGGTGACCGGCCCCTGGGCTAAAATTATGCAGCTTCAACAGCAAAACCACGATTTTGTGGTGCTGGAAACGCCCGCCGAAGCTGCCGATGTAGTACCGGCATTCCGGCGCATGCCGGTAGCACTGGCCATCACGACCTTTATGGTACTAAGCTCGGTTTTTAACTGGATGCCGCTGGTGGCAGCCGTGTTAATCTCAGTAATCGCGGCAGTCATTACCCGTTGCCTTACCGCCGCNGACGCTTACCGGGCCATTCACTGGCAAAGCCTGGTATTACTGGCCGGTATGTTACCCCTGGCTGACGCCCTGCAACAAACCGGCGGTACCGATATAATTGTTAGCAGNATGATAGGCTCAGCGGGNGACGCNTCNCCGCAAACCCTGNTGGTNCTGNTNTTCGCNATTACTGCTTTGCTNACCAATATTTTATCCAATACTGCCTCAGCAGTCCTCATGGCGCCTATCGCAATCAGCGTGGCCCANCAGNTGGGCGTATCGCCNTACCCNCTGGCNATGACCGTNCTNTTTGCNGCATCAGCNGCCTTTATGACNCCTATNGCNTCNCCNATCATTACNTTGATTGTNGAGCCNGGCAAGTANCGNTTTNTCGANTTCATNAAACTNGGCAGNCCTATGCTGNTCTGGGTATTTGNNTGCTGTTATTTNCTNATTCCCTTCTTTTTNCCCTGGTAGNGANTCATTAACANNGNATGTTAACGAATNGCTANNTATGGTCNGCGCAGTGGCGCAGACCAGNNTNTNCNNGCCCTGCAGCACTATNAAAAGNTAAANAAATGTTAANNTTTNTANTTTTTNTGCTTCAAATNNGNTCACAGCAGGAGTATCTTTNGCCAATTAGTTAANCCCCCTAACAATTNACNNCGANCCTCACTTCGCTGTTATNAGCACTGAGGTAGTAATGGTTAATAACACTTATGATGCCATCGTTGTTGGCTCCGGAATAAGCGGCGGTTGGGCNGCCAAAGAGCTCACCGAGAAAGGCCTGAAGGTATTAATGCTGGAGCGTGGCGAAAACGTTGAGCACGTAAAGGACTACACCAATACCCATAAAAACCTGTGGGATTACCCTCACCATGGTCGCCCAAGTCAAGAAGCACTGGCGTCTCAACCGGTGATGGCTCGCGGTAAGGGNTATCCCTTTAACGAAGTTACTATGGGCGCCTGGGCGGANCNTAAAACTTCGCCTTACGTTGAAAAAGAGCCTTTCCAGTGGTTCCGCGCTTACCAGGTNGGTGGCCGTTNATTGTTATGGGGGCGTCAGTCTTATCGTCTNAACCCGGANGACTTTGAAGCCAACGCCAAAGAAGGCGTAGCCATTGACTGGCCAATNCGTTACGACGACATTGCTCCCTGGTACAGCTACGTAGAAAAGTTTGCCGGTATCTCTGGTAACAAAGACGGTCTGGACGTNTTGCCCGACGGTGACTTNCTGCCCGCGTTTGAAATGAACGCNGTAGAGAAAGACCTGGCTGCGCGCCTGAAAAANCAATACAAAGGNGAGCGNCACATGATCATGGGCCGTACCGCCCACATTACCGAGCACCGCCCGGAACAGGGCCGCGGTAAATGNCAGAACCGGGATAAATGCTGGACAGGTTGTCCCTGGGGCGGCTACTTCAGTACTCAGTCGGCTACCCTGCCNNCGGCACTGAAAACCGGTAACCTNACTCTGCGTCCAATGTCGATTGTAAAAGAGCTCATCTACGACAAAGANAAAAAACGCGTTACCGGTGTNGAAATCANCGATGCGGAAACNAAAGAAACCATTGTTTATAAGAGCAAGATTGTTTTTCTGAATGCGTCGACCCTCAACTCAGCCTGGGTTCTGATGAACTCCGCCCGTGANGTGTGGGACAACGGTCTGGGTTCAAGCTCTGGTGAGCTTGGNCACAACGTNATGGATCANCACTATATGTTAGGNGGCACNGCNGATATTCCGGGNCANNTAGACAAATATGTTTANGGNCGNCGNCCTACCGGTATTTACATTCCNCGTTTCGCNAACTGGGGNAGTGACAAGCGNGACTTCCTGCGCGGCTTTGGCTTCCAGGGTAACGCTGTACGTCAAAGCTTTAATCGTGACGCCGATGGCCTTGGCATTGGCGCAACCCTGAAACAGACGCTGAGCGAGCCGGGTAAGTGGACNATGAGCACCGTGGGATTCGGCGAAATACTGCCGGATCACCGTAACAAGGTCAGCCTGAGTAAGACAGTCACTGATGCCTGGGGCCTGCCAGTACTGGAAATGGATGCCAAAATCCGTGATAACGAAATCAAAATGCGTAAAGCCATGAAAGAAGACATTGTAGAAATGTTTGATAGCATCGGTTTGGAAAATGCACAGGCGTGGGAAAGTACCTACCATATGGGTAAAGGGATCCATGAAATGGGTACCGCGCGTATGGGCCGGGATCCAAAAACCTCAGTACTGAATAAACACAATCAGGTATGGGACGCGCCGAACGTTTTCGTCACCGACGGTGCCTGTATGACATCATCATCCTGCGTCAATCCGTCTCTGACCTACATGGCGTTAACCGCCCGGGCAGCAGACTTTGCCGTTGAAGAATTAAAACGGGGGAACCTGTAATGGCAAACTCATCATCAACCATGGACCGCCGCACGCTGTTAAAGCTGATTGCCGCCTCAACCGGCGCCGGCCTGATTAATGCTCCGGCACTGGCAGTCTGGGAGGAACAACCCGACCTGCTACCGGTAAGCAAAGCTGGCTTTGATGACGCCACGGTGGCGCTCATTACCGAGCTGTGTGAAGTGGTTATTCCGCGCACCGACACCCCCGGAGCTAAAGACGCCGGCGTACCGCCATTTTTCATTGGCATGGTGCGCGAGTGCTACAACGAGCAGCAACAAAAACTGTTTGAAGCAGGCTTTGCCGACATTGAATCACGCAGTAAAACGCTATACGGCAAACCCTTTGCGACCCTGACAGCAGTGCAAAAGTCCGATTTGATCACGGCCATTGATGTTGAAGCCATGGCGTTTAACAAAGGCGAAGAAACTCAATGGGGTGGCGCTGGTTTTACAGAGCAGCCACACTACTTCACGCTGATGAAACAACTGGTTATTTTTGGCTTCTTCTCATCCAAAGTGGGCGGTACCCAGGTACTGCGCCACTCAGATGTGCCCGGCGGCTATTACGACATTCCTTATAACGAAGGCGATAAAGCCTGGACAACACCCTGGCCCTGGTAAACCACAATGAAATTAAACAAGCTTATCAAACATCCGCTAACCAGAGCCGCCGTGCTGACTGCCGGTTTGCTTAATGCGAATGTCACCATGGCAGAAACCGCCGTCGCAGACTGTGTGTTACGCGATACGGCATTTAGCGTGCAACTGCCTGCTTATGATGTAATGACCCGCCCGGAAGCGCGGGCTATTGCCGAAAAATACTACCCGGGACTGTTTGAAACTCTGCCAGCCTGGTTACTCAGCGAAAAGATGCCTTCTTTTGCCACCATACTGACACTGGAGCAACTTATCGCCAGAGCCGATCCGGCTAAGCCGCGCCTGGCTGAACTGGATGCCGAGCTTCGCGCGTTGCCGGTAACCGAAGCCGTTAAAGCTGCTCGTTGCGCCCGTTTTGATGCTGAGCCACAGTATTTCAGCGTTGATGATGCCCCGGTGCAGGTGTTGGTGTATCAGAAGATCAACGGCTACGACCACGGTCGTTCCGTGACTGCCGCTACCGAAGCGCTAACGCGGATGTCAAAAGAAATGGGCTATGGCGTTACCGTTACCGCTAACGGCGGCGCGTTTAATGCGAAAAACCTGTCGCAGTTTGATGTGGTGGTATGGAACAACGTAAGCGGTGACACACTCACCCTGTCGCAGCGCGCTGCTTTCGAAGACTATATGAATAACGGTGGTGGTTTCCTCGGGGTGCATGCCTCAGGCGGCGACTCCATCTATTTCTGGGACTGGTATCGCGATGCCCTGCTTGGCGTGCAATTTATTGGTCATCCCATGGATCCGCAGTTCCAGTTAGCCGAACTCACCACTCACGAAAATTCAGCGCATATTGCTGAATCACTGCCAGACACCTGGTTAATCAAAGACGAGTGGTACTCATTTGCAGCCGAGCCCGATTTAGATGGCGTTGAATACGTGATCACCATTGATGAAGACAGCTATGCACCGGACGATCTGGCCATGGGTGGCGTTCATCCAATCGCCTGGAAACATTGCGTAAATGAAGGCCGCGCTATGTACACCGCGATTGGTCACCGCGAAGAAATGTATGACGTACCGGAAAATATCACCCTGATCAAAGATGCCCTGAAATGGACATCCGGTCACGGCGCTAAAGTTTGTGCTGAATAAAGGTGTGCTCTAACTAAAAAGCAGTGTTGAGACAGCCTGCTTTTATCTGCATCGAGTAGGGTGAGGCGTCACCGCCTCATCCCTCTCACAGAACCGTACGTACGGGCCTCGTATACGGCTCCTGTACTGGTTTATCCAGCGTATCTGCTGGGCACACTCCCCGTTCTAACGTCTTCCAGATTCACCAGTCCAAGTTCATTGAACCAGCTGTTTGGCATCGCATAGCTTGCTAACGGGCTTCTTGCGCTACGCCAACTCGTCATGCTCATGTAAGCGAACTTACCTTTATAGCCTCGCTGTCGTAGCCAACGATGCAGGCGGCTCGTCTTCTTCCATAGCTTAAGTTGAACGCTTCGCAGTCTACGTCTTAGCCAACTTGCGATTTGTTTGAATGCTCTGCTGGCGTTGGCAATCCTGAAGTACTGGCTAAACCCTCTCAGGAGTGGGTTCAGTGCATTAATGACCAAGTACAAGGGTTTTCCACCATTGCGTTTTGTCATCTGCTTTAGCTTCGTTTTGAACACTACCAGTTTCTTCGCTTGGATTCGGGTATGTTGCGTTCCGATTTCCACGCCAAGGAACCTGATTCCCGCATCACTGTGCGTAATGTGGGTTTTTTCTGTGTTCACGGTCAGCTTCAGTTTACCTTCAAGGATTTGTGTCGCTTGTCGTTGCGCATTCTCTGCCGCTGAACGACTGCGACACAAGATAAGAATATCATCAGCGTAGCGCACTATGCGGTGACCACGTTGCATCATCTCCTTATCAAACGCATCCAGATAGATGTTCGCTATCAGAGGGCTTATCACTCCACCTTGCGGACTGCCTGTGTCTGTCTGCTGCCAATGGCCATCAACCATCACCCCACTTGTTAAGAACTGGCTGATTAAGCGCAGCACGCTACCATCACGCACCCGCCTTTTAATGCTTTCTATGATAAGCGTATGGTCCAGCTTATCGAAGCATTTCGACAGGTCCATGTCCACCACGTGTGGCCGCTCATAGCGTCGGATGAACATCGTGGCTTTATTGATAGCATCGTGACAGCTCCGCCCCGGTCGGTAACCAAAGCTTGATGGATGAAACTGCTCTTCGAAGATGGGACTCAGGATATCATTCAAACTTTGTTGAACGACTCTATCCCGTACCGATGGGATACCCAATAACCGTATTCCACCGCCTTCTTTCGGGATTTCCACCCGTCTGACCGGTTGAGGTGTATAGCGTTTGGTTTCGAGTTCGAGGCGTAATTGCTCAAGATTATCATCCAAAACATCGAATAGTTTTTTCACCCGTCCAAGAATGTCTTAGAAGCCCTGTTATTTGCTTGTAAATACAGGGCTTTTTTATTTTTCCCGTCCAAATCGGTTTGCAGATGTCCGTTACCAA
>NZIK01000043.1 GCA_002691625.1 Alteromonadaceae bacterium
ATTTGGCGGAGAGAGAGGGATTCGAACCCTCGATACGCTATAAACGTATACACACTTTCCAGGCGTGCGCCTTCAGCCACTCAGCCATCTCTCCAAATTGTTTTTACCGCATCGCTGCGAATAAGTGCGCGTATAGTAGGTAAAGCCGCGCTTCGAATCAAGAACTACCCTTAAAAAATCAGTCAAATGCTGATTAATTAAACACTATGCGCTTTTCTTTGCTTTTAACTGTGCAGAAAAGTCCAACATTCTGTTAAGAGGAATGAGAGCTCTTTCACGCAGGGCGTCATCAACAAAGATTTCGTGAGCACTGGTATCGTCGGTAGAAAGCGACTCATAGATAGCTTCAAGGCCATTCATAGCCATCCACGGGCAGTGTGCGCAGCTTTTACACGTTGCGCCATTACCGGCCGTAGGGGCTTCTATAAACTGCTTCTCAGGCATCAGCTGCTGCATTTTATAGAAAATGCCTTTATCGGTAGCAACGATAAAAATTTGGTTAGGCATATCCTGTGCAGCCTGAATCAGCTGACTGGTAGAACCCACGGCATCGGCCATCTCAACCACGCTGGCCGGCGATTCGGGGTGAACCAGTACTGCCGCTTCAGGATAGAGTGCTTTCATGTCTTGGAGTGCTTGTGAGGAGAATTCGTCATGAACGATACACTCTCCCTGCCACATTAGCATATCAGCACCGGTTTTCTTGGCAATGTAAGAACCTAAGTGACGATCCGGGCCCCAGATAATAGGTTTGCCCAGGCTGTCTAAGTGCTCGACGATTTCAAGCGCGATACTGGAAGTAACCACCCAATCGGCACGAGCTTTAACCGCGGCTGAGGTATTAGCGTACACCACTACAGTGTGATCAGGATGCGCATCACAGAACGCAGAGAACTCTTCAATAGGACAGCCTAAGTCCAACGAGCAGGTTGCTTCCATGGTAGGCATAAAAACGCGCTTTTCGGGGCTCAGGATTTTGGCTGTTTCGCCCATAAACTTTACGCCGGCAACCAACAGCGTTTGCTCGGCGGCATCACGACCAAAACGCGCCATTTCCAGTGAATCTGCAACGCAACCTCCGGTCTCTTCTGCCAGCGCCTGAATTTCAGGTTCGGTATAGTAGTGCGCGACCATGGTTGCATTTTTTTCTTTCAGCAACGCTTTGATCTTATCTTTAAGCTGCGCTTTACGGGCGTCAGACAGCACGGCTGGTTTTGCCGGAAACGGATAATCAATCTGGTCGATACGATACGCTATTGTCATGGCTACTAAATACCTAACCTGGTTATGGCTCAACGGGCGGCGATTATACACGAGTGTCATAAAAATTTCATACACTCGGACGCTTGTTTATTAAATAATCAGAATAATGTTTACGGTTTGCCTCTCTTTGTAGATGTGGGGCTGGTGTTGCTTCTTTCAAGCAGCAGATCTAGAGCGTAGACACCACTCCTCAAGCTTTGCCCTACTACGAGCTGATAAGAGGAATAGTTTAGTGTCGAACAGCTTCGCTGGTTCGTATCCTACGCGGGCATGTATGGTTTGTTCATACAGTGATAGGGTTATTGCTATTGAGGAAGATGGTGGGTCGTGCTGGATTCGAACCAGCGACCAATTGATTAAAAGTCAACTGCTCTACCAACTGAGCTAACGACCCATCTTAATCTGGTATAAAACCGGGAGTAACCTGAGAATCTTTGAAATGGTGGGTCGTGCTGGATTCGAACCAGCGACCAATTGATTAAAAGTCAACTGCTCTACCAACTGAGCTAACGACCCATTTCAAATGGTGATAAATCGAGGAGTGGTGGGTCGTGCTGGATTCGAACCAGCGACCAATTGATTAAAAGTCAACTGCTCTACCAACTGAGCTAACGACCCTTCGATTTATCGCGTCACCTTGTCTTGGCGACGGGCGCATATATTACTCATTTCCGGCGACGGTGCAACCTTAAAAAACGATTTATTTGCACTTTTGTGGCAAAAACCGTTTAACCGCTTAAAAACAAATCAATTCGGATGGTAATCGAACTGAATGATCCTCAGCAAAATAAAAAAGGAGCCGCTGGCTCCTTTTTTTTAAACATTGATACCGCGTCAGAAAATTATAGTCTGGCCTCGGCTAATTTTCGAGCCGACGAATCCGGATAAGTGTTAATCACTTCTTCGAATAACGCTTTAGCCCGAGCCTGATTACCCACTTTCTCGGCAATAACTCCGAGTTTAAGTAATGCATCAGGTCGCTTAGCTGAATCCGCAAACTTAGTCGCCACCACTTCAAATTGCGCGGCGGCATCCTGCCACTGTTGCTTATTAAACAGCAGTTGTCCAAGCCAGTAATGGGCGTTAGGCGCATAACTGCTGTCCGGGAAGCGTTCAATAAAGGCCTGAAACTCAGGGATCGCTTTATCGTACTCACGGGACTTAAGGATCAGATTTACCGCTTTTTCGTAAGCATCAGACTCCGACATCCCTGCCGCAGCGGTTGCCGTTGAAGCAGGCGTTGATGACGGGGTCACAGTTGGCTGAGTGCCGGTTGCGGCCGCAGCCCCGTTGCCGGCCCCACCACTAAATCCTGACTGTTTTAACGCCTCTACGCGCTTATCGATTTCCAGATACAATTCGCGTTGTCGGTCGAGCACTTTTTGCAGTTGATTGGTATGTACCTCAACGGCTCCGCGCAGCTCATCCAGCTCGTTTTGCATATTGTCGATCTGCTGTTGCAGGCGATGTTGCATTTGCGAACGGTTATCGACTTTTCGTTCTAACACGGTTAACCGTGATTCGATGTCGTTGTCATTAACGTTGTAAACAGGCGCGCCTGTTGACTGCGCTAAAGCACCTAACGGCAGACACAACAAAGCCATTGCAACAGGTGCAATGGCTTTCTTATAGGATTTGTTGGGATTGCTCATCTTATTGGTAAACAATTACACCACGACGGTTCTGAGCAAATGCGTACTCAGAAGAACCCATCACTTCTGGCTTCTCTTCACCGTAAGAGACTACTGAAATCTGGCTTGAGCTAACACCAGCGTTAAGCAGGTAAGTTTGTACAGATTTAGCACGACGCTCGCCCAGGGCGATGTTGTACTCAGGCGTACCACGGCTATCAGTATGGCCTTCAATCACCACTTTAGTACCTGGATTCTTAATCAGGAACTCGGCATGCTTATCCAGTACCGGGAAGAAATCAGATTTGATATTTGAACGGTCGAAATCAAAATAAACAGTCTGTTCATTTTGCAGAGCCTGCAGCTCTTGTTTAACCATTTCTTCAGCC
The DNA here is from genome assembly GCA_002691625.1 of Alteromonadaceae bacterium. Taxonomy (GTDB): domain Bacteria; phylum Pseudomonadota; class Gammaproteobacteria; order Enterobacterales; family Alteromonadaceae; genus Alteromonas. The sequence goes on from NZIK01000043.1 coordinate 3,284, forward strand.
ATTTGCTGACGTTTTACTGCTTCAGCTTTAACGCGCGCTTCTTCTGCTTCCTGAGCGGCTTGCTCTTCAGCTGCTTGTTGTTGCGCGATGCGGTTACGCTCTGCAGCCAGTTCCTCTTCGCTAGGACCTGATGAACATGCCATCATAGTCACCACTGGCAGGGCGATGATGAAGCTCTTCATTACTTTATTCATTTGCATCCTCTTAATCCTTATACTTATATAGTTGTGATTCTATCAAATCTGTTAAAACAAATAAGGTGACCAGCTCGGCGATTTAACCTGCCCGTCAGCCACCGGTAATCTCGCTTTAAAGCGCCCGTCCAGTGACACCAACGACAATACCTGAGTATCCCCGTATAATGTACTATAAATTATCATGCTTCCATTCGGAGCGATACTGGGAGATTCATCTAAATATGTTCTCGTCAGTACCTGAATCGCACCACTATCCACATCTTGTCTGGCAATGTGGTAGTCGCCGCGGGTCCTGTTCACCAAAACAACCTCCTGGCCGTCGGGTGTAAAAGTGGCTCCTAAGTTCTGTTCACCTTCAAAGGTTAAACGCCTAACTGTGCCAGTATCTAAATTTACGCGATAAATCTGTGGTTTACCACCCCGTTCAGAGCTAAATATCAGACTCTTGCCATCGGGAGCCCAGGCTGGCTCGGTATCAATTGCCCGATTTCGGGTAATTCTGCGTAAATTTTTACTGGCTAAATCCATTACATAGATTTCCGGGTTGCCATCTTTCGACAGTACCATGGCCATTTGCTTGCCGTCCGGCGAGAACACCGGGCTGCCGTTGATACCCGGGAAGTTCGTGACCCGTTCACGCTCCATGGTATAGATATTCTGCACAAAAATTTGTGGGCGTTTATTTTCAAAACTCACGTAGGCAAGTTTTTCGCCATCCGGAGACCATGATGGTGACATTAATGGCTCTGGCGACGACAGCAATCGGGTTTCGTTAAAGCCATCGTAATCCGCGATTACCAGCTGATAAGGAAGCTTCACCTTAGTACGGTCGCGCACAATCACGTATGCGATACGAGTTAAAAACGCCCCCTTAACACCGGTCAGTTTTTCATAGATGACATCACTAATTCGGTGCGAGTATTGTCTGAAATCATCGCCGCCAATGACTACCGCNCGTTCATCAATAATATGGTCTTTACTGTTAATCAGACCGCCGTCTTTATTAAGTACTTTCGACTGACCACCGGTTATTTGCCCGCGCAGCACATCGATGATCTCAAAACTCACCAGATAACGGTCGACGCCCTGTGGCTTAACGCTGCCGACTACCACAGTGTCAATGCCCTGGGCTGCCCAGGCACCGTAGTTAACTTCGCCATCGGTAGACGGGTATTCCGGCATGGCTGAACGCGCTACCGGGTTAAACTTGCCACTGCGGCGTAAGTCGTTCATCACCACATCGGTCAGATCACCGGGTAACATGCCCTCGCCTTCCCATTTAAAAGGCACCACCGCAATAGGCCGGGCACTGTCCACGCCTTCAGTGATTACAATTTCCAGCGCAGCATGTAACTGACCAACCACGCTAAAATAGGCCAGGGTAATCCATAAACCCAGTTTTCTCATAGGCATTACAACTCCACCTTCAAATCAATGTCTTTAAGTTCTTCGTAAACCGCCGGGTCTTCTGACATAGGCAGTGTTTCAGCGCGTCTTNCCGCACTTTCGGCAGCCCTGCACAATGCGGCATCGCCGTCNACTATGCTNACCTGNGAAACAAAACCNGTNGTTGCCAGTTTTAATTTCAGNCGGCAGCTCTTANCTTTAAAGTCNGCATTCAGATAGCGCATGATGGTTTGTTGAATCATTATTTGATAACGCTCAACTTCCGACAANACCTGCTGGCGACGTTGNTGNNGCATAGCCGCCTGCTCTTTCGCCAGNTGCTCTTGCATAATTCTTTCCATTTCGGCGCGTTCTTTTGCCTCTTTGGCTTTACGCGCCGCTTCGGCTTTTTCAGCGGCTTCGCGTTCTTTCCGCTCCTGAGCCTTTTGTTCGGCTAACCGGCGCAATTCAGACTGGCGTTTTGCTTCTGCCGCTTCCCGGGCTTTTTGTTCGCGGGCTTTGCGTGCAGCGGCTTCCTGACGCTTACGTTCTTCGGCTGCCTGTCGTTTACGCTGCTCTTCGGCCCGGGCCTGAGCTTCCGCCTGTGCCTGAGCACGCTGCTGATCATAAATAGCCTGCGCGTCTATAAAAGTGGCTTTAATCACCGGCGCAGGCGTACTGTTGGCCACTGGCATTACCGGTGACGATGACAAACTGACGCTTATTAGCAACACTATCACAAGGAGCAGGTGCAAACCCAGTGATTTAACTAAGGCCGATTTATCCGCTTGATTCACAATCTGCGCCTGTTTTACTTTTCAACCGGATCGGTCATCAGACCGACCGAAGGTACACCGGCTTTTTGCAGCAGTACCATCAGTTGAATCACTTCGTTATAAGCAACCTGGCCATCCCCTTTTACCACTACCGGCGTGTCGGGGCTTTGCTTTAACTGGGCCTGAACCAGCGCCGCCATTTCTTCTTCATCGACGGCCTGCTCCTGGTTATCACCCAGATTAAGATAGTAGTCGCCCTTAATATCCACCGACGCAATAATGGGTGGCTTATCTTCCTGCTCAATGGGCTGGGCGCTGGCTTTGGGCAAATCCACTTTAACGCCCTGAGATATCAGGGGGGCGGTAACCATAAAGATAATCAGCAGCACCAGCATTACGTCGATGTAAGGCACCACGTTTATTTCAGAAACCGGACGACGGCGTTTACGCACATACATAGCGGGACTCTCCTGTTAACTTAGGATGTTATGCGCTTTGCTGCGACGCATGGGCCTGACGCTGCAGGATGGCTGAAAACTCTTCCATAAAGTTGACGTAACTGTTTTCCAGTTTCTCTACCTGGTGGCTAAAGCGGTTATAGGCAATCACCGCAGGGATCGCGGCAAATAAACCTATCGCGGTGGCTATCAGTGCTTCAGCAATCCCCGGCGCAACCATAGATAATGTAGCCTGTTGAACTTCGCCCAGTGCAATAAAGGCGTTCATAATACCCCATACGGTGCCAAATAAGCCGATATAAGGGCTGATAGAGCCGGCCGTGGCAAGGAATGACAGGCGGCTTTCAAGGTTGTCCACTTCCCGTGATAACGCCACGCGCATTGCCCGGTAGGTACCGTCGACAACCACATTAGCGTTGGTATTGCTTTTACGCAGGCGCACAAACTCTTTAAAGCCAGCACAGAAGATATGGCCCATACCACTCACCTGCTCTTCGCTGGAGAGTTGTTGGTATAAGCGGTTAAGATCGGCGCCCGACCAGAACTCATCTTCAAAGTTCTTCATTTCGCTGCGTGCACCGTTAAGTGCTTTCTGACGCTGAAAAATGAACGCCCAGGAGGCAATGGAAACACTGATTAGCAATAACATAACCAGCTGTACTACAAAGCTTGCCTGTAAAAACAAGCCTATAAAGGTTAAATCAGATGACACGCGAAAATTCCCCTAACATTGCCTCTGGTATCCGACGCGGCTGCATATTGGCCAAATCCACACAGGCGATTTTTGCTTGCACGGTAACCAGAAGTTTCTGATCCTGTGCATTTATAATATCTTGTTTAAATGTCATGCTAGCGCCCTTCAATTCTACAATGTGCGAGTGAATACTCAACATTTGATTGAAGCGAGCAGGCGCATTATTGTGCATTTCAACGTGTTTGACGACAAAGGCAATGTTTTGTTCCAGCAATTCGTCTTGTTCGAAGCCTAAATCTCTAAGCCACTCGGTTCTGGCCCGCTCCGCAAACTTTAAATAATTAGCGTAATACACTATGCCACCGGCGTCGGTATCTTCGTAGTAGACCCGTATACTGAGTGTGTGCACCTTGAAATCTCTGTTAATTAAGATGCTTCACATGGTAGGTAAAAGGCGGTTTGCTGTCTATAGCGCCTGAGAACTACGACCAAATAAATGTATCGCAAGATGAATTGCATCAGCCACCAGAAATCTACCGCAAAAGCTTAATATTACTAGGCTAAGGATAAAAATCCCCGCCGTTAACATTTCATTTACAGATTAGTTTTTCTAATCTTAAAACTAAAATATTCTCAATTGTGAGCAACCAAATTATCTCTATAATACGCCTCATCAAGTCGACAGATGAATGAGTTCTCTATTTATTGCCTGTTAGACATGAGTTCCCTGGATTTTTTCCTTCAACACTTGTTGTTCTCACCCCGCTTCTCTGAAGCGGGTTTTTTTTGCCTGTTTTTCGGGTGATTTTATTTTTCGCACAAACACAGTAAACCACAATACAGCACTCTGTATCATCATAATGTCACTCGGGATATTAGCGGCTCAGTCTTTTTTACAGGAAGAAATACCGAATGGCAGGTATAACGGGCAAAAATTAATAATGCCGGTGAGCAGAATTATGGCGCCAACTGCACCCCACCAGGACTGGTAATACACGCCAGCCGAAATGATGAGTAGTCCAAATACGACCCTTAGTACTTTATCTATGCCACCAACGTTTGCGTTCATTTGTTATCCTCCACTGATACGATAATGTCATCGCTATAGTAGATACGCTGGCAAGTTGAATATTGATTAAAATCAGACCCTGGTCTTGTAGGGCAGCTATTAGCTGCCCACCTGAAATCCCAGATGCAGATAAGCGCGTTGGGTGGCTATGCGTCCGCGCGGGGTGCGCTGCAGGAAGCCCTGCTGAATAAGGAAGGGCTCAATAACATCTTCAATGGTTTCTTTTTCTTCGCCAATGGCCGCAGCGAGGTTTTCCAGGCCTACCGGACCGCCATCAAATTTTTCGATGATGGCATTTAGCAGCTTGCGGTCCATGTAGTCAAAACCTTCTTTATCCACATCGAGCATATCCAGTGCAGCGGCCGCTACCCCACCATTTACCGTCCCATCCGATTTAATCTCGGCGTAATCCCGCACCCGGCGCAATAGCCGATTGGCAATACGCGGTGTACCACGAGACCGCTTAGCCACTTCAAACGCACCGCTCTCGTCCATTTCCAGTTGCATATAATGCGCGCTGCGAGCAACGATGTCGGTGAGATCTTTTACCGAATAAAATTCCAGACGCTGAACAATGCCAAACCGGTCTCTGAGCGGTGAAGTTAGTGAGCCAGCCCGGGTGGTCGCTCCTACCAGTGTAAAGGGCGGTAAATCCAGTTTAATGGAACGCGCTGCCGGCCCTTCGCCAATCATAATGTCTAACTGATAGTCTTCCATGGCCGGATAGAGTATTTCTTCCACCACCGGGCTTAAGCGGTGAATTTCGTCAATAAACAACACATCGTTGTGCTCCAGGTTGGTCAGCAGCGCCGCTAAATCACCGGCCTTCTCGAGGACGGGCCCGGACGTAGTTTTAATGTTTACCCCCATCTCATTGGCCACGATGTTGGCCAGTGTTGTTTTCCCCAACCCCGGCGGGCCAAAAATCAGCAAATGATCAAGCGCGTCTTCGCGACGACGGGCAGCTTCAATGAAGATTTCCATCTGTTCGCAGACATGTGGTTGCCCGGTATAATCCTGCAACAGCTTAGGCCGAATCGCCCGGTCAATCACGGCGTCTTCGTCGCTTTCACTGGCAGATATTAAACGGTCTGCTTCAATCATTTACTGTTCTCTCTATCACTGCTGATACTTATTGCTGAATTCAACACGCCACTGACTGGCGCTTACAAAGCGGCTTTTAGCGCCTGGCGAATGAGGGCCTCGCTATCCATACCGTCCTGATACACCGCATTCACCATTTTGCTTGCCTGCGGCGGTTTATAACCTAACGCTACCAATGCGCTCATGGCTTCTTCTTTTACGCCGCTGAGCGCCACAATAGCGTTTTCGCCACCATTGTCGAGACTACCAGCAACAAGCAGTTCACTGCCGGATGTTTCTAAATTCTGGGTAAACTTGGCCAGCCGGTCGCGCAACTCTACCACTAATCGCTCTGCGGTTTTTTTGCCGATACCGGGTAGCCTGGTCAGCGAGGTTACGTCTTCGTGCTGAACCACCTGTAAAAACTGTTTAGCAGACATTCCGGATAAGATTGCCAACCCCAGTTTCGGCCCCACGCCATTAGCCTTAATAAGCTCACGAAACAGGCCACGCTCCAGTTTATCGGCAAAGCCAAATAGCAGCTGGGCATCTTCACGCACCACAAAATGCGTGTATAACGTGCAGGTCTCTCCCACCGCGGGTAACTGGTAAAAACTGGTCATGGGAAGCTGCAGCTCATAACCCACACCGCCTGCATCTACCAACACATCAGGTGGTGCTTTTTCCAATAGCTGGCCGTGAATACGTCCAATCATGATATTCTTTTACTCCGTTTTGCTATGCTCGAAGTGAGGCGTTTACCGCAACCGACCGCGTACCGTTTTACGCGCCTGGCCGGCTAACTTCACCAGGTTTTGCTCACTGTGGGCATGACATAATGCCACTGCCAGCGCATCGGCCGCATCGGCCTGCGGTGTGCCGGATAACCCTAACAGGTGTTTCACCATATGCTGCACCTGGGTTTTATCGGCGCCACCGGTGCCTACCACAGCTTGCTTTATTTGCCGGGCGGAATACTCTGACACACTTAAACTGGCCTGCGTTGCGGCAATCATCGCCGCTCCCCTGGCATGGCCCAGCTTTAATGCTGAGTCGGGGTTGCGGGCCAGAAACACCTGCTCAATGGCCAGGCAATCCGGTTTAAACTGCTCGATTAACTCACTCACACCAATAAAAATTTTGTCCAGCCGGGGCGCCAATGGTTTATCGGTTAAACGAATACAACCGCTGGCCACATAATGTAATTTGCCCTGATGCCGACGAATTAAACCATAGCCGGTGACGCGAGAACCTGGATCTATACCCAGTATTACCATTATTTTGACTCAGGTACAAATGCCAGAATGGCAGCTTGATTAGAAGGTGACCAAACACGCTCTGCGGCAACGGATTTTTCAACCCATTCGTAAGCGGAGTGTTCGGTTAAGATGATAGGTGCCTGACTGCTGATTTGTACTACGAANACNTATTCTGTGTTNACAAAGGCATCGGGGGGATAGCGGTAGCGCCACTCNGGGCGGATCTCATACTGATTAATNTGCTGGCAATCAATAATGTCNCCTGACTCGGNAGACAGCANAANGCCNGTTTCCTCNGCGACTTCNCGATANGCTGTCGCGAGCGGNAGTTCGCCNTCTTCGATGGTGCCGGTCACCGACTGCCAGAAATCCGCATCATCATTGCGCTGCATAATAAGCACCTGGTTGTGCTCATTGTAGAGCACAACCAGGACCGACTCGGGACGCTTATANGCCATTATTCGGCGTCTTTCTTCACTGTTGCGATGGCNAAATCGGCCAGTTGCTGAGGATTAGCCGGGCTCGGCGCATCGGTCAGCGGACAAGCGGCAGTGGTGGTTTTCGGGAACGCCATCACATCACGGATAGAGGTAGCACCNGTCATCAGCATCACCAGACGATCNAGNCCGAAAGCCAGACCAGCNTGNGGTGGTGCACCGTAGCGNAGCGCCTCAAGCAGGAAGCCAAATTTCAGCTCNGCTTCTTCTTTNTCNATACCCAGAATGCTGAACACTGCNGATTGCATGGNCTGGTCGTGNATACGNACCGAACCACCGCCTAATTCAACNCCNTTTAANACCATGTCATAGGCATCAGATAAAGCNGTTNCNGGCGCNTNTGCCAGTTGCTCCGGNGTTAAGTTGCGCGGTGCNGTAAACGGATGGTGCAGCGCNTGNAACTGACCATCGGCTTCTTCGAACATTGGGAAGTCAACCACCCANAGCGGNCGCCANTCACCTTCCANCAACTCAAAATCTTCACCCAGCTTCAGGCGNANTGCNCCCATGGCTTCGGTAACAACCGTTGCATTATCAGCGCCAAATAACAGAATATCGCCATCTTCAGCNCCGGTACGNGCAAGNATTTCNNNAACGATTTCAGCGTTAAGGAATTTAAGGATTGGCGACTGTAACCCCTCCAGGCCGTTGGCTTTTTCGTTAACTTTGACCCAGGCCAGGCCTTTCGCGCCGTAGATACCAACAAACTTGGTGTACTCATCAATTTGCTTACGCGACAGTGATGCACCACCCGGTACCCGGATAGCGGCAACGCGTCCTTTCGGATCGTTAGCCGGACCACTNAANACTTTAAAGTCAACGTTNGCCAGCAGATCTGCNACATCGGTCAGTTCCANNGGGTTACGTAAGTCCGGNTTNTCACTACCATAGCGCTTCATCGCTTCGGCGTAGGTCATTTGCGGGAAGTCGCCTAAGTCCACATCAAGCATTTGCTTAAACAAATCGCGGATCAGACCTTCGGTAATGGCCATTACGCCATCAGCGCCTAAAAAGGTGGTTTCGATATCGATTTGGGTAAATTCAGGCTGACGATCGGCACGTAAATCTTCGTCACGGAAGCACTTAACNATTTGGTAGTAGCGGTCCATCCCCGACATCATCAGCAATTGCTTAAACAATTGTGGAGACTGCGGCAGAGCAAAGAATTCACCTTTGTGGGTACGGCTTGGCACCAGATAATCACGAGCCCCTTCCGGCGTAGCTTTGGTCAGGATTGGCGTTTCGATATCCAGAAAACCTTCGCCTTCAAGGTAACGGCGTACTGCTGCGGTAACCTTGGCGCGAAACTGCAGTTTGTTGCTCATTACCGGGCGACGCAGATCAAGATAACGATAGCGCAAACGCTGCTCTTCAGAGTTTTCCTGGTTCCAGTCCAGTGGTAACACGGCAGACTTATTAAAGATTTCCAGGCCAGTACCAAGAATTTCCACTTCACCGGTGGTCATTTGCTTATTTACCTGGCCTTCAGGACGAGCGCGCACCGTACCGGTTAACTTGATACAGAATTCGGCACGCAGTGTATTGGCCAGCGCCTGCACTTCAGGTAAATCAGGGTCAAAAACGACCTGTACTAAACCTTCGCGGTCGCGCAGGTCGATAAAAATCAGGCCACCCAAGTCGCGGCGTTTGTTTACCCAGCCACACAGCGTGACTTCTTGTCCAATATAAGATGCGTTAATTTTCCCACAGTAATCTGTGCGCATGGTCTTCGACCCCTAATTACTTTGTTAGCTATTTTGTGGTTGCGTGAAGGTGCTGGCTATACCGACCTGAATCTACCGATAATCACCTGATTATTCCTTTACCTGCTTTACCGGCATGAGGATAATGACCGCCAACACGTCTGTTATGTTTTAAATTTAAGGCCGCATAGTATAAACAAATGCTACCCAAAGCCCAATGACAAATATCCAATCAACCAGCACATTAGGCCCTGTTTTTATCGGTCTTCCCCAATGGCAGCACAGTAGCTGGCCAAAACGCTGGTTTGCTAACCGATCGGGCACGCAACTGGCCGATTACGCAAGGCAACTAAACAGTGTTGAGGGAAATACCACATTTTATCACCTACCCTCGCCTCAGACCTTGGATAACTGGGCAGCGGCAACACCAGCAGATTTTCGTTTCACGTTTAAATTTCATAGTGACATCAGTCACAAAAGCAGCTTACAGCATTGTGACCACCTGGTAACGGAGCAACTTAATCTGCTGGCTCGCTTAGAGCATCGATTGGGCCAGCTGATGCTGCAGTTACCCGCCGGATTCGGTCCCGCTCAGCTACCGGTACTGGAAGCATTCCTTAAGCGTTTATCGCCGGCTTTCAGTTATGCGGTGGAAGTCCGTCATCTGGCATTCTTTGCCAAGGGTGAGGAAGAGAAAGCCCTTAACAGGCTGCTTATGACGCATGGTGTTAACCGTGTGATAATGGATACCCGGGCTTTGTTTACCGGGCCAGAGGATAGTGCGCTGACGGCCGAAGTGCGAACCAAGAAGCCACGGGTGCCAGTGAATGTTATCGCTACCTCAAATCAGCCGGTAATGCGCTTTGTGGGTAACAATAACGAGCAGGACAATGCGGCCTGTTTACAACCCTGGATAGATAAATGTCAGCAATGGCGGAAACAGGGTAAAGCCTGCTATTTATTTTTTCATCGTCCCGACAATCAGGACGCGCCCTGGTTGGCTCAGCAGTTTATTGCAGCGTATAATCAGCGTTTTCCGGACGCTGCCATACCAGCACTACACTTTGCTCCAGACCAGGATGATCTGCAAAACCAACTGTTCTGATAAACCTGATTGGGTTTAAGTACGCGAGCGTGAACTGCGTCGGCGACGAGTGGAATGTTTCTGGTTTTTGAGGCGAATATAGAAGTAGCTTAATACGGCGATAACGCCCATAAGTAAGCCAACAATAACAATTAACAGGTTATTAAAAGTGGCTTCTTTGCTGACCGCTTCTTTTTCACTTTCGAGTGTTTGATTGAGCGACAGAATTTCTCGCTGAGTGCTGCGCTGCATGGCTGCGAAATCCTGAGAAATCTGATCCATTGTGAGGCTTAATACACGGTTTCGCTCTGCGTCCATCCAGGCAATCAGCTCTTCATAGGCTGATGTAATACCTGCAATATTATTATTCGCTGCGGCAAGACCAACCTGATTGAGTAAATGTTGGCGGGTAGTCAGGTAAGTCAATAAAACGTCTTCCTCATTGCCCATCGTCACCGACGCCTGTAGCGACTTTGCGGCAGACAGATCACCGGATTCAATCAAATAAGTAATTTTATTCAGAGTATATAACTTTGGCGCTGAAAGTTGCGGGTGTTCATCCAGCCAGTCTTCAATTTTACGGTTCCAGCGTACCACCAGATCCATGTTCTGTTGCTGCACATTCGCATGCATAAGCCAGTAGCCAGCAATAAACTGCCCTTTGATACTGCCACTTTCAGCACTCTCTTCCAGCAGCGTAAGGGCAACCGTCTCCATGTCCTGCCACTGATTATCTGCTGCCATAATAGCCAGTAACTTATCGTGTAGCGCTATGCCAGCTTCGCCGCCAACATCTTTTGAAAAGTCGACCAACTGACGAACTTTTTCCAGTGCCCGGTCAAACCACTGCATGGCAACCAGTAACTCTATTTGCTGATTCAACACTTCACGCCAGCTGACATAATTACTTTGTGCCCAGAACGCTTCCTGAGCCTGATTAAAGTATTCCAGCGCCGACATAACGTTGCCGGTCTGAATATCTGCCACACCAATATCAAACAATATTTGTGCTTTATCTTCAGCGGATAAACGACGGGATAGCAGACCAAGCAACTGTTGTTTACTCGACTCTACGTCATCGGGAGAAGCGATGGCCTGATAGCGCAGTTTGGCCCGCAAAGTAAATGCCTGTGAACGATAATCCTGACGACGAACGGCTGTGGTCAGCACTTCATCGGCCATGCTGCGAACGGGTTCGAAGTTTTCCTGCTGTGCTGTGATAAGTAACTTGTAAGCCAGAATAGCATTTTCTGCAGCATCGGCATGCAATGCATTGGCGCTGACGAGTAACTCATTAACCTGGTCGATTTGTAGATTGGCGGGCGTATTTTTTGCGCGAATAATGTCATTTAACCGGGTGACGATCTGCGATTCTTTCATTGCCTGTGCCTGAGCAGGCTGTCCACAAAATATGACAATAAAGCTTGCTACAATAATCCAGATGTTAATACGTGCTTCCATCACTACCGGTCAAAAGTATACTGTCGTCCAATATCGACACACTATCCCATGACTGACTCTTTTTGCCAACCTAAAAATGGCTGCTGTTTACGCTTTATTAACTATCGATGGAAGGCCCGGATACCCGGAGGACGTTGTCCCCCGGCGTTACCAGATAAGATCAGCCTAGCGGAAGTCGCCGGCGTCGAGGCTATGTTTTTTCATCAATTTATGCATGTCGGTGCGGTTGCGGCCGGCGAGCTCAGCTGCACGGGTGACATTACCGTCGGTCATTTTAAGCAGTTTAAACAGATATTTCTGTTCAAAGGCATCGCGGGCTTCGGTCAGGGTTGGCCAGCTTTGACGCGTGGCAGACAGCGCCTGTTCAACCAGGTGTAACGGCACCACAGGCGTTTGCGTGAGGGCGACACACTGCTCCACCACGTTTACCAGCTGGCGTACATTGCCCGGCCAGTCACTTTTTACCAGTAATTGCATGGCATCTTCAGAAAACTGAGTAACCTTTACACCGTGGCGCTCAGCACTTTGTTTGAGCAGGCTGCGGGCCAGTAGCGGAATATCTTCGCTGCGTTGTTTTAGTGCAGGTAATTTAAGGTTAACCACATTCAGGCGATAAAACAGATCTTCCCGAAAACTGCCCTCTTCCATTTCCTTGTGTAAATCTTTGTGCGTTGCAGAAATCACCCGGACATCGATATCCACCGACTTACTGCTGCCCACCGGTCGGATCTGACGTTCTTGTAGTGCACGGAGTAACTTAACCTGCAGAGTCATGGGCATATCGCCAATTTCGTCGAGGAACAAGGTGCCGCCATGAGCTTCTCTGAACAGGCCCTGGTTAGCGGTAACGGCGCCGGTAAAAGCCCCTTTTACGTGACCGAATAATTCTGACTCCAGCAGGTTCTCCGGCAGCGCGCCGCAGTTAATAGCGACAAACGGGTAATCCGCACGGTCGCTGGCGCGATGTATAGCATTTGCCAGCAACTCTTTACCTGTACCGCTGGCGCCGGTAACCAGCACACTGACTTCCCGCTTGGCAATACGGTATGCCTGATCAAGCACATGCAACATTTCCGGTGAGCGGGTAATAATTTCCTTACACCACTCGCCCGGCTCGGCGGCTTTTGAATGTTGCAGCGCCTTGCCCAGCAACTCCCGTAATTTATCGTGATCCACCGGCTTGGTTAAGAAGCCGAATACGCCGCGCTGGGTTGCCTCAACGGCGTCGGAGATGGTGCCGTGGGCAGTCATCAGGATCACCGGGATATCAGAGCGGATGGCCATAATTTCTTCAAACAGACTGAGACCGTCCAGCCCCGGCATGCGCAGGTCACTTAGCACCAGATCAAAGGTACCGGTATTGATTTTTTTGAGGGCTGCCTGGCCATCTTCAACTGCGGTTACCTGAAACCCTTCGCTTTGCAGACGAATGGTCATTAAGCGTAACAGGCTTTGATCGTCATCGACCAAAAGAATATGCGATGGCTGCTCTGCGTTAACACTCACTGCTGTGTCTCCTCTTCCTGACTCATCAGGTTTGATTCGATATTGAGTAATGCCTCAAGCTGGGCTTTTAACTCATTAATTTGGTTTTCCTGGGCCTCAATGGTTTTATCCTGGCCGTTATTCATTTTGCTGAGCAGTGTTACTGCCGACTCAAACTCCAGCATATGTTCACTCGGCTTATGAATAATCGCTTTCATGCGCTGCTGATTTGCTGGCGATAATGCCGGCAGCAGTTGTTCAAACCAGTGCTGAGCGCGCAATCTGGCTTTGTAGGGTGTATTAACCGGCTGCGACAAAATGACTTTTTGCAACAACATGTCGGGGGCATCCCCAAGCTGCTCAATCAGTGATTCCCGCTTTGGCCAGGTCATTTGATCAACCTGGGCCCAATAATCAAGCCAGAAGCTTAAATCACAGCGGGCCGGATCCAATTGCATGTCTGACTGAAACACACAATCGTCCTCACTCGCCTCCAGCGTCGGTTGATAGTTGTCAGGCTGAGTCTGGGGTTCCTTTTCCGGTGTTAACGTACAACCGGTTAAAATAAGAGCTGCGCTCAGGGCAGCAAAGTGCTTCATTGTTATTGGTCTTCCTGCTGAGGGATTACAACCCGAAAACAAACCTCGGCGTAATCTACGTCAATCACATTTACTTCTCCGTGCATGATCCTGGCGCAATCGGCCACAATGGACAATCCCAGTCCGGTGCCTATTACATTATCGTTCCGGGCACCATCGCCCCGCACAAAGGGTTCAAATAAATTACTAATTTTTTCCGGGGGGATTTTGTTACCGTGATTCGCTACGTCGATCAGCGCGGTACCATCATCAACAGCTACCCGGATGTAAATGGTTTTGTCTAACGCACCATGCGCCACGGCATTAGACAACAAATTATCGAATATGCGGCGCAACAGTTCAGCGTCTGCGCTGATCGTGCTGGCTTCAATATTCACCGCTAATTTATGGTTCTGCAAGGCCAACTGATAATCTTCGATACACTGACTAACCATTTGTTCCACATCGACGCGGGTAAAACTGGCCTGGGCCTGCTGCAACAGCAGATTGTAATCCAGCAGTTTCTCGATCAACGTGTTTAACCGCGACGTACTGCTGGCCAGTAAACTCATTACCTCTTGCTGGGGTTCGGATAATGCCCCCACCGTGCCATCAGTAAGTAAAGCACACCCTTCCTTTATACTCGCTAACGGGGTTTTTAATTCGTGCGCGGCGTGTCTTAGCAGTGCAGTGCGAATATGCTCCAGTTGCGCCAGCCGCTCACCCAGCCAGTGAAGATCTTTCTCTACTCCCACCAGCTCCTTAGGCGCCCGGGTCGACAGCGGTGGTAACCTGCCCTGTTGCCTGGCCAGCATGCGGATAATTAATTTTAATTTACGCACCGGATTGATAACCAACTGGCTGCCTAACAAGATCAGCGCCAGCGATACCGACACTAACAATGCGCTCAGCCAGGACTGCTTAGCCTGCATGTCCGCCACGTCCTGACGCTGCAACGTTAAGCGCGCCTCAATAGCATCATCAACACTTTCGTGAACATCCACCAGCGCTGTGCGTAAACGCCCCAACCCGGGGGTTAATTCGGCCTCGCTGGTAAAGGCTGAAAAAGACTTAAGTTCGGCCAAAACAATATTCACCGATTCACAACCATCTACGCTCACTTCAGCATCACAAAGCGCCGCGTAGCGTTCGTCAAAACGCGTCAGGGCATTTTGTACCAGCCGTTCCGCGACATCGTTTTTAAGTACCTGATACTGGCGCAAAGCGCGCTCGAGCACCACACTGGCACTTTCGAGTTGTTGCACTTTAGAGACGATACCCGCTATTTGCTGAGTTTCATCAATGGTCATCCGGCTGACTCTGGTTAAGTCAGTGTGACTTTGCCACAACAAGGCGGCCAACGGGATGAGGGCAACTAAAAAGCTGCCAATAATGAGCTGACGTAACGACCCTAAACGCAAGAGCGAACCACTATCAATTAAACGTGACGCAAGCATCGCATAGCGTTGAGAGTTCGACAACGTGTTAACGCCTATTTGGCAAATTCACCGGACTAAATGGCTGCAAAAAACCGATTCACACCGACAGCGACAGTACTTCACGACCATAATCTGAACTGATTAACTCCGCTTCACTGATTTTGCCATCTTCGTTGATATCGATGTCACCAAACTCGCGCAACAAATCGGTGTTTTTTACTGCTTCGCGCAGGGTAATAAATCCATCATCGTCAGAGTCCATCTTTTCCATGAATTCCTGACTGGTTGGAATCGCTGCTGCTGAAAAGGTTGTTACCGCTGCTAAGGCCAGAATAATAGTACGCATGGCTGTCTCCGCTTATTGTCTTTATTCGGTTATGTTTCCTTACCAGAGCAGAACTCGTACCAAAACATCATTTTATATACTTTTCATATACTTAAATATAATCACCAGATATTTCGGCGTTCTGACAACACTTATTTGTTGCTATTAAGCAACAGTTCTTTGCAAGAAAGGCCCGCTCGTTAGCAGCGTTTTTGTAATAACGGTAAAGCCACCAAGCTACTTTCAATGCTCGCAGCCCCGCAGATAAAGCAAATAAAGCCGCGAGTAAACTTGTGAAAACCCAGGGCTTGGATTACTTTTAATGCATCAGTATGTTTGGTAAATGATGATGTGGTTTAAAAAGCATTTATCTCCTGTTGTCTGCCTGCTTAGCACCTTTTTTATGCTTGTCCCGGCTGCAAGCCAGGCGGATGTGGAGCTGGCCTCCGGGTTTAAGGTGTCCGGTTTCGGCCGTGTTATTGGCGGCTATCTGGATACCGGCGATGCCGCTTATCTTGATTACACCGATGAGTTCAAGTTTGACAGTCAGTCTCTGGCAGCATTGCAGCTCGATTGGCAGGCAACTGATAAACTCAGCGTCACCTCGCAATTACTGGCTCACAGTAACTCAGATCGGGAATCTGGTGTAGAATGGTTATACCTGACCTATCAACTCAATGACAACTGGCAGTTTCGTGCCGGAAAACAGCGTACGCCTTTTTTCCACTATTCCGACGTGCTTAATGTTGGTTTTGCTTATCATTGGATAAACCCGCCTCAGCAACTTTACAACGGTGTACTGTTCCCTACCTATGAAGGGGTGAATGTTAATTATCGGTTTGGTAACGAAGACATACAGGCATCCATTGAAGCCTATTGGGGCAGTTATAACGATGAATACGAAATTGCCGATGTACAGGTAAAACCCGATGTAACGAATCTGCATGGTTTTATTGGTCGGATAAATCGTCAGAATCTGCAGTTTACGCTGGCTTTCCATCGTGGCGATATCGATGTGACCCTGCAGGAGCTGGATGATTTCCGCTCAATTCTGCAGTCTGCTGGTTATAGTGTGTCGGCAGACTCCCTGTCACCGAAAGGCAAAGTAGAAGTGTTAACTGCTGGTCTGTCATATCATAGCTTTGATTATTTTGCAGAAGCTGAGGTGATGAAACTCATAGGCGAGCCATCGGCATTTCCGGCTATGCTCAGCGCTTACCTGACAACCGGCATCTACAGTCCGCCTATGACTTACCATGTTACTCTGGCGACATCGTCAGCTTCGTATCCTGAGCCTACAAATGAGATCCCCCTTGGACTCTCGCCAGAGTTAGACGTTTTATCTACCGCTTACGAATCGATTTTTGACCAGTTTAACCGTGACTCACTGAACAGTATTGCCATTGGCATGCGCTACGATTTTAACGCCCACTTCGCTATCAAAGGCGATGTATCCTTCTTGCGCGGACAAGGCCAGCAGAGAGCCTTTTTTGAAGTAAAAAATGCTGACTTCGACAATTCTGCCACGCTATATCAGGTGGCTTTGGAGTGGGTGTTCTGATGAAACGTTTATTCCTTTTAACTTGTCTGTTAGTCAATTGCCTAGCGACTCATGCTAAAAGCAGTGATCATGTGGTCGTTATAACGCGTCAGGACTCATCCATTAATACCATCAGTAAATCTCAACTGAGAAACCTGTTTATGGGTAATCTGGCATTGCCTGACGTAACACCCATTGCACTGTCGCCGGGAGAAGTGGCCCGCTCGATTTTTAACATCAGGGTCATCGGACTCACCGAGTCACGGATCCAGGCATACTGGGCGCAAATGCGCTTCAGCGGTCGGCAACAACGGCCAGAGACCGCAGACAGTATTGATGAGCTGATTTTAATGATAGAGTCTTCAAAAGACACCATAGGGTATCTGCCGGAAGGCACGCCATTACCCGAAGATATTAAGATAATTTATCGCAGCTCTGCGCAGTAACTAACCAGCCTGACGCTGATAGTCCGGTTGGTTTTTAATGTCGGCTAATGGCCGGGGTTTACTGAACAGGTATCCCTGTAGCGTGTCGCAGCCTAACGCCTTAAGGTATTCCCACTGCGAAATCGTTTCCACACCTTCGGCGCAAATCTTCAGTGACAGCCGCCGCGCCAGATCGATAATCGAGATAGTCACCAACCGACTGCGTTCAGAGGTATCCAGCTCCATCACAAACTGACGGTCAATTTTGAGGGTATCTATCGTAATCCGGGTCAGATAGCTTAGCGACGAGTAGCCGGTGCCAAAGTCATCCAATGCGATGGTACAACCGAGGTTGTGCAAGCGCTTAAATAAGGATTCGCTGGTTTCAAAGTTGTCGAGGTAGGCAGACTCAGTTACCTCAAACTCCACATTCTCCGGATTGACGGAGTGAGCCTGAAACGCATTATATATCCAGTCAAATAACTCGCTATGACGCAAATCATGCACCGATAAATTGATCGCCAGGCGTATTTTAGGTGTGTAGATACTCATCAGCTCGGCCAGTTCCTTACTGGCCTGATTAAGTACCCACTGGGTAATAGAAGTAATTTTACCCGCCTGTTCAGCGACCAGGATAAACTCAGAGGGCATGACCGGACCTAACTCAGGATGGTGCCAGCGAATTAGCGCCTCCAGCGAATCAATCTCGCCATTCAGGTTAATTTTAGGCTGATAATGTAAGCTGAACTGGTTTTCTTCTATCGCCGCTTCTATGCTGTTGGCGATGAGGATCTTGCGCTTATGAGATTCCGACATCTCAGGGTCGAATATTGTATAAACACCCCGCCCCCGCGCTTTTGAACGATACATGGCAAGGTCGGCATTACTCACCAGTTGACTGAGGTCGTAACCGGCTTCGCGGGCTTTCGCCACGCCAATACTCACGCCAACTCTCAGCGACAGGCCTTTTAGTTTGAAAGGCTCTGCAAATGCCGACAATACCCGTTCCGATACGGTGGCCATATTCAGTTCAGTAACATCGCGGTCCGGGATGATTAAAAACTCGTCACCGCCCAGCCGGGCGAGAATATCACCATCACGCAGAATAGCTTTCACCCTTTCAGCCACTTCGATCAGGATCATATCGCCGGTTTCATGACCTAAAGAGTCGTTGATACCTTTGAAGCCGTCAAGGTCGAAAAACATCAGGATCAGGTCGCTGTCTGCACGCTTTGCCCGCGACAGTTCAATTCGAATCGTATCCATTACAAACTGCCGGTTAGGTAAACCGGTCAGGCTGTCAAAGTTGGCCAGCCGGGTCATGGTGACCTGCTGCTCCATCAATGTTTGAGTTTGCTGCTGGTTAATTGATAGTTCATCTTCAATGGTCGCCATCAGGCGGTTGATGTGTTCGCCAAGACGCTTGATTTCTGAGGTACCCTGCACATCATGACGGGAGGTGTAATCCTTGGAGTCGATGACCATCTGGGTAAAACGGGATAACAGCTCCAACGGCTTAAAGGAGCGCCGAAGCATTATTAAAGAAAGAAAAATAGTCGCAGTCAGAAGCAGTACCACCCAGGGTGTTGTTCTGAAAATTAATGAGCGGCGGCTTTCTGCCAGGCTGGGGTTCAGATCATTTACGATCAACAGATAGCCAACCGGGAAAGCCTGTTCACCGATACGTTCCAGGCTAATCAGTTTGCCCTGTTCAATGTTAATTCCCAGTTCATACACTGACGGATCTATCGGCGGGTCCTGTAAGCCCTGCTCAGTTCGGCGTGCGCCGCGCCCTACGTAATGCTCAACCTGGTTATACTCGTTGTCATAAATAGTGGCGTTGATCACATTATTGTACGGCTCAAGCCTCAACAACACGATACTCAGCGCAAAACTATCCCTCTCGGTCTGCTCCATGTAGGGCACCAAGTCGTTAGCCATATTGCGGGTTAGCGCGAACAGGTTGTTCTTCTGCGATTCGAGAAAAAGTTCTTCATGTTCAGCAACAGCGAGCCAAAGCACCCATGTTGAAGATGTCATCACAACGATGCTCAATATCACGGCCATCGCCGTTCGGATACTACTGAACATTATAAAGGTTATCTCATCATCTTATTTCGTGGTCTGCACTTCCAGCTTTGCCTTAATGAAACGGCTATGAGGAATATAAAGCAGGTCGGCAATCTTACGTATTATATGTTCTTCATCCGGGCTCAGCGTTGCATCTGCGAAAGCAATCTGCCATAACCCTCTCATCACCCGCTCCTTGTGTTCAGCACTCATTCCTTCATTTAATGCTTTGGTAAACTGTACTAAATCTACGGCTTCTTCTGAACGTTTTTCACCCACACTGACAATATTTGTTATCTCTTCTTCAGTCAGATCAAAGTTTTCGCGAATTAGTTGTTTAAGTGTAGCCAATTCACGTTCATCGGACAGGCTATCTGCTCTGACCACCTCACTCAATAACGCCGCAGTAGCGATCTCCACCTGATGAGGGCTCTGGCTGACTTCTGGTGAATCTTTAAACAGATTCAGGATGGATTTCAACATGCTTTACTCCGCTTTGCTATTGTCCATTAGTTCATTAATTTGACCGCGAACTGAGCCAGGAAATCTTTCGTTAATCCTGCGTTTTGTAGCACTGAACCTAACTGGGGATATCGGCATCATCAATAATGGGAGCAATGGGTAGTATTACTTTGATTTGCTTGCCAGAACCGGATATTTGCAAGGACTGACATAATTCTTTTATCAGCACGAAACCGCGGCCAAAGGTTTCATCTTCGCAATTTTTAAGCGATGCCGCGTCAAAACCAGGGCCACTATCCTGCATACTAATTTCCAACACGTTTTCTGGCATCAGCCGCTCCACGGTAATCCAGATATCGCCCTGCTCCAACTGCTCAATTCTTTCCGTGCGCTGTTCATAATATTCAATGAACCCTTCCGGTTCGGCTTTCAGGTCTGATGATAAGCCCAGAATGCCATGCTCTATGGCATTGTTGGTAAGCTCGGTGATAACAGTAAACAGCTCAGAACGTATCGCGGCCAGACCCGGAATACTGTTTACGATAGCAACGACCTGGTCGATCACCTGAGCGTCTTTAATGTGTTGCGCGGTTAAATGAAATGACAGATTAAACGGAATTGGCTCAGCCAGCAGCTCCGGGAGTTTAAACTGAAATGGCCTGCTCTTGAACAAGACAATGGTAATATCATCTTCAGCCGCAGCTCCGGCGCGATAGAGCTCTGCCTTATCGACCAATAACTGAGCATTTACCTGGTTGTTGCGGGTAAACCACTGTTCCACCCCTTCCTCGCCAAGCATCCCTAATTCTTTATGATGACTTTCCATCAGGCCATCAGTGTAGAGTAGTAAGGTATCGCCCCACTCGGTTTCAAAATTCTGGGTCTGGTTGTCAAACTCGTGATCTTCGAGAATGCCCAGCGGCATATGCTGTGGATCAATTAGCAGTCGAATCTCCTGCTCTGGTGTTTTCACTGCCAGCCTGGGCAGGCCACCGCTCCACAGCGTAAAATTTTTGCCGTTAGCATGAATCTCGAGGATGCTGGCCACGCAAAACATATCAGCAGGTAATAAGTTAACCAGCAAGCGATTAAGCCTTGAGGCCATCTCGCCCACAGCCAGGCCTTTTAATGTCATGGCCGTAAACAGTTGGGCAACCGGTATAGCGCCAATCGCCGAAGCCAGACCATGACCGGTAAAATCGCCGATAAACAAATAAACCCCGCCGGAGGGGCTTTGCTCACATAAAAACAGATCGCCGTTGAATTGTGCTTCAGGCTGGGTATAAAAATCGAAATAATCCGTGGTTATTGGATTGCGACCAATGGCATTATCAAAAATATGCTCAACAATATGGTGATTTCTTTCCACTTCCAGTTGGAAATACGTGAGCGACTGGTTTTTATCCTGAATTTCCAGACTCAGCTGCCGGGTTCGCTCATGGGCTTTTACCTTGGCATGCAGGATGATTTTTTCAAAGGGTTTGGAAATAAAGTCATCGCCGCCGCTTTCCAGGCATTTTACCAGGCTTTGTTCGTCATCCAGACTGGTAATAAACAAGATGGGTAAATAACAATCCGGTGACGAGGCTTTGATTTGCGGGGCTGCTTCTATGCCCGACATCCCCGGCATGATCACATCGAGCAAGACAATATCCGGCTTATGCCGCCGGGCTACTTCAACCGCTTCCAGGCCATTGCCTGCTTCGATAAAATCACTGTAGCCCGCTTCAATGAGTATTTCCCGCAGCATAATGCGGTTGATTTCTTCATCGTCAACTATCAGGATTTTTATCATGCAGAGACCACTACCCGCTTCTATTGAATATCAAACTTTTTATTAAATCGCGAAATTTGCAGGATCCGCGCTATTTGTGGTCGGGTATTCAGGATACGGTAGGTTAACTGGCGCTCTGCCAGTACTTTTTGCATATTCAGCAACATGCCCAGAGCCGAACTATCCATATACTGTGTGGCTGATAAATCAATGTCGATTTGGTTTACCCGGGGATCGAGATCTTCGTAGGTATTACGAAACTCGGTTACCAACGAGAAGTCAAACCGCTCACCAATTTTAATGTTGAAGGTCGAATCATTGACAACTTCAGCTTTTATACTCATTTGTGCTCCCACTCACAACTGGCGTTTGCTACTATTAATACTAGCAACGCGTTAATTTATCCACTGCAGAATAAGTTGTTACAACCACTTCGGCTTATTTGATTGTAGTCCAGTTTTAAAGAGTTACAGCAAAGTATGCAAAATTCGAGACTCGTTTACAGCACTGATGGCGGTAAAGTCGATCAGTCCCGGCAAGCAGCGGACACCCGCTCGGTTAATAAAGATGGAATCGCCCGTATTCAGCGCGAAACCAAAGGTCGCAAAGGTAAAGGGGTATCTATCATTACCGGGCTCGACCAAAATGCTGATGAATTAAAAGCGCTGTGTACTGTATTAAAGAAAAAATGTGGCTGTGGTGGCGCGGTTAAGGCCGGCACCATTGAGCTGCAAACTGACGCCAGGGATAAAATTCAGCAATTACTTGAACAGCAGGGTATCAAATCCAAAGTGGCAGGTGGTTAGTACTAATCCAAACGTCAATATAATAACAACCAGAATACACAACGAAGAGAATTTGAATGGAAAAGTTATCAATCTCAGATCTGAATATCGTGTTGGTAGAGCCTTCCGATACACAGCGTAAGATTATTTCCGGCATGCTCACAAAAGAAAATGTGAAGCAAATCGACACCGCAGCCAACATTGCTGAGGCCACAAAAGTGGTTGAGCTGCACGGTGCCGACCTGATTGTCAGCGCCATGTATTTTGAAGACGGCACGGCGCTGGATTTACTCAAATTTACCAAAGAACATGCTTCTTATAAGCATATTCCTTTTATGCTGGTGTCCAGTGAATCCCGCACCAGCAAGCTTGAAGAATTTAAACAAGCCGGTGTGGCGGCTATCCTGCCGAAACCGTTTGAAACAATTCATTTGCACCGGGCGCTGAATGCCAGCCTGGATTTGCTCAACACCGACGAACTCGAACTCGACCTGTTTGACATCCATGAAGTACGCGTACTGCTGGTAGATGACAGTAAGCTGGCCAGAAATCATATTCGCCGGGTATTAGAGGGCATGGGGCTGCAAAAAATTAAAGAGGCAGAAAATGGCGCCATGGCGTTAACGCTGATTAAAGACGAACCCTTTGATTTGGTGGTTACCGACTACAACATGCCAGAGATGGACGGCCGGGAACTATCCGAGTTCATTCGCTTTAATCCGGAAACGTCGCATATCCCGATCATTATGGTGACCTCCGAAGCCGCTAACAGTGTTCACATGGCCAATATCCAGCAAACCGGTGTCAACGCTTTGTGTGACAAGCCCTTTGAACCGGCGGAAGTGAGAACCATGTTGGCGGCGCTGCTGAGTGACTAAGCCTGTCAAGAAATACCCATGAATAATATTACCTCACGCGTAAAAATGGGTTGACAGTCAGCCAGTGGCGAAATAAAGTACCGGTATGAAATTATGTAATCCAAACATCATCGCTCGCTTCTTCGTGTTTATCACCTTCATCTGAGGGAGGATACGTAGCGCGTGCGAACAAACCTCCCTACGGGAGGTTTTTTTTTGCCTGAAGTGTTAAGAGAGAATTTATGTCTGCCCCTGAATTAGATCAAATTAGAGAGCGTATTACAGCGCTGGATACCGAGCTACTCAGCTTGCTATCTGAACGTCGTGGCCTGACCAACCAGGTTGCTGAAACCAAAATCAAACACCATATTCCGGTGCGCGACCAGGCTCGCGAAGAGCAATTGCTGATTCGGCTGATTAAAGAAGGTCAGCAAAAAGGACTAGATGCCCACTACATCACGCAGATTTTTCATGTGATCATTGAAGACTCGGTATTAAACCAGCAGGCGATGCTGGCCGAGCGAGCCAACCCCGGCAGCGCCCTGCCTCTTAACCGTGTAGCGTTTTTAGGTGATCGCGGTTCATACAGCTACCTGGCCACCCAGAAGTACTTTTCCCGTCGCCCTGGCGACTTGTTAGAGCTGGGCTGCCAGAGCTTCCGCGAAGTGGTTGGTAAAGTAGAAAATAATGAAGCTGATTACGCCGTGCTGCCGGTAGAAAACACTACCTCAGGCAGCATTAACGAGGTTTATGACCAACTGCAGAATACCGAATTAAGCATCATTGGCGAACTGACTCACGCTATCAAGCATTCCCTGCTGGTTGCCAAAGAAACCACGCTAGCCAATATCAAAACGCTCTATGCACACCCTCAGGTGTTCACTCAGTGCAGCCACTTCCTGGCCGAACTGGGTAATGTTGAAGTAAAAACCATGGATGCCACTTCTTCGGCCATGCTAAAGGTGAGTGAACTGAACCGTGACGATGTGGCGGCTATCGGCAGCGAAGCCGGCGGTAATCTGTATGGCCTGTTTGCCATCAAGTCGAACCTGGCTAACCAGAAAGAAAACCACAGCCGTTTCATCGTAGTGGCCAAACAGCCGGTAGTGGTACCGTTACAGGTACCGGCTAAAACCACATTTGTTATGTCGACCGTGCAAAAGCCGGGCGCTCTGGTTGAGGCCTTGATGGTGCTTAAAGAAAACAACATCAACATGACTAAACTGGAATCCCGTCCGATCCCGGGTAACCCGTGGGAAGAGTTATTTTATATTGATGTGGAAGGTAACACTCAGGATGGACCGGTGCAGAGTGCGTTGATTGAGCTCAAGCGCATCACCCGTTACCTGAAGGTGCTGGGTTGCTACCCCAGTGAAGAAATTAACCCCACTAAGGTTGCGGCATCAAAGGCGCTAACCGCAGGCTAATTAGCTTAAACAAAGAGGCACTCTGCTGTGGCAGAGTGCCTGATACTTCTTATACTTTAAAGCGCGAAACCATGGTTCGGGTGTGACTGGCAATACTGGCCAGCTCCAGTGACGCGCTGCTTATTTGCGCTGCCCCTGAACGTACTTCCGTAGACAAAGCATTGACCTTGCTGACACTGCCCAGCACCATACGCGAGGTTTCATCCTGTTCATGCGTTGCCTGTGCCACCAGATCTGCCATTTCCTGTACCTGATCAATCGTTGCGCTTAACTCCTTCATAGCTTTGGTTACCAGTTCCACAAGGTGGATACCACCGCTGGCTGCCGCTTCGGCTTTTTCCATGGCCTCAACGGATTTTACCGACGAGTGATTCATTTTCTCCACCAGGCGACCAATTTCTACGGTGCTTTCCTGAGAACGGTTAGCCAGCGCGCGAACTTCGTCAGCGACCACAGAAAAGCCTCGACCGGCTTCGCCTGCTCTTGCCGCTTCGATAGCAGCGTTAAGTGCCAGCAAGTTTGTCTGGTCGGCAATGCTGGTGATCACGTTGAGCAAATCGGTGATCTGGCCCACTTCATCTTTCAACGAGCTGATGACATGGGAGGAGTCTTTAATAAGCTTAACCAGCAGCTGAATATTATCCGCCACATAATCGGCGCGCTCCTGGTTTTCGGTCAGGCTGGATGTGGCCTCAACACCATGATCACGACTCTTGGCTGTGGACCTGGCTACCTCGGCCACCGAGCTGGATAATTGCGTAATGGCTTCATCCACCAGCTCGGTTTGTTGCACCTGGTCTACGGCATTCTGTTCTGACTGCTGGGTCACGGCACTTAGCTCTTCGGCGGCTGAAGCCAAAGAATCCGCATCATCTTTCACCTGGGCAACAATAGTGCGAATTTGACCAATAAAATGGTTAAATGGCTCTATAATCCGGTTAATTTCGGGGATATTCGACTTTTCCAATACGATGGTTAAATCCCCTTCTCCAGACGCTAATGCCTTACAGGCATCACCCACCTCGTTGAGCGGTTTAACCAAACGCCCGGCCAGCCAGATGGCAAGGATTGCGGCCACGCCGGCAATCATTATCACCGCGAATACGGTGCCGCTAATCAATTTATTTCGCAGCGACACGGCTGGTTCCAACGTCTCTTCAACGTCTATTTCTGCCAGTAAGGCATAATCATGCTCGCCAATAGTTATTGGCGAGTAATAAGAGAAGACTTCCACTCCGCGATAATCAGTGATCTTTGCAAAACCAGACTGTCCGGCCAATGCTTTACTAACCGCTGATGTGTTAACCGGCTGGATACCCACGGTGGTTTCAGATTGCTTTACCTGTTGCGCTACATTTGGCAGGCTGGTTTGTAACGCAGCAAAATAGCCCTCAGGATCTTCCAGAAAAAAGCGGCTCTCCGTTACCAGCGTATTTTGCCTCGCCACGATGTAGGTTTCACCTGAAGCTCCGAGTCCAGCGTTCTGCCACTCCTCACCATGAGTCATAATGTGGCTGATGACATCCAGCGGAATCTGATAAATCAGCACAGCGATGGTATTGCCGCTGGCATCAACCACAGGTGATGAAACAAAACCCGCCATGGCGTTGTAAGAAGGCAGGTAATTATCGAGGCTACTGTGTTTTACACTGTCGGCAGTGCCAGCCTGCAAGGCCTTGCGAAAGGCATCACCAATCCCTGTATTGGCGTAGGGGCCGGTTTTTACGCTGGTTGCAAAATCCAGCTCCTTATATACCGAATAAACAATATTGCCAGTCTGCGCATCAGCGATAAAGATATCGTAATAACCAAACTCTTTTAAAAAGGTTCTGAAATAATCATGATACTGGTCGTGCAGCTGCGCATAATCAGTTCCATTCGCCAGGCTGCGCAAGCTGTCTTTCTCACCGATAGGGAAAGAAGATCCAGCTATAAAATCGTATTGAAGTGATTTACTGTTAGCTGAAAGTGTATCGACTAACGACAGTGGTCGGGAGAGAGCCTGATTGTTTCGCTTTTCATAAAGACTGGCAAAATCTTCACTGTAGTAAGCATTAAGTGAATTCTGTTGGGCGCCACTTAACGGGCTGCGCGGTGTACTGGTTATAGGCACTGATAAAGGCACTCGCGGCCTGCTCTACCTGTGACTCAGACGACATAATGCGGATCTGACTATCGACGGTGTCAATATAACGACTGATGGCATCGCCGGTCTGGCGGTTTTCAATACTGAGCTTTTCCTCAGCAACCTGGGTTAATGCCTGTTGAGACTCGCTGACCCCTAATTGGAGCGCGACAACAGCCATAATTAAAATACCAACAACTACCAAAGGAATAAGAGTCAGTAATAAGCGTAATTTTAAACTCATGGCGAAAACATCCACTAATATAATATTGCAGAGCTTGGTTATCTTTCGCCGGCGAGGATATTACGCTGTTTAGAATCAGGTTCTCAGCATTTGGTCATCATCAGCTTTAAGCAAAAGGCGTTTACTATCTATCAGGCAAGTTTTTGCATAATCACCAAACCAGTCGCCAATTTCGTTGAACTGGCGAATAAATTCGGCTTTGTCTCCTTTGTCCAAAATGGACAGTGCTTCACCAAAACGTTGATGGAAGCGTTTTAATAGTAAAAAGTTTTCTGGATTATTAAAAATAATATCGGCATAAAGTTGCCCGGATTGAGCAAAAAGTCGTCCAACCATCGCTAATTCCAGCCTGTAGATCGGTGAGCTGAGCTGTGTTAGCAGATCAAGATTGGGGTTTTCACCGGCTAAGTGGGCGCCGTAAACAAATGTATTGAAATGGCGCATAACCTGAATAAACGCCATGGCTTTGTCATGTTCCTGCGCGGTGACTTCAAACAGCGTTGCACCCCAGGTTTGCATTTGCCCCAGTAGCCAGCTGTAATGCGAGGCGCCGCGTCCATGACACACCACCACAACCTGTTTAATCATGCCAGGCGCATCCGGCCCGAACATTGGGTGTAGACCAACCACGGGCCCCTTATGGGCTTGCATCATGGCATCCAGCGGCTTATGTTTGATACTGGTAATATCAGCCAGAATACAGTCTTCAGGCAGGCTATTAAGTTTGGCTACTACGTCGACAGTAAGGTTGATGGGCACCGAAACCAGTACCAGGCTGGCTTCTGCAAACAGATTGTCTGCCCGGCTCCAGTCGTCTTTTTCGAGAATTTCTACGTTGTAACCACTGCGCTCGAACAAACCGACAAATACTTTGCCCAGTGCGCCAGCCCCGCCGATCACTACAACCCGCTTTATACCCGGGTTAATGCAGCGGTAGCGATTGTTCTGAGTATGGTAGGATTCGCGCATAATCCGGCGCATGAGATCTTCAATTAACGACCCGGAAACACCCCTCTCGGCGGCCTGCTCCTGGCGCTTTTCGAGCATTTGCGCTTCCCGTTCCGGCACATAAATAGGCATGCCGGTTTTGGCTTTGACTTCACCTACTTTACTGGTGAGTTCGGCGCGCTTTGCAAGAATGTCGATGAGCTGGGTATCCAGCTCATCAATGCCATGACGTAATTCACTCAGCTGCTGAGCAAACTGTTCGTGGTCGTTCTGTGACATAGATTAGGCTAATTCCGTACGCTTGTTTTGACGCAATGGTAGCACAGTAATCAGTTTGTCACGCATTTGATCCAGCAGGCTTTCTGTGGTTTCCCAGTCAATACAGCCATCAGTAATCGACACCCCATATTCGAGGTCTTTAAAATCGACGCCGTCAGACTTCTGGTTACCTTCTTTCAGGTGACTTTCCAGCATGATACCGATAATCGACTGGTTGCCTTCAAGGATCTGATTGACCACATTCTTAGCCACCAGCGGTTGACGACGATAATCCTTGTTGGAGTTAGCGTGTGAACAGTCCACTACCAGACCAGCGGTAAGGCCGGCTTTGTCCATCCATTCTTCGCATTCAGAAACACAAACCGAATCATAGTTTGGTTGCTTACCACCACGCAGAATAATATGGCCATCGGGGTTACCGGCAGTTTCGATAATACTCACCTGCCCTTGTTTGTTAATCCCCATAAAACGGTGAGATGACGCCGCTGAACGTAACGCGTTAACAGCAATATCCAGGCTGCCGTCAGTGCCGTTTTTAAAGCCTACCGGCATTGACAGGCCACTGGCCATTTCGCGGTGCGTTTGTGACTCTGAGGTACGCGCACCGATAGCGCTCCAGCTGAATAGCTCCGCCAGATACTGTGGACTGATTGGATCCAGTGCTTCAGTAGCAACAGGCAATTCAAGCTCGGCCAGCCAAATCAGTAATTCGCGGGCTTTTCGTAAACCGGTTTCAATATCAAAGGTATCGTTGATATGCGGGTCGTTAATTAACCCTTTCCAGCCCGTGGTGGTTCTCGGTTTTTCGAAATACACCCGCATTACGATATACAGCGTGTCTTTGTAGCATTCGTGCAGCTCTTTCAGGCGCAGAGCATAATCTTTAGCTGCTTCAATATCGTGAATTGAGCAGGGTCCGCACACTACCAGTAAGCGATGATCACGACGGTGGATAATGTCAGAAATGATCTGACGTGATTGTCGGATAACCTCCAGACCTCTTTCTGAGGCCGGAAGTTCTGCCGCCAGCGCGTCTGGCGTTACCAGTACCTTCTCTGCGCTAACGTGAATATTGTTAATAGTGTCCTTAATCATAGGGTCGCTCTTATTTGGTGAAAAATCTTTTCAATGCCGCTTCAACAAGGCCTCAGCCTTGTTCTTAATTAAAGCAGAGCCGGGCAAAAAATACAGATGTACAATTATATTTACAATGAAATATTACCACATTGTTTTCAGGCGTTGACTTTTTACCAAGATTCATTAAACGAAGCAAGTGAAAGTTCCAAATTTATACTTATTTGTAACGAACTGTTACCAGAGCTCATGTGGCGTATTTATTGGGTTGTATGACAACGCAGACACCACTAAAGTAGCAATTCGATGTCTGAGAATCTTATCTACGACACAATAAAAATGAGCGAAGACAGATGATTACACTCAAGGATATTCGTAAGAGTTTTACCAATGGTGAGGAAACCATCGTAGCACTCAACGATGTGTCTTTATCCATACAGGAAAATGAATTTGTAGCTTTTATGGGCAGTTCAGGTTCCGGCAAATCAACCATGATGAATATTCTTGGTTGTCTCGATACGCCCGACAGCGGCGAATATTTGTTAAACGGTAATGCCGTAAACCAGTTAACCGATGAAGCTTTATCGAAAATTCGCAACGAGCATATCGGTTTTATCTTTCAGACTTTTCACCTGCTACCTAAACTGGATGCCATTGGTAACGTCAAGCTCCCTCTGCGCTACAGCGATGTATCAGAGGAAGAAGCGACCCAACGTGCCCAGGCACTGCTGGAAAAAGTAGGCCTTGGCCACCGTATGCACCACCGTCCTTTTGAAATGTCTGGCGGACAACGACAGCGAGTTGCCATTGCCCGGGCCTTAATTAACCGCCCCACCATGATCCTGGCGGATGAACCCACCGGTAACCTCGACAGTAAAACTTCCGACGATATCATGGCCTTGCTCACGGAGTTGCACCAGCAAGGGCAAACCATCGTCATGGTAACCCATGAAGAAAACATCGCCGACTACGCACAAAAAGTGATAACCATGAAAGACGGCCAAATCATCAGCGAGAAAACCAACTCATGAGACAATCAATTATTTACTTATTGATGTGCAGCCTCAACATGGCGGCTTGGGGCGCCCGGGCAGAGAACACCTCCAGCCAGCTGATTGTGACCGGCAAGGTCACCTCTTCCAATGTGCAGGTTGTGACCGCGCCGCGCACCGACCGCTGGAATATTCAGATCCAGTGGATGGTTGATGAAGGCAGCATTGTTGAACCGGGCGATACCATTGCACTGTTCGACTCCGGCAGTGTGGATGCACAGCTTGAGCAAAATGAGGACTCACTGAACACCCAGACCCTGGAAATGGAAAGTAAGCGGGTTGAGCTGGATCAGGCTGTGGCCGATGCGCGTAGTGCATTAAAAATTGCCGATCTGGAAGTCGAAAAAGCCCGCATTGAGGCCGAAATTGAAAGTAAAGACGTTAGCGAGTACGACAAGGGCCAGTACAAGCTTGCTCTGGAGCGTGCATTGGTAGAACAATTTAAAGCCCAACAGGCATTGGAACAAAAGCTAATAGAGCAGGAAAACACCCTGCAAAAGCAAAAAATTGAAATCACCAAGCTGGAAGAAAACATCAATTACCAGCGCTATCAGTTAACCCGGTTAAAAGTAGAGTCGACTATAAACGGTGTGGTCAGCCATATGTACCACCCCTGGACCAACGAGAAAATTACCGCCGGCACCACCTTACAGGCGGCCATGAAAGTCATGGAAGTACAGGATATCGATGGCTTTAAAGTGGATGCCTGGGTGCACGAAATAGATGCTGACCGCGTGGATGTAGGCCAGCAGGCACTAATCTCTCTGGATGCCTACCCCGGCGAAAGCTATGCCGCCACCGTTACCAGCGAAGTCTCTCAGCCTGAGAAGAAAGCCGGCTGGGGCGACAGCGCTTATTACCAGATTGAGCTGTCGTTTACTGATATACCCGACAAAAAATTACTGCCGGGAATGAGTGTCCGGGTGGTTATCCCTGCGTCACAGGAGTTAAGTCATGCACGTTAAATATTCTGTTTTGCTGTGTGCCGCATTACTGCTCGGCGCTTGCAGCAACGAGCAGGCGGTTGAAGCATTATCCGAGAAGACACTAAGCGCCCCGCTTACCGCATCCGGGGAAATTGTTTCTTTGGATAGTGCCAGTGTGTCGCCGCCGTCTATTCGTGGTATGTGGCAAATGAAAGTGCAGTTTCTGGTGCCGGAAAACACCAATGTTAAAGAAGGCGATATGCTGCTCAAATTTGATGGACAGCAATTGCAAACCAAGCTGATCGAGCAACAAAGTGAGTTGGATGCCGAGAAAAAGAACTTTGAGAAAGAGTTGCTGGAAAACGAAGCCCGCGCCGAGGAGTTAAAACTGGCACTAGCCGAAGCGCAGATGAATTATGAAAAAGAAAAGCGCCTCGCAGAAATTGTTGATATTTCGACTAAGCGGGTAGAAAAAGAAAAGCAGCAAAAAGAGTTTGAGATAGCCAAAGCTAAGCTGAACCAGGCCACTCAACAGGCCAAACAGTTTGCCGAAACCCGCGAACTCAATGAGCAACTGGCCCAAAGCAAAATTAACCGGTTGCAATCTAAGTTAGGGCAAACACAGCGAGACATTGCCAAGCTCACGGTTAAGTCGCCCAAGCCAGGCCTGATAATGTACAAAGCCGCACCGGATGGCGAAAAAGTTGCGGTAGGCGATTCCGTCTTTATGGGCCGGACGATTCTGACCATTCCATCACTGGATAAGCTGGCAGTTAAAGCCCAGTTTGATGAGGCAGACACCGCCAAGCTCAGCATCGGTTCTAAAGTGAAAGTGACGCTGGACGCTTACCCTGAAGTCCCTTACGCCGGCAAAATAGTCTCCCTTGGTGAAGCCTATAAAGAAAAGTCCTCCACCAACCTGAGTATTGTATTTGATGTACAAATTGAACTGGAAAAAATTGACCCGGCACGGATGCGCCCGGGCATGAAAGCAAATATCGAGGTTCAGGAGGATAACTTATCATGACGCCTAAGTGGTTTACCTGCCTTGCGGCAGCCATACTGTTAAGCGGTTGCGGCGAAACAGAACAAACAACCCCTACCTATCAGGTTGAACGTCAGCCCTTCGAACTCATGGTGCCGGTAAAGGGTGAGCTGGAAGCCGCCAATGCAACGGCCATTGGCGCGTCGAGCCGGCGCCCGATGACCATAGCGTGGCTGGAAAAAGAGTACACAAACGTTAAAAAGGGCCAGTTAATTGCCCGCTTTGATGCTGAGCAGCTCAACCTCGACATGCGCAAAGAAATGCTGGCTATGATGCTCCTTGAAGAAGACATGAAGCTTAATCGCTCTACCCTGACTCAGGAAGAACTCGACGTTGAAATGGATAAGGCCCTGGTGGTTAAAGAGTTTGCCTTTGCAGACGAATTTACCATCGATGATTTGCGGGTATATTCGCGCATCGAAATTATCGAAAACATGCAAAACAAAGAATACCTGGGCGCTAAAGACAACTATCTGGACTGGAAAAAAGAAAGCGTGGTTGAGCAAAACTCCAGCGCCATAGACGTATTAAGCATTCGCAAAAAAGGCAGTGAGCAGAAGTACAATCAGATTAAGTCGGCCATTGAGACGCTCGAGATTCATGCGCCTTACGACGGCCTGCTGGTATACGAGTCTAACTGGCGTGGCGAGAAGCCATCGGTTGGCGAAACCGTGTTTCCAGGGCGGCCTATCGCTAAACTCCCTGACCTGTCGAAAATGCAGGCCAAGGGCTATGTGCTGGATAAACAGGCCATCGGCCTGGCTCCCGGCCAGCCGGTTACCATTTCTCTGGAAGCTTACCCTAGCAAGGTCTTCACCGGCACGTTAAAACAGGTTTCCGGCTTCTCCCGAACCATTTCCCGAAACGATCCCACCAAGTACTTTGAGGTGACGATTGATATTGACGATCAGGACTCGCCTATTCTCTCTCCGGGGCGCAAATTAAATGCCCGGATTGAGGTATCCAAAGGCGAAAGCAAGCTGATGGTGCCGATTCAGGCCATCTACAACGAACAAGGAGTCAACTACGTGTTCCGTAAAGATGGCGCTGGCTTCAGCCGCCAGCAAATCGAAATTGGCCAGAAAAATCTGCACTTTGTGGAAGTAACCAACGGCCTGAATGAAGGCGATAGTATTGCCCTGTCGTACCGGGAGCTTATTTAATGTTAAATCAACTTACGATAACTAAAACCCGGTTGCTGGTTAGCGATGCCTTACATGAATTGCTGGCGCAAAAGCTTCGCACATTTTTAACTCTGCTGGGCATGATCTTTGGCGTTGGCGCAGTAATCGCTATGCTCAACATTGGTAAAGGTGCCGAGCAGGAAGCGCTAAAAATGATTGGTTCAATGGGGCTTCAAAACCTGATTGTCGAATCAAAAAGCTATACCGCCGAAGAGTTAAAAGATATCAGGGAAGAGTCGCTCGGCCTGAACCTGGCTGATGTGGAAGCCGCTATGGCGACCCTCCCCTTTATTACTCACTACAGTGGTGAAAAACAAATTAAGCTCTTTGCCCTTTACAGCGATTATGCCAAAGCCGATGCATCCGCCGTGGGCGTTACCAGTAGCTACTTTGACCTTGCCAGCATGAACGCTTCCCAGGGCCGTTTACTCAGCGATGATGATGAGTTACATGTTTCACAGGTTGCGGTACTCGGCGCCGATGTAGCCAACACCCTGTTCCCCGACAAAAACCCATTGGGCCAGTTCCTTAAAATCAACCATGTGTGGTTTGAAGTGGTTGGGGTTATTGCTGCGCCGGAATTTAATAAAGAAGCCTTTCAGGGCGTTAAAATCAACGGCGACAGAAACCGCGTGTTTATCCCGTTATCCACCAGCCAGAAAAAGCTCAACATGGAACCACTCGCCAGCGAACTGGATGTGGTGAAGTTTGAAGTAGAAGAAGATTACTCTACTGTACTGGCGGCGAAAGCCGTTACCCAGTTGCTTGCTCAACGCCACGGCGGCATTGACGACTACAGCCTGATCATTCCGGTGGAATTGCTGGCACAACAAGAAAACACCCAACGCATTTTCAACATTGTTATGGCGTGTGTGGCCGGTATCTCATTATTGGTTGGTGGCATCGGTATTATGAACATCATGTTGGCCAACGTGCTGGAGCGTACTAAAGAAATTGGTTTACTGCGTGCAGTAGGTGCCACTCAGCAGGATATTAAATTGCAGTTTATTGCCGAGAGTTTTGTGATTTCAGTGCTCGGCGGCCTGTTGGGTATTTTCTTTGGCCTGGTGTTATCGGAGATTATTGGTTTCTACTCAGACTGGGCGGTAAGCTGGTCGCTAACGGCGATTGTGCTATCAGTATCGATTTGTTTGTTAGTAGGTGTTGGCTTTGGCGTATTCCCGGCCATAAAAGCCTCAAAACTCAACCCAATAGACGCCCTCCATTCAGATTAAAACCGGACAAAGTCCGGTTTTATCCCGGAAACACCGTAAGGTGTTATCCGGGATTGTCCTTAGGACTCGCCTTAACACGTCATGCCGGAAGCGGCTTTAGCCGCTATCCGGTATCTCCTGAAAAGTTTTACTCACACAATAAGACTACTGACTTTTTAGCAGATCCCGGGTCAGCGGCCGGGATGACATAACTATAAATCGTCATCCCCGCATGCTTTAAGCGGGGATCTCCTGACATGCTATTGTGGGTTTATTATATCCTTGAGGAAAAAAGCTGTTTGAGACGAGCCAGCCTTTTTAGAAGATCCCGGCTCGGCGGCCGGGATGACTGTATAATTCAGCCGGTATTACGTATTGAGGCAATCCCTGAGGGCTATCCCTGAGGGCAATCCCTGAGGGCAATCCCAACTCATAAACCGGTAGGATTAAACTCATAACTACCTACATCCCAACTCGACCAGATACCAATGTCGTAACCGTAATAGAGGTCGACAGAGATAACATCTTTGTCCATGGCATCGGGATAATGCACTAACACTTTTTCAGCTAATTCCCTTGCATATTCCATATCATCCACATGATTGGAATCGATATATACCGCCAGATCTACGCTGTTCTGCGAAGTATTTCCCTGGTCCGTGGGTTCGGCGTAATAGCTGGTTGAGCTGGCCATTATCCCTACGGCATTTACACCTGGCTCCTGCATTAATGCGGCCCGCGTTGCGAACATTTGTTCAAACTCGCCGGAGGAGAAAATTATGAAGATAAATCTAGGGCTAATAAAACCAACTATGAACAACAGTGCAACGATTACCAGGTGTGGCTTCCACACCTCTCTGACTTCCTCCTGTTGTGCACCGGCATAAACCACATAAGTACCAACGACCAGATCGTGCAGGGATTGCCGGGTTCGGCGGTTAAACAGATACAAATAAAGTATCGAGAAGGAACCGCCAACAAGCAAAGCCCCTATGGGATACATAAGCCAGAAAAATCCCTCATCTACTGGCAGAAAATCAATCTGTAAAGCAAAAGGGATGCCGTACACACAATATCTCAGCAGTGAGCGCCCCAGCGAGATAGTTTGGTTATTACCGTCGACTACCCGGATACCCAAAAGCTTTTTACCCAACGTCTGGCCATCAGCGTAGCGGCTGTTCATCACGCCGAAATAACCAAGTGAGATAAAGAAGCCTATGAATACCGACCAACCACCCATTTGTATAAACACAGGCTCCAGCACCAACCCCAGCGCAAATCCCCCCAGCGCCAATAATATTGAGTCGACAATCAGTGCGACTATTCGCCGCCAGAATCCGGATATCCAGGGTAAATCAGGTTGCTGAGTCATTTTCCATTCCTTATGTGCTTTAACTGACTTGTTAAGTGTGATTGATGCGAGCCGTCGGTGAGAGACGAGAAAGAAAATCAGTTCATCATGAACTGATGCCCGAGAAGCTTCTACCGGCTATATTATTTATCGCTTTGCTGTACCAATATAGCAAGCACAATCAGAATGTTAAGCAAAAAATCATCGATAAAACACCTTGTTACAAAGGGTGCTGGTAATCCGTCACAAACCGCCTTAGGCTATGCTTATTCAACTCAAAACACAGACTCGCGGTAATGCAACGTAAAACCGTTAATGCCCTGCGGATACTGGCACTGGTTATCATAATATCCAGCATCGTGTTATTTGCACCAGTTAATGCCCTTTTTATTTATCTGGCGCCCCAGTCAAAAGATATACAGACTGAACTCAACCGGGCCGTAAACAATGGTATAGCAGGCATGATTGTTTATGTGGATGAAGGTAATGGTATACCGGCAGAAAGCTACGCAGCAGGCCTGCATAACCAACAAAGCAGGCAGCTAGCACACACTGATGCACTGTTTAAAATTGCAAGTATCAGCAAACTCTATGTGGCAGCCGCGGTTACGCGTCTAGCCGCAGATGGTCAGTTAGATCTCGATACCCCCTTGCTTGAGTTTTTACCCCAACAAGCAAGTCAAATAACCAATGCTGATAAAATTACCCTGCGCATGCTGGTACAACATCGAAGTGGTATTGCCAATTACACCGATGACCCTGCATTTAACTGGTTTGCACCGTTTGATGAAGCCAGCGTTACCGCACAAAGCCTGGCTTTGATTTATGATAAGCCAGCCTTATTTGAGCCGGGAGCAGAATACGCCTACTCCAACACTAACTATCTGTTGCTTGGCCGGATAATGGATAAAACGCTGGGTTACAGTTACCGTGATTACATCCAGAAAGAATTTATCGAGCCGCTGGGATTACACCACACCTTTGGGTTGTTAAGCGAACCGTTACTCCCCTCAGTAATGAGTGGCTATGTGTCAGGTTACGACGATGACCTCAAACACCTTGCCTTTATGAGCCCTGCCGGCGCAATGGTAGCCACCGCTGAAGACGTGGCTATTTTTCTCAGAGCACTCAATGATGGCTCATTACTTACTCAAGGAGAACAGGCGCTCTATAACAGCCTTTACGTGACTAGTCATGATGGCTGGTTACCGGGCTATTTGAGTTTTGCCCGTTATGATGAACCAAGCGATACTGTGGTGGTGATATTTGCCAGCACCAGTGGCGATGAGCCCTGGCTGATTTGTGATATTGTGCACCGACGTATTCTTGCTGTGCTTAAAGCAAGGAAACAACAATAATGATCCGTTTGCGCCGCTCGCAGCTATCAATTGAGAAGTGATAATACCGTTGTGGTTAAAAAACGGGGAACCTATGATTAACCTGAAAAACAATAAAATCCTGCTGACGTTAGTCGCAATCCTGGTCGCCATTGCTTTGTGGTTTGCATTCTTCAGCAGAGTTACGCCGCCGGACTTCTCGCAGTATCAGGCTGGCCCTGAGCGTAAAACGGCTTTTTTTGGCTACTTTTCCCCCCTGGTGGCCGATGTGAACAAAGAAATACTGGCCGACAGGGCTGAAGTGAAAGAAGTCTGTACAGCGGATGTCGAGAACAACGCGGCCCTTTCTGATCTGGCAGTTAAATACCGGGTAGATAAAACGGATGTCGAGAAGGAGTCATTGTGCACAGTCTTACTGCGTAGAGTGGATATTATACCCGCTTCGCTGGCGCTGGCTCAGGCTGCAAACGAAAGCGCCTGGGGCACCTCACGGTTTGCCCAGCTGGGGAATAATTTTTTTGGCCAGTGGTGTTTTGTGAAAGGCTGCGGCATCGTGCCTAACGATCGCGGTCAGGACCAGGTGCATGAAGTAGCGGATTTCCGCTCACCCCGCGACTCCGTGGCCAGTTACATGATGAACCTCAACAGTCACGATGCTTACCGGCCGTTAAGAAACATCCGCCAGTCACTCAGAAAAAAGGATGCCGATATTACCGGCATTGAATTAAGTCACGGCTTAAACAGTTATTCAGAGCGCGGTGAGGAATACGGCAAAGAGCTCAGAGCCATGATTAGCTTTAATAAACTTACGCAGTACGACTAGCTGCTCGAACAGCTAACTACCGGGTAACCA
Organism: Alteromonadaceae bacterium; assembly: GCA_002691625.1. Lineage (GTDB taxonomy): Bacteria > Pseudomonadota > Gammaproteobacteria > Enterobacterales > Alteromonadaceae > Alteromonas. The sequence goes on from NZIK01000043.1 coordinate 41,750, forward strand.
CTTCACCCGGTTCGACAACCGCACCTGCCGGGATAACTGCGCCCGGCAGTAGCGTGCAACCTTCACGCAATAGCACGTTATCGCCGATTTTAACGGGGCTGGCTTGTTGCCAGCCGGCTTTGCGCTTTGCCGCTTCCAGNGGGTGCGTGAGCGACGNAATCACAACGCNNTNCTCNANTNTAACGTTTGCGCCAAAANACACGGGCGCNGCATCCAGGATCACTACCCTGTNGCCCATANTNACNGGNNTNTCAGCATAAATATTAATCCCGNANTCACAGGCAAAGTCACTGCCNGTANCGGTANNTNTNGCGTTNGGTAAAAGCTGNNNNATAAGCGCCTGNCGCNNNGCCNCTTCGNTCACCGGTANNTGATTAAGNTCTCTGCNTANNCNCTTNGCNNGCTCGCGNGCNTGNACTAATTGTGGNTGGTGGGTCTGATACCACTGGCCGCTNTATANNTGCTGCCAGATNNCATCCTGNNGNTNNGTCATANTNAGANCGGTTAAATGAATNTTNNCCGATGGTAAGCCACAAAAAAGCCCGCAACAAGTGCGGGCTTTTCTNNAGTTAACAGTAACGCAAGGATTAGTAATCTTAGTTAAGCTTCTCTTTGATACGTGCAGANTTACCTGAACGCTCACGCAGATAGTAAAGCTTGGCGCGACGNACTGCACCGCGACGTTTCACTTCAATAGAAGATACCGCCGGGCTGTGTGTTTGGAACACACGCTCTACGCCTTCGCCACTTGAAATTTTACGTACTGTAAAAGACGAGTGAAGACCACGGTTACGCTTAGCGATAACAACACCTTCGTATGCCTGAAGACGTTCTTTGTCACCTTCAGTTACACGAACTTTAACAATCACTGTGTCACCTGGGCCGAACGCAGGAACATCAGCTTTAAGCTGTGCTTGTTCAATTTTTTTGATGATATCTTGACTGACTTTGCTCATCATATCCTCTCATCCTAGTTAACTGTCATCTTGCTGCAACGACGCCTGAAATGCTTCCAGTAACCGTTGTTGCTCCTCAGTCAGAGCTAGGTCGTTTAATAACTCAGGGCGACGCAACCAGGTTCTACCTAAAGATTGTTGCAGACGCCACTGTCTGATTTTTTCGTGATCACCGCTTCTTAANACANCNGGNACCGCTTTACCGTCGAGTACTTCCGGGCGGGTATAGTGTGGGCAATCCAGCAANCCATGAGTAAATGANTCTTCAACTGCAGAATCGCTGTGACCGAGTACTCCCGGCACTAACCGTGCAATTGCGTCCATCATCACCATGGCNGGCAGTTCGCCGCCACTTAACACGTAATCACCAATTGACCATTCTTCGTCAACATGGCTTTCAATTACGCGCTCATCCACCCCTTCGTACCGGCCACANAACAAGATTAACTTGTNGTTGGCTGCCAGCGACTTAACGCCAGCCTGGGTGAGCGGTTTACCCTGTGGAGACAGGTAAATCACTTTACTGTTTTCNCCGCCAGCCTGTTTGGCTGCGGTAATTGCGTCAGTAAGCGGTTTAACCATCATCAGCATGCCAGGACCACCACCATAAGGGCGATCATCGACNGTGCGATGACGATCGTGTGTAAAGTCTCGTGGGTTAAAGTGTTCAACTGCCAGTNTGCCGTTCTTCACTGCCCGCCCTATTACTCCTTGTTGAGTAAAAGGNGCNAACATTTCAGGAAACAAACTGATAATGCCGAACCATTTTTCCGCGGTCACTTAAAACCCCGGATCCCATTCAACCGTAATCACCCGCTCGGTTTTATCTACCGTTTGTACAACAGAGTCGAATACAAACGGTATNAGTCTTTCTTTCTGACCAAAAGCATCNTTTGCCTTTGCCTTNACGCGNATCACGTCGTTGGCGCCGGTATTAAACACTTCTTTAACCACACCCAGNTGNTAACCTTGCGTAGTTACCACCTGCATNCCGTTAAGCTCACGCCAGTAAACCTCATCGTCACCCANTTCAGGGAGTTGCTCNGCGTCGATACTGATATCCAGGTTTTTNATGCGCTCGGCATCATCCCGGCTATCGATATCAATCAGCTTCGCTACGATGGCTTTGCCATGCGGTCGCCATTGATCAATCTGNTATTCTNTNNCATCAGCCAGTAACCACGGGCTGTAGTCNAAAATACCTTCTGGTACCTCGGTANAGCTGTTGATNTTGACCCAACCTTTAACACCATATGGCGCACCGATTTTGCCAATAACCACTTTGTCAGACGCTTGACTCATCTAAACCTACCAGAAATTAAGGACAGCTTANGCTGCCGCTTTTTTAGCTTCTTTTACCAAGCTGTTAACGCGCTCAGATAAGCTTGCGCCAACACCAACCCAGTACTCTACACGCTCAAGATCTAAACGCAGACGNTCAGCCTGACCTTGTGCAGTTGGGTTAAAGAAACCGACGTTTTCGATGAAACGACCGTTTCTTGCACGGCTGCTTTCTGCAACCACTACTTGATAAAATGGACGCTTTTTGGCGCCACCACGCTGTAAACGAATAGTAACCATAAATGCCTCAAACTCGTTGTAGCGTTACCGTTAACTTACCTTTTCAAACCCTGAATGAAATACATACAAGGCGAAAGGCCGCGGAATTATACGTATACGCAATGAAATTGCAAGGCTTATCAGCGATTAATTGCCCTGAACAGGCACAATAAAACGAGCCAGAAAGTAACCTGGCTCCTCCTTTACACTTCTTAACTCATCTTAACTGGGCATCGCAAGGACTCTCACTCATAATACTCACAACAGAACAATCACTCCCATGGTCATGCATTGATATTAACCAAAGACGTACTGATATGGCTGGCACAGTTGCTCAAGCCCTACAAGCTTAAAGTAGTTTGTGCAGTTATCGCACTTACTGTTGCGGCTGCCGCCTGGCTGCTGCTCGGCCAGGGCATAAAGCTCACTGTTGATGAAGGACTCAGCGCCGGCAACATTAACCGGCTGGATGCAGCCATCGGCTGGGGTATTTTGTTTGCCGTAGTTGGTTGCCTGGCCACTTACTTTCGCTTCTATCTGATGACCTGGCTGGGCGAGCGTATCAGCGCCGATATTCGTATTCAGGTTTATCATCATCTGCTCACGCTAACACCGGGCTTTTTTGCCGAAACCCGCACCGGCGAGGTGATCTCCCGCTTTACCAACGATACCAGTGTCATTCAAACCGTTGTGGGTATGAGTTTATCCATGGCCCTGCGTTCGCTGGTGGGATTTGTGGGCGCTCTCATTTTAATGACCTTTACCAGCCCCATGCTGACCTTGTGTGTACTGGTGGCCGTGCCCTTTATATTGTTACCGCTCAAACTTATTGCGCCAAAAGTGCGCCATTATTCACGCCTCAGTCAGGACCGCATTGCCGACATGGGCTCTCAAATAGATGAAACCCTACACGAAATCATGGTGGTGCAGGCATTTAATGCAGTATCCGGCGAACAACAAAAATTCACCCAGAAAGTTAGCTCTGCCCTGCAGGCCGCTGCCACGCGCATTCATTACCGCTCAATGTTAATCGGCGTTATCATGCTGGTGAGTATGTTATCGGTTATTGGCATTAGCTGGCTGGGGATCCGTCAGGTCATGAGCGGCGAAATCAGCGCGGGCCAACTCTCTGCTTTCTTATTTTATGCGGTGCTGGCCGGCAGTAGTATTGCCACCATCAGCGAAGTCCTCGGTGATATTCAGCGCGGTGTGGGGGCCAGTGAACGGCTGCTGGAACTGTTGGCCACAAAAGCTAATAACAATTCTGGTCAGGTGGTGCTACCAACACTCGATTCGCCGCCGCAAATCAGTTTTGAGCAGGTGAACTTTGGGTATACCGAACACGCTACCTTATTTAAAGACTTCTCTTTACAGGTGCAACCAGGCGAGTGCGTGGCGCTGGTAGGTCCAAGCGGCGCAGGGAAATCGTCTTTATTTCAATTGCTCCAGCACTTCTACTCTATTCAAGGCGGCGCCATCAAACTCAATGACAGCCCGGTTACCGAACTTACCCTCGACAGCCTGCGTCAACAAATTGCTCTGGTACCTCAGGAACCGGTTATTTTTGCCAGTACCGTGATTGAAAACATTCGCTATGGCCGGCCCACCGCCAGCGAAGCCGAGGTGGTTGAAGCGGCAAAACAGGCGTTTGCCGATGACTTTATTAATGAGCTCAGCGACGGTTATCACACTCAACTCGGTGAACGCGGCGTAAAGCTCTCAGGTGGTCAGCGTCAGCGTATCGCTATTGCCCGCGCGTTTCTGGCGGATCGCCCGGTGCTGTTGCTTGATGAAGCCACCAGCGCACTCGACGCGGTAAGTGAACATAAAGTCCAGCAGGCACTTAAGTACCTGATAAAAGGACGCACCACACTGGTGATTGCTCACCGTCTGGCCACGGTGCAAATGTGCGATCGTATCGTTGTAATGGATAACGGTACGGTCAGAGGCTCCGGAAAACACGAGGAATTGATGAAAAGCGACACCCTGTATAAGGAGTACGCCGAGTTGCAACTCATTCCCTAGCCCGCTAACACACCTTTGGCGATAATACGAATTATTAACAATAAAATAAAAATGCTCCCTCCTTTGTGTTAACTACGTAGCAGTTGATGATGGAGGTATTCAGGAAGCGACATGATAAAAAATTTGAAAAGAATGCTCTGTATAGGTGCTCTGGCTCACCTGGTAATAATGACAACTCCGGTCTCAGCGCAGAGCTGGGGCGGCAGGGGCAACAGTGCCAAGCTCGTTGTCCTCAATAAAATTGAGTTTATGCATGAACAGAAAAATGTAGAAGCGGTTGGCACTGCCGAAGCGGTTAAGTCTGTCCCCCTCCACCCCGCCGTAGCTGATGAAGTGACCGCGGTAAATTTCGTGCCGGGACAAAAAGTCAATAAGGGCGATATTCTGCTGACCCTGGATGATCGCCGCCAGGTGGTTGCAGTACGCCGTGCTGAATTACAACTTGAAGATACTGAGCGAGCTTTGAAGCGCCTGGTCGACAGCCGCGACCGGGGTGCAGTGGCAGAAAGTGAAATCGATATCGCCCGCACCGCCCGCGACCTGGCAAAAGTGACCCTTGATGAAGCCAAAGCCGATTTGGAAGACCGCCACATTGCGGCGCCCTTTTCTGGCTATGTGGGTTTAACCGACGTAGAAGTTGGCGACCGGATAACCACCACTACCGTCATTACGACCCTCGATGACCGTTCCAGTTTATATGTGAATTTTCGTGCACCGGAGTCTGCGGTATCGCTGTTAATGTCTGAAACCTCGGTGACATTACAGCCCTGGGCTTCGCGGGATGTATCGCTAACCGCGGATATTGCGCAGCTGGACTCGCGTATAAATAATACTGACCGTACTATGGCGGCGCGAGCTTTACTGCCCAACGAACGCGACCGCTACCGTCCGGGCATGAGTTTTCGGGTAAAACTCAATCTGCAGGGTGAACGATACGCCGCTATCCCTGAAGCTGCTTTATTGTGGGGCGCTACCGGTGCATATATTTACACCGCGGTAGATAACAAAGCCAAGCGTGTGGATGTGAGTGTGCATCAACGTCTGCGCGGTACAATTCTGGTGAGTGGCGATTTAACTGACGGCGATCTGCTGGTTGCAGAAGGTATTCAGTCGCTGCGTGAAGGCCAGTCTATTACCACCTCATTGGCGCGGAGAGACACCAATGAGTAACCTTGCTGACAATCATAACGACCTGCCCTCGTTATCGATTCGCCGTCCGGTACTTATTATTGTATTAAACCTGCTAATTGCGATTGCCGGCTATGCCGCCTTAAACGGGCTTGAAGTACGTGAACTGCCCGATGTAGACACGCCAACCATTACGGTAAGTGCGCAATATCCTAATGCGTCACCGGAAACGGTAGATGCAGAAGTCACCGCTCACCTCGAAGGTGCGGTAGCCCGGGTGAGTGGCGTGAAAAACATCTACGCCCAGAGCGAAGAAAACTCGGCCCGGGTGCGGGTGGAATTTCGCCCCGGCATTAACCTTGACGATGCCGCCAACGAAACTCGTGAATCAGTCAGCCGCGTACAACGGCAATTGCCCGATGAAGTAGAACAGGTGTCTATTATCAAGGCAGATAACGATGCTCAGGCCGTTGTTAGTCTGGCTATTTCCAGCGAAACCCTCGATGCGGAAACACTCACAGAGAGAGTTGATACCGATTTAGCGCCGCTATTTTTAAGTATTCCCGGCGTGGCAGATGTTACCCTTAACGGCGATCGCGAACGGGTACTGCGAGTCTCGGTAGATCCTCTGCGCCTTACCAGCTTTGGGTTGTCGATGACTGACGTAGCCAATGTGCTGCGCACCGCCCCGTTTGACGTACCGGCAGGCAGCATCCAGTCCAGCGATCAGATGCTCATCGTGCGGGCCGACGCCACTTCCCTCCCCGCCGAAGATATCAAAGACATTGTGATTACCGGCGATACCCGCATTGGAGATGTGGCCAGTGTGTATTTCGGTCCGGCCGATTCCACCAGCGCCGTGCGCCTCGACGGCAAACCGGTAATTGGTATTGGTGTTATCCGTCAGGCCAGCTCAAACACCATTGAGATTTCGGATGAAATTCTGGCCATGGTCGACACCTTCGATGAGCGCTTTCCTGAAATGCAAATTCAGGTTACCTCCGATGACGCCGAATTTATTCGCGACTCGGTGGAAGAGGTCGCCTTTTCCCTGGGCTTAACCATTATTCTGGTGGTGTTTACCCCGCTGTTTTTTATCGGTTCCTGGCGGGCGACCATTGTGCCAGCGTTATCCATTCCGGTATCTCTGACGGGTGCCCTGGCAATCATCTGGCTGCTCGGCTTTTCAGTAAATATTCTAACCCTGCTGGCACTGGTTCTCGCCACCGGCATGATTGTAGATGACGCCATCGTGGTATCAGAAAACATTCAGCGACGCCGTGCCATGGGCTTAGGTGCCAGAGCAGCAGCCGTAATTGGCACCCGGGAAGTATTTTTCGCGGTTATCGCTACCACGGCGGTATTAGCGTCGGTATTCATCCCCATTGCTTTTCTGCCTTCAACGGCCGGGCGATTATTCCGAGAATTTGGCGGTGTACTGGCCGGCTCAGTGATTATTTCCTCTTTTGTGGCCTTGTCACTGGTACCCGCACTAACCGCCCGACTGCCGGTAAAATCACCAAAAGCCAATAAACGCAGTTTGTTTGATGCCACGCTGGGCCGACTCGGTCACTACTGCCTGCAGTTTTACAAAACCACCCTGGTATGGTCGTTAAGATACGCCTGGTTAGTGCTGGCATTGTGTTTACTGGCTGCTGGCGGCGCTTACTTTACGTCACAGAGCATTGAAAACGAGTTACTGCCCAGCGAAGACCGCGGCACCATTCGGATATTTGCCCGCGGGCCAGACGGCGTAGGACGCAACTTTATGGACCGCCAGGCCATGAGTATGGAAAGCCTGTTGATGCCATACGTGGAAAGTGAGGAAATCGCGTCGATTTACACTGTAGTAGGCAGTTGGGATCCGAACATCGTATTCATTACCGCCGATTTGAAACACTGGGATGAGCGTGACAAATCGGTACAGGAAATCATTGGTGAAATACGCCCTAAACTGCAATCAGTGCCGGGAGCACCGGGTAATGCCTTTGGTGGCAACAGTCTCAATCTGCGAGGTCAGAGTGGTGGCCTTGAGCTGGCGCTTACCGGTGACACCTACGAGCGTATTTATGACGCTGCCCTGGTCTATGCTGCGGCCATTGAAGAGCAAATGCCGGAGCTAGGTGCGCCCCGAATTAGCTATAAACCCACTCAGCCGCAATTGCGAGTTAACATCGACCGCCGCCGGGCTGATGAGTTAGGTGTACCGCTTAGTGATATATCCTCAACCCTGCGTGCCGCTATCGGCGGTAATGACATCATTGATTTGAATATTGGCGATCAGGCTATCCCTATCATTCTGCAAACCAATGACAGAAATACCAGCGATCCGTCTGACCTCACCAACCTGTATGTGAAGTCAGATAACGGCAGTCTTATCCCGTTATCCAGCGTGGCCTACATCACTGAAGAAGGTGTAGCTGCCGAGCTAGAGCGTCAGGCCCAGCGCCGCGCCATCAAACTCGACATGAGCATGCCGGAAGATATCACTATCAATGATGCCGTAACGAAGCTTAGAAACATTGGTGACGAAGTGCTGCCGGAAGGCATTGGTACGATTTTCCTCGGCGAGGCACAAGCATACGAGGAAACCTCACAACAAGTCGCCATGACTTACATCTTGGCGTTTGTGATTGTGTTTTTAGTACTGGCCGCGCAGTTCGAAAGTGTGAACAGCGCAGTGGTTGTTATGCTCACCGTGCCATTCGGTATCGCTGCTGCAATTTATGCCCTTTACCTTACGAACACCTCAATCAATGTGTATTCACAAATTGGGCTGGTGATGCTGATAGGTCTGCTGGCCAAGAATGCCATCCTGCTGGTTGAATTTGCTGACCAATTACGTGATCGTGGTTATGGTGTATACGACGCAATAGTTGAAGCCGGTAAGGTTCGCCTACGCCCGATAATGATGACGCTGGTTTCCACGATTTTAGGTGGATTACCGCTCATCTTATCCAGCGGCGCCGGTGCCGAAGCCCGTAACGCCATTGGCTGGGTGGTGTTTGGTGGGCTTGGTATTGCGGTAATCTTTACCCTTTACCTCACGCCGGTTATCTACCTTGGACTTGCGCGTTTTACCAAACCACGGGCAGATGAAACAAGACAGCTTGAAGATGAATTGGCAGCTGCCGAGGTATAAAACCGTTATTTAACGATTAACCAGCCCGCTTAATGCGGGCTGTTTTTATTGCGGCGGACAAATTTGTAGCGAACTTTCCAGGGCGGCTATGAGCGATGGACTAAACCGCTCCGCGGTAGTAGTGCCGCCCCCACCTCATTAATTATATTCTGATCTCGTTCCCCGCTTCTAAGCTGAAGGAAGGGCAATGTCGC
>NZIK01000044.1 GCA_002691625.1 Alteromonadaceae bacterium
AAATGGCGGAGCGGACGGGACTCGAACCCGCGACCCCCGGCGTGACAGGCCGGTATTCTAACCAACTGAACTACCGCTCCATAAAGCCTTTAGTCACAATTGAAAAGTGGCGGAGCGGACGGGACTCGAACCCGCGACCCCCGGCGTGACAGGCCGGTATTCTAACCAACTGAACTACCGCTCCACATTTTCAATCATTTCAGCAAGTTACTTGGATAAGTAGGTTACCCTGTCCCTCACTGCGGCGCAGATGATACGTATTACCCCGAAAGGAGTCAACGGTTTTTTTCACGAAAGTGTCATTCTTTGGATCGTTTGCCTGATAATTCGCCACGTTGACCGAAAAGCCAGCAAAACCGGCACTTGCAGGTTATTCTTTAGGCTTTTTGAACTTACCCAGCAGACCGCCTAAGAATCCCGGCCTGGCCGCCTCGGCTGGTTTAGCTGCGGCTTTCGCATCAGCCTTTGCTTTAGCTGGCTGCACACTTCCCTTGCCTTTACCGCGCCTCAGGACGATAACCACAATAGCACCGAGCAGTCCAACGCCAACAATACTGCCGTTAACAATGATCAGCCACATCATCAGGGTGTCGTCGTCCATACCTTCTTCTTCGTCACTGATAACCGGCTGCTCAGGTATCACTTCATCCACGTTGTTGTCGGCAGCCGATTCAGTAACCTCAGGCTCTGGTAATTCAGGTTCCGCCACTAAAAAGGTGAACTCCGGCACATCCAGAATAAAGTCACGGCCATTAACAGTTTTACCATAAGCGGTCATTTTTACTCTGAAAATACCGTAATCATAGGCAATGATAAGGTATTCGCGAACATCACCTCCCAACTCTGTGAGTGAAAAGTTGCGCACGTCGGCGTTGGGATAGCGTACTTTACCGTCTACCAGTAACGTGTTGATGTCCACCAGGTCACGGTCTACATCGATCAGCAATTTGTGATAATCGTTTCCGCCGCCGTCGAGTTCAACGTCTATTTTAACCGGGTTAGGATAAAGCCTGAGTGGCGGATCCACCTGTTCACGGGTAAACATTGGTGTGGTGACGCGAAAAACAGGTTGCCACTCACCCGCCGGTACATTCAAATTAAACTGGCCGGTAAACACACCGTCCAGCGGCGCTTCATCCATGCCGCGGCCGTTATCTTCAAACGTTGCAATTTGCTGGTCGTCGGCACCGAAATTATCGTAATTCGGGTTATTCGTGCTCACCAGGTCAATGGTCAGCTCAACCACGTCACGAAACTGGCTGTAATCGATGGGTTTATCGCCGTTGGTCAGGTAGGCCGTTTGTTTGAGAATTTCACCGGAAAATAAAATGGGAGGTAAGGGCTCTGCATGCAAAGCAATGTCAGAGAGCACCATTACGCGGCTACCTTCGATAATTTGCCCTACCGCCTGCCACGGGCCGGGCACCGGATTTTTAATGCTGATCATGTCGTAGGTATCAGAATCGAACCAGAAGATGTCCTCGCCTTCTACCTGCGACTGGAATATCTTGGAGCCATCCGGGCGCACCAGCACCACGGGCGCAGAGCCGTACTCCCGGAAGAACACCATGGTGACTTCCTTAACATTGTGATCGATACGAAAACGGTTTTGCAGCAGCTTAATCCCATTTTCATAATCGTTACCAATCAGCGCAATGGGTGATTCACTCTCCGCTTGCCGAGCGGTAGCCTCCGGCGCTGGCTCAGCCCCCTGCTCAGCAGGCTCCTGAGCACTTACCGTAAAGGCCAGTGCTACACTCAAGATTGTCAGTAATGCTCTGCTCACCCAATTAGCCCTGTGTTGGCAAAATTCACCGGTTTACTGGCGCCAGATTGGATTTTGTACCAGGTCCAGACGCGCCTCATGCTGTGTTAATTCATCGGCAGTAGCTTGAATAACCTTTAATTTTTTTCCATTACGGGGAATTCGGCGGATCACCTCAGCACCGCCTGAATTGGCCTGATTGTTACCGCTAAGATTCAGATCGGTCTGTCCACCGGTCATCATCAGGTACACGTCGGCCAGGATCTCGGCATCCAGTAATGCGCCGTGCAGTTCACGATGGCTGTTGTCGATACCATAACGCTTACACAGCGCATCCAGGTTATTCTTTTGTCCGGGGTGCATATCACGGGCCAGTACCAGGGTATCCAGCACACCGCAAATTTCTTTGGTTTTTACGCTCGCGGTGGGGCCATGCATGGCAAATTCGTGATCCATAAAGCCCACGTCGAAGGGCGCGTTATGAATAACTAACTGACCACCACGAATAAACTCTATAAACTCACCGGCTACATCGGCAAATACCGGCTTATCAGCCAGAAATTCGTTGGTAATACCGTGAACCTCAATGGCTTCCTGTTCAATTTCGCGCTTGGGATTAATATAAACATGAAAATGATTGCCGGTAAGACGACGGTTGATCACTTCCACACACCCTATTTCGATGATCCGGTGGCCTTCTTTCGGATCAATACCCGTTGTTTCTGTATCCAGTACAATTTGACGCATAAACCACTCTTATCTTATTGCTGTTTGCGGTAGTATACCAAGCCACTGCCAAGTGACCACGCTTGAGGTTAAAAAAAGGAGAATCCGTGGCCCAACAATCTGTGCATATTTATACCGACGGCTCTTGTTTAGGCAATCCTGGCCCTGGCGGCTATGGTGCAATTTTAATTTACGGCAAGCACCGTAAAGAAATCAGCGAAGGATTTACGCTAACCACTAACAATCGTATGGAACTGCTGGCCACTATTGAAGCGCTCAAATTACTGACTAAACCCTGCCAGGTAGAACTTACCACCGACAGTCAGTACGTCAAGAACGGTATCAATCAGTGGATCCACAACTGGCGGCGCAATGGCTGGCGTACCAAAGATAAAAAGCCGGTTAAAAATGCCGACCTGTGGCAGGCCCTCGATGAGGTGATTAAGCAACATGAAGTCAACTGGCACTGGGTAAAAGGCCACAGTGGCCATCCGGAAAACGAACGCTGCGATGATTTAGCCCGTAACGCTGCCGAATCACCGACCAAAGAAGATACCGGTTATAACCCCTAATCAATTGGCACGGCATTCAGAAAACGTGACTTTTGGTCATCCTGGTATTTAAGTCTAAGAAAGAAGAACTTGTGCCCTTATTCAGTGTTGTCATTGTCACTGGCAGACATAACAAACTGGAAGAATCATCATGGATGAGGATTCAGTCGATGCGGCACAGGGATGTGCCGTCATTGACGGTCCAGTTTGTTCTGTCAGTGACGATGACGCTTTTCACTGATAAGGGCTGCGGGGAGTCTAGAGTGGTTCCCGGTCACCGGGTCGCACAACACCCTTTGGTCGCTGCCGGCGACTCCGGCAACCATCTATAAACAGCCTTATGCACTAACACTATAAAGTAAGCAAAAACCTATATCTGAAAGAACTATTTAATGAAATAATTCTTACTACCAGGCATCTTAAGCAGGCTTATTAGCCAGCACTTTATCAATATCCGCAGCCTCATGGCGCTCCCGAAGTTGTTCCCACTCCTCGCCAAAGGTGCGATTTACTATCCGGCCTCGCTGCACGGCCTCCCGAGACTGAACCTGTCCCGCCCAGCGCCTTACATGAGTATAAGTATGGACCTGCAGAAACTCGGCGGCGTTATACAGATTGCCCAGGGCCAAACAGCCATACCATGGCCAGATAGCCATATCAGCTATAGTGTATTCATCGCCCGCCATATAGGTATTCTGCGCCAGATGCTTATCCAGCACATCCAACTGGCGTTTCGCTTCCATGGCAAAACGATTAATCGGGTATTGCTGTTTCTCATCGGCATAAGCATAAAAATGGCCAAAACCGCCACCTAAAAACGGTGCGGAGCCCTGTGCCCAGAACAACCAGTTAAGGGTTTGGGTTCTGGCGAAACCTTTTGCGGGCAGAAACTGACCAAACTTCTCCGCAAGATAAACCAAAATAGACGCTGATTCGAACACGTTCACGTCTTGATCGCCTGATTTATCAACTAGCGCCGGGATTTTAGAATTCGGATTCACCGCCACAAACCCCGATGAGAACTGGTCGGAGTCACCGATGTTAATCAGGAACGCATCATACTCTGCGGCTGAAACACCTGCGGCAAGCAACTCTTCCAGCATAATGGTGACCTTCTGACCATTTGGCGTACCCAGCGAATAAAGCTGCAGTGGATGCTCGCCTACCGGCAGTTCTCGCTCAAAACGGGCACCGGATTCCGGGCTGTTGATGTTCGCCCACTTATTGCCACCGGCAGTGTCATTTACCCAGACCTTAGGCGGGACATATTGTTCACTCATAACGTCTCCTGAAAATTTACATTAAATTCGAAGTAGCGACGCCCTGACTAACCAGGGCCAGCGCTAAATTACCAGCTGATGACAACCTTACCGCTGGTATTGTTGTTCAGCACCTGCTGATGGGCTTGTTCGACTTCATTCACTGTATAGACCGTATCAACCGGTACTTTTAATTCACCATTGCTAAACGCGGGTAAACAATCCTGGCGAAAGGCCTCTACCAGCCGGGCTTTATAGTCATTGTCGCGATTACGCAGTGTGGTGCCGCGCACACTGGCTCGTTTACCCAGTAACAGCGCCATATCAAGTTTGTCGGCAAAGCGTCCGGCCATCATGGCCAGGTACACTACCGAGCCGTCGGTGGCGAGCACTTTAAGATTACGGTTCAGGTAATCGCCAGCCACCATGTCCAGCACCATATTAACCCCCTCAGGCCAGTGCGATTTGAGCTCAGCCACAAAATCCTGCTGCTTATAGTTCACCAGCAATTCGGCCCCGGCCGCTTCACAAACGGCCAGTTTTTGTGCGGATGAGGCGGTGGTCGCGGTGCTGATGCCCCATAACTTGCACAGTTGCAGAGCAGCAAGACCTACCCCGCTGGCGCCCGCATGTATCAGGGCTTTCTGGCCATTGTCCAACTGTCCAACCCAGCGCAGGGCCTGGTAAGCGGTTAAGAACACTTCGCTTAAACCGGCCGCTTCGGCATCGGATAGCGCTTCTGGAACGGCCATCAGGTGACTGGCCTCAATAGCCACATACTCGGCGTAACCGCCACCTGAAACAATGGCACAGACCCGCTGCCCGGGCTGCCAGTCGGTCACCGCCTCGCCAACCGACTCAATAACCCCACTTACTTCCAGCCCTAAAATCGGGCTCTCGCCTTTGGGCGGCGGATAATGCCCTGCGCGTTGGAGTAAATCGGCGCGATTAACCGCAAACGCGGCGACTTTAACCAGCACCTGAGTCGTTGTAGGAACAGGTAACTCGATGGTTTGCAGTGACAAACCCGACTCCATGTTACCTTCGGTATGTTGAATAAATTGCATGAAAACACTCATTGTTGATAAATATCCGGCTGCCAGATTTGCATTAACGGACTGGCGTCTTCCACCGGTGAAAAACCGTATTTTGTGTATAAACCATGGGCGTCTTTGGTGGCCAGCATAAAGCGTCTGAGCCCTTGTAAATCAGGATGGGCAACTACCGCTTCGAGTATTTCACGGCTTACGCCGCGACCGCGCCATTCAGGCAACACAAACACATCAGACAGATAACCAAAAGTGGCTTTGTCGGTGACCATTCGGGCAAACCCGATAGTATTTTGCTGCGCATCAAGCGCCGCAAAACACAGCGAATTTTGCAGTGCTTTTTGTAAAGTAGACACGGGGATGTTTCTCGCCCAGTAACTGTTACGGATAAACTCATGAATGGTTTGAAAATCCATTTCATGCAAATGATTGGTGATAACAACGGCAGAAGCAGACATAGCCAGTCCTGTGGCAAATAAACCGGGCCGTGCAGTGAACGGCAATAACCAGTATACTGCGCGCCGGTCGAACTTAAGAAGAATGTCAGAGTATGCCTGCTACCGTTATATTACAAGAAGGTCGCGAGAAATCGCTTAAACGTCATCACCCCTGGGTATTCGATGGTGCAGTGGCAACTGTAAAAGGTCGCTGCCGCAGTGGTGATACGGTGGACGTAGTGGCCGCTGACGGCTCATGGTTAGGCCGTGGTGCTTATTCTCCATCTTCACAAATACGCGTGCGTATCTGGACATTCAATCAGCAGGAAGTCATCGATAACGCGTTTTTTCTGCGCCGTATCGAACAGGCCTGGCAGCTCCGCCAGCGCCTGATGCAGCAGGCAAATACCAATGCCTGTCGGCTGATTGCTGCCGAGTCCGATGGGTTACCGGGCGTAACTATAGATTTGTATAACAACCTGGCAGTGCTGCAATTGCTTAGTGCTGGTGCCGATAAACATCGCAGTAAGATTGTCTGGGCGCTACAAAAGTTACTGCCTGACGTGGCTATTATGGAGCGCAGTGATGTGGATGTCAGAACGAAAGAAGGACTCGAGCCGCTGATCCAGCCCCTGCATGGCGACATCCCTGAAGAAGTAGAAATCGTTGAACACGGCGTAAAAATTCTGGTTAACCCGCATACCGGTCATAAAACCGGCTTTTATCTCGACCAGCGCGAAAACCGTTTAGCCGCCAGCCGCTACGCGGAGCAGGCCAGCGTGCTGAATTGTTTTAGTTATACCGGCACCTTTGCCTGTTACGCCCTGAATGGCGGTGCTTCCCACGTGACTAACGTTGACGTCTCACAACCGGCACTGGATATGGCCAGCCGCCATATCGAGCTNAANGGTTTTNCCCCCGAGCNGTGTAGCCAGGTAAANGGCGATGTNTTTGAGGTGNTGCGCAATTACCATANNCAGCAACAGCAATTNGATATGGTGATCCTCGACCCNCCNAAGTTTGTCGACAGCAAAGCGTCNCTTAANCGGGCCTGCCGCGGNTACAANGATATCAACATGTACGGCATTCACGCGGTNAAACCCGGCGGTATTTTGCTGACGTTCAGCTGNTCGGGTTTGATGGAGCAGTCGNTGTTTCANAAAATTGTNGCAGATGCGGCGCTGGATGCTGGCAGGCGGGTGCAAATTNTTGAGCATTTGTCGCAGGCNCCTGATCATCCNGTNGGTCTGAATTATCCGGAAGGCTATTANCTGAAAGGGTTNGTTTGTGTGGTTTTATAGCAGGTAAGNAATAAAAGAANCNTACGAATACCAGCGCTGCCCGCCANAGGTAGCGCTTAACCAGNTCACCGTATCTTATTTCATCTCAGAAATTTCAACACCCACAATACAACTGCTATCAGACTCTGGTACGCAACGCACCACNTTNGCNACTGCTGATAACGACGGTATNTGNGAACTGGTTGAATCGATGCTNACGCTCACCTGGGTGCCGACTTCAATTGANGGCTCATCNACTTCCAACGACATACCGGTTGCNCTGATATCCTTNCACACNGCCTGGAGNGTCCNGCTCGACTCNTCATCGATTATTTGTAACTGACACGGAGAGTTAACCATCATCCTGAAAAAGTTGCGTTTATCNTCGTATCCTAACATTTACTTACTTCTCCTCTCACCTCAACTGCAAATGGAAAGGCAANACTGCCCTGACTACTNACNAGTTTATAGGGTGACATTCGTGAGTTGTCAATGTAATTTCAGACCAGCTCCGAGGGTTAAGTTTAAAATAACGTTATTTGTTGGTTTTAAGTCCAGGGGCTAATAAGCCTCAAGGACGCTTAACACCCGTTTAGCNGAGATTGGATAAGCCGTCCCCAGTTGCTGAGCAAACAGAGATACCCGAAGCTCCTCAATCATCCAACGCACTTCTGCCAGTTCGGCAGGTACTTTATCGGCATGGTATTTGTTGAGTACNGCNGCATAGGCCTGNTCGACTTTATCCANCGTAATTTGTTGTAAGCGGTCACGNTTCGGATCGACCGGCAGTTTTTCCANCCTGCGNGCCAATGCCTTAATATAGCGGTTCCAATCGGCCAGNCGGGCAAANCCCACCTCCGCCACAAAGCCCGGATACACCAGCGTNCCCAGATGTTGTTTGANATGGTTAAGGCCAGCCACCATATCCAGTGACACNTTNCCTTTCATTTTCTTCTGACACTGATGNGCCAGNGTAAGACCGGTTTCTACCTGCTGGGCAATGGCCAGNACCGACTCATTGATNTTGGCNCGCACATGNTCNAGGCACCGGTCGAAGCTTTCTTTATCNCGAATNACCAGCTCGTGCTNNGCCTGAAATTCNTGGCTGAGCGCGTCGATGCCAGCCAGAATGCAATCNTCAATAAGCGCTTTAATCTGNCCAAAGGGGTTAAAATANAGNCCCAGNTTNGCTTTNTTTGGCAGNTTCTGCTCNAGNTANTTCACCGGCGACGGCATACCCAGCATCANTAANCGATTNAGCCCCTGTTGATGCAGAGCATGAGCTTTTTCCTGCTCTGCAATCAGTTCGATGTCTACCCTGCCATTATGATTAACCAGCGCGGGATAGGCCTGGACCTCAAAGCCGCCGTGCTTTTGGGTAAAGCTGGCAGGCAGCGTATCGAAATCCCAGGCGGTGATATCCTTTCGCTCAAGTTCCGGTGTGGCAGCCTGCTCAAAGGTCTCTTTTACCCGCCCCTGCAGGCGGTCCTTTAAGGCTTGCAAATCATCGCCGCGGCCAAGTACGTTGTTCTCAGCATCCACCACAGCAAAATGCATTATCACGTGTTTGTCCAGTTGCTCAGGGTGCCAGTCCTCTGGCGCTACCCTCACCCCGGTCATTCTCAGTAACTTAGTGGTCAGTGCATCGAGAAGCTTAATCGGCTTGCCGGACTTTTCTTCCTGCATCCGCATATCTGCCAGTGCCGCCTGCGCGTAATTCGGCGCGGGCACAAAGTTACGCCGCAGGCGTTTGGGCAGACTTTTTATTAATTGGACTACCCGCTCTTCGCGCAGGCCCGGAACCTGCCAGTCAAAGCCGTCTTCCACCACCTGATTAAGCAACGGTAAAGGGATACTTACCGTCACGCCATCGTCGTCGGCGTTAGGCTCAAAATGATAGCTCAGCGGCAGGGTGATATTGCCCTGCTGCCAAACGTCTGGAAACGCATTAGCCGCNGANGTGCCGGGTTGCTCACGAAACACNTCCTGNTCGGTCAGGCGCAAAAAGTCGGTAGAGGACTGCCCTTTTAACCACTTTTTAAAGGCGGCGTCGTTATTCACTTCAAGGGGCAGTTTATCGGCGTAAAAGTCCACCAGGATTTGTTCGTCGACCATAAGATCCCGACGCCGGGTTTTCTGCTCCCAGCCATCGGCCAGTTCAAGCAACGCCTGATTATCTTCTAAAAAGGCATACCGCAGCTTGGTTTCGCCATTAACCAGCGCCTCACGGATAAAGAGCTGATGACAGGTGGCCGGATCTATCTGGCTGTANGTCACNTATCGCTGCGCCACGACTGGCAGGCCGAATAAGGTNACCCGCTCNCTGGCCGTCACTGCGCCGCGTTTNTTNGACCAGTGCGGTTCNGCGTANTTGCGNTTNACCAGNTGCTCGCCCAGCGATTCCAGCCANTGCGGTTCAATTTTGGCTACCATGCGGCCNAANAGTTTGGAGGTTTCNACCAGCTCGGCTGCCACAATCCATTTGGGATTGGCTTTGGCNAGNCCTGAGCCGGGAAAGATCATAAATTTGGTNTTGCGCGCACCNAGGTATTCGCGGTCTTTNTCTTTCATGCCCACATGGGATAACAAACCGCTACACAANGCCTGATGGATGGCCTGNTAATCNGCNGCCTGACTGGTAATNCNNAAATCGATTTCNGCCACAGACTTACGNAACTGNCTAACGATGTCCTGCCACTCGCGCATGCGCAGGTAGTTGATAAAATGGCCATGGCACCATTTACGCAACTGGCTGTTCGATAGCGCTTTTTGTTGCTCCCTAAAGGCCAACCATAAATTCCACAGGGCAATAAAATCAGAGTCTTTATCGGCAAATTCACTGTGCGCCTCATCGGCCTGTGCCCGTTTATCCTGCGGACGCTCACGGGGATCCTGAATGGATAACCCGGNCGCAATCACCATNACTTCCATCAGCGCGTTAAACTCACCTGCTGCCACCACCATTCGGGCATAACGCGGGTCCACCGGTAAGCGGGATATCTGCCGGCCCAGTTTGGTTAACGTAACCCGACCTTTTTTACGGGAAATGGCTTCAATTTCTTCCAGTAAACGAAACCCATCGTTAATCTGACGACTGTCCGGCGGCTGCACAAAATCAAACTGGTTAATNTCACCNAAGCCCAGNCTGGCCATTTGCAGAATAACNGAGGCCAGNTTNGTNCGCAGAATTTCNGGNTCNGTAAANGCCGGCCGGNTGTCNTAATCCTGNTCNGANTANANACGAATACAGATACCTTCNGAGACCCGGCCGCATCGACCGGCNCGCTGATTNGCTGANGCCTGGGANATCGGCTCAATNGGCAGGCGCTGTACTTTACTGCGCGCGCTGTAGCGGGANATNCGNGCNGTNCCCGGGTCGATAACATANTTAATGCCNGGNACNGTTAGNGAGGTTTCNGCAACGTTNGTNGACANTACGATNCGTCGNCCGCTGTGCGACTGAAAGATCCGNTGTTGCTCAGANGCCGANAATCTTGCATACANCGGAATGATTTCAGTATGCCGATACTGACGGCGACTCAATGCATCCTGGGTATCGCGAATTTCACGCTCACCGCTTAAAAACACCAGAATGTCACCCGGTGGTTCGCGCATCAACTCGTCTACCGCGTGGATGATCCGCTCCACCTGATCGGCATCGTCCTCGGCGTCTTCCGGGTCGTGATAGCGAACTTCTACCGGAAAGGTTCTGCCGCTCACTTCGATAATTGGCGCATCGTTGAAATAGCGCGAGAAACGCTCGGGATCGATAGTTGCCGAGGTAATAATGACCTTCAGTTCCGGGCGTTTTGCCAGCAGTTGCTTAAGGTAACCAATCAGAAAATCGATATTCAGGCTGCGCTCGTGGGCCTCATCGATAATGATGGTATCGTACTGATTCAGAAAACGGTCCTGCTGCATTTCGGCCAGCAGCATACCGTCGGTCATCAGTTTTACCAGACTGTTGTCGCTGACCTGATCAGAAAAGCGAATTTTAAAACCGACTAGATCACCAATAGTGGTGTTGAGTTCATCGGCAATGCGGTTGGCCACGCTGCGGGCGGCCAGTCGCCGTGGCTGGGTGTGGGCAATGGTACCGGCCACGCCCCGGCCAAGTTCCAGGCAGATTTTAGGGATCTGGGTGGTTTTACCGGAGCCGGTCTCACCGGCGATAATGACTACCTGATTGTCGGCAATGGCCTGTTTGATGTCATCCTTTCTGTCACTGACCGGCAGCGGCGGATAAGCAATATCCGGAATAGACGCCTGGCGCGCCGAGCACTTTTCCACCGAAGCATTAATACGCTCGATGACTTTTGCCAATTGCTGCTGATTGCTCTCATTAGTTAGATCGGCCTTACCCAGTTTATGTAACTGGCGGCGTATAGGAAACCTGTCTTTAATAAGACATTGCGGCAATTGACTGAGTAACGCACCGATCGGCGAAGGCTTTGACATAAAAGCAGATAACATCCGGAAACTAAAAACGCAGCGATCCTAGAAGAACCGCAACCATTTTTCCAGTCTCAATATCCCGAATGCCAGCCTGCTGGTCTTTTATTATGCCAGCATCACTGTATAAATCAGGCGTTATCGGCCTTATCAGGCGGTTTTGGGGTATTCCGCGTGTAAGTGTTTATCGATAGCAAACAGGATCTGACTGCGGGTAATGCAGCCGACCAGCTTGTTATCGCTATTGACCACCGGATACACCTTGGGTTTTTCTACCAGTAGTTTTTCCGCCACTTCCAGAATCGACATGTCATCACGCACCGTCAGTACCGGCGTTTTCATGATTTCACCTACGCGACAGACCTGCTCACGGTAATAGGTCGATTCCACCATGGCTTTAATGCAGTCCTGTTCGGATAAAAAACCACACAACTCCCCTGCGTTATCCAGCACAGGGCCACCGGACTGGTTGTTTTGCAATAACTTTTCTACCGCTTCAGCCACCGGCATGGACTCAGTGAGCTTAACCGGATGCTGACTCATGTATTTACCTACCAGTAACGATTCCATAGATCCTCCTTTGCCACGAATAAACCTTACGCTCTGCTGTGGCGTGATTGTTATTATCAAGAGGGTGATAGCGCATACTACAGCTATATAACGGGGCTGGGTTGCCCGGCTATTAAGACAGCCTCTGGGGCGTCTTGCCCTGTAATAAGCCTAGTTCAGAATGTGATGGAATGTTAACTTTTTCTTAACACTACTTTGGTCGTAATAAGGGGGTAATTTAGGAGGAGGAAAAGGTGATTTCAGCAGGCTTTCTGAACGCAGAAACCCTACTTACATCACCTTTTAAAGCATTCCGGGCATTAACAGGTATCAATGCCCGGTATCAGTTTTACTCAATCCAATCTTTATAGATGCCAACTTTCACTTTGCCATCCGTATCAATTTGCGCCCGGTACATCCCGGCTGAATTAAACACCGCCGCAATATTGCCATCATGGTCAATCGCTATGATGCCGCCATCGCCGCCGGCTTCAACCAGCACACCGTTAATTACTGTATTGGCCGCCTCATCAAGACTGACGCCGGTATACTTCATCCGTGAGCAAATATCTGCAGCGACATGGTAACGAATAAAAAACTCACCGTGGCCGGTGGCTGATACCGCGCAACTGCTATTATCGGCCCAGGTACCTGCACCAATGACCGGCGAGTCACCAATGCGGCCATAACGCTTGGCTGTCATGCCGCCGGTTGAGGTTAATTACATAACGCTAAATATTCGATGACTTTGAAAACATGTTTTACTCTAAAACGTAATTTAAGAGCTTATTTCAACCTACCTTCAGTTTGCTGAGAGAAACTCCCTCGCACTATATTCCCAAGCTTTAGTAAATCCCTTCAAAGATATTGTACCCACTTGATTTTTAACTTTTATTTTCAGAACATTTCCCTTTTTCATTTCTTTAATTAGTTGGGGATTGAGTATCAAAGTCTCGCAGGTATGCCCAATTTTAGGGAATTGCAACGACTTTCCCTCATCAATTTTATACTTAGTTTGCTCGTAGTCACATTCAGGCCAAGCCCCAGAAAAAAAGCTTATGTATATACTTACTTCAGCATGTATTCCGGTGGAGAGTTGTTTAAATCTGCTAATTGTAAATCTTCCTAACTTCTCTGAACCATCCTCTTCGAAGACATTTCCAGTCATTATAGGTCGTTTTTCATTTTCAAAATCATCTGTAATAACAACAGCTTCCCAATCTCCAAACTCTAAAGTTGGACCCCATATAGCTTCTGCTAAAGCTAGTGGACTAAAGCAAAAAAATAGCAGAATTAGTTTCATTTTTAGCATTGAATTTCCTTTTCATTACATTAAGACATTGAGAATACAGTACTTTGATCAGATGTTAATTTAACATTTAATTGAAAACTCACAAGGGGGGGAGGTAGAAAGGTCCTCCCTTCTGTGACGATTGCGTCGTCCCATGCCGCTGAAAAAAAACGTTTTAATCGTTTTCTCATTTTTTCAGTACATTTCATTAACAAACGCTAGGGACTATTTGAGGCTGATAACGGGTGGATGCGACTTAGTTTTTTTAGTGGTGATGGGTACACCTGAGAATCCCCAAAGTGTACCACATCATCTAGCATAGCGTTTTAGATAGGGTCAATCTTATCAAGGCTCGTAACGTCGTCATCTGTAACCAGATTACTAAAACAAGCATCACAGCGCGTCCATAAGTCCACTTCAGGGTAATGAGCTTCATGACTACAATCAGAACACTTGTAGACGCCCTCATAGCCTCTAACTGTCAATAGACCGTCAAGGGTAGCTACTACATTTAAGCCCTTCTCTGTGATCGTTACAAGTCCACCAGCGTTACCTTGTTGTATATCCTGTGTGTTCATTTGTTTATGCTCCTTTAGCTGCTGTTACGTAAGCGATCAATTTAGACCGTCTTTTCCCGGCGGAGCTACCCCGTAAAATAGTCCCCGTAGATTTTACTCACGGAGACTTAATCGATGGCAACAAAAA